>JBKDRW010000636.1:0-3240 GCA_046341255.1 Planctomycetota bacterium
CCATTGCTCAGAGAGCCGCCGGCAGGTGCAGAGCCGAATGGGTGCAGAGTGCTTGTGAACACGAGATTCGTTCCTTCGACGAAGACGGAGAATTGCTCGTCGTAGCCAAACGAATCGGTGATGACCAGATTGCCATGGACGTCCACGGTGACGAACAAAGGAGCGTATTCAAAGGCTCCGATATCAACCGTCGCAACGCTGTCGCCATCGGCATCGAGTTCCCTCGCATATCCGACACCACGCTGGTCACTGGTCAATGGCTGCCCATGTTCGTCGATCGCCAGCGAATTGTCTCCCGCATCAATGGCCGGGCTGCCGACCAGCAACGGGATGGTCTGAGTCAGACCACCGTAATTGCCAAGTGAGCCAAGCATAGGAGATACGTTGAGAAGATCGCTGGCCAGCCATCCGCTGCTGTTGATCGTGTTACCGATCAGGTTGTTGCCATGGGACGTGAATGCTCCGTCCACGTCCGGGGATGAGCCATTCGTTGCATTGGACGCCACAATCGTGTTCGCCACGAACACGGAACCAAGATTGCGGATCCCTCCACCGTTGTGATTCGCCGCGTTGTTCGCCAGCGTGCTGTTGATCAAAGTGAGCGTGGCGAGGGTGTCGTTGTCGATCCCGCCACCACGATTTGCTGAATTGCCGGCAACGGTGCTGTTGATCACCCGTGCGGTGCCGATTGAGGAATTGTAAATAGCACCGCCATGTTCACTTGCGACATTGCCTGTCAGTGTGCTGTTCGTCAGGGTGACTGTTGAGTAAGATCCATTCAGCAAGCCGCCACCGAAGTTTGCCGCGTTGTTGATCAGCGTGCTGTTGATCAGCGTCGCTTTCGATTCATATTCGTTGACGATACCGCCTCCCTGGATCGCCGAGTTGCTCACCAGTGTGCTGTCTCGGAGGGTCATCTGTTCGCGGTTGTAGATCGCGCCACCTTTAGAGGCAGTACCTTTGGTCAGCGTCAGTCCGACAAGTTCTACGGAGATGTGAGCAGCACTGTTGCCGTCATCGATGCTGAAAATCCGCGAATCACCGATGCCATCATCATCGCTGTCCGCGTTGAGCGTCAGAAGATCAGCACCAGGACCAGTGATGGTCAGAGTTGATGCAATCACCAGCTCCGTCCCATTCAGACGCAGCGTAGCCGGTCCACCGTAAGTCAACGCCGGCGAGAAGGTAATGGTGTCAGCACCGGATCGGGCATTGGCGATGGCGATCGCTTCACGGAGGCTCAGGTCGCCAGCCATCCAGTTTCCGTCATTCTCGTCAGTGGTCGTGTCGACGACCAGATGCGGTGGATATGCGGTGACCTGAACGGTGTCGATATTCGTTCCACCATCATCATCGGTGACCCTGAATGTGAACGTGTAAACGCCCGGGCCCGTGGGAATGAAGCCCAGGTTCTGCGTCGTCGCATTGGGGATGGACTGACCGTTTGTCGAACTGACCAGATGCCATAGGAATGTGTGTGTGTCGGCAGTCCCTGGATCGCTGAACGCTCCCGAAAGCAGGACCGTGTCCCCTGCGTTGACCGTCTGGTCGGCTCCTGCATTGGAAGTCGGTGCCACATTGGCGACGATGATTGGTGTTGTGTATTCGCTGAACCCTCCGTCGTCGTCCTTGATGCGACCCTTGATCATGTAGGAACCGTTATCCGGCCAGGTATGGCTGGCGGAAGGCGAAGTCTGGTCGACAATGTCGTAAATTCCGTCGTTGTTCCAGTCAAACGAGTAGGTGAATGTGTCGAGTGTGCCCGGATCTGACTGATTCGTGAATGAAACGGTAACAGGGCTGCCTTCGTTTTTTGGGCCGTTATTGGTTAACGTCGCTGTCGGAGCGACGTTGCAAACCAATGTTGTAAGTGGCGAGACGATTGCAGCTATTTCCCCGGCGGTCAGAGCCCGATCATAGAATCGAAAATCATCCAGATCTCCCGCAAAGTAGTCTCTCGGATACCAGCTGGCCCGGCCGAGCGTCATCGCCTGACCCGTGGGCAGATAACCCCCATCGAACCTTGCAGTTCCTTGTTCCTCACCATTGACGTAAATTCGCAGGTTCGTTCCGTCGTAAGTGCCCGCGACGTGTGTCCAACCACTCCCGGGCAGTGGACTGCTCGCCACGTTTTGGCCGAGGGCTGGATTGGAGACGTTGTAGACCGACATCGAAGCACGGCGGTCGGCTTCAAGGTACAAAATCCAGCCGTTGTAGTACCCTCCATATTTGCTGGCAAGGACGATGGATCCCTGGTTGGCGAATTGCACCCAGCCTGCGACCGTAAACATCGCGGCTCGTTGCTCGATAGAATCGGGCACCGACACGTAGTCATTGCTCCCATCGAAATGGAAAGCTTGTCCGCTGACGCCGGAGACGAACGTCATCCCGCCATTCAGCGTGCCATCGTGCCCATTGGCGCTGTCGCGTGCATCCCCGTCGGCAGCCCAACGGCCGATCAAATTGCTGTTCGCATCGACAAAGTTGTAATGTCCACCGTCATCGTCAGCCAACCACAGCCCGATCGAATATCGATCTTCGAGCGTTGCTGAAGGGTTGTCATCAAGGTATTGGTGGCTCACAGTGAAGACACGGGTGATGGGATCCCACGTGACGCCCGAACTATTGATCGGCGAGTTGCCAAATGACAGGCTCTGCGTATTTCCGGGCGATAGCGGGTCGCCCCAGTTGATATTCAGGGTGAACGTGTCCGCGGTGCTCGGGTCAGAGATCGTGCCACTGAGCGTCGAGGATTGACCTTCATGGATTGGCGAGGTGGTCGTCACATTGATCAGGATCGGGGCAACGTTCCTCACCGTCACTGTGGTGGTGGCAGTTGCGTACGCGATACCGTCGAAGACCTCAAGCGTGGCTGAACCCGCATGGTCATCGCTCCATGTGTGCGGAGTTGTTGCACTATTGGACCACGCAGTATCCCATGTTCCATCGTTATCAAAGTCCCAGCGATACTGCAGCGGATCGGCGTCAGGATCACTGGAAGCCTGGGCATCAAATGTGATCGGATTCCCTTCGTCAACAACATACGGCCCCCCGGCGTGCGCGACGGGCATTCGATTGGGAACGAGCGACGTCAGGGCCACATCATTTCCATCTCCTCCGAGATAGCTGAGTTGAAAGACGTATGTTCCGACGACAATGAGACTTCCTTCAGGGAGCCCCGTAAATGTTCCGCTGATGGTGTCAGTGCCATCGTTGTCAATCAGGACAAACTCGGTATCG
>JBKDRW010000637.1:0-2174 GCA_046341255.1 Planctomycetota bacterium
CATCAACAGTCGTGTACAGCGACTCGTCAGCAACAACGTTCCCGACGCGTCACGCTGACAGCGGGGGCCGTCGGCTCGATCGTGAGATGCGGAAATTCTCCGAGGCTCCACTGGAACGCAGACCGGGCTGGACGAAGAATCTCGATGGGCCTTGCGCCACATGACGACCGCGATTGTGATCATCAGTCCGGCCATCATCAGCATCAGCAGTGGCTCCGCAATGCGCCGTGAAAGCCATGCTCCGAGGGGAGCTCCGAGCATCCCCGCAAACGCAAAGATCAATCCCGTTCGTAATTCTGCTTCGCCCTGTCGCCACTTCTTCAGGAATCCCACGAGCGATGTCAGGCCCACAGAAACGAGGGAGATCGCGACCGACTCGCGTGTCGACAGCCCGGATCCATATGTCAGCATTGGAACGGCGAAGATTGCTCCTCCACCTCCGGTCAGTCCGAGCGAGACGCCTACAATGGCTCCGAAAAGGATGCTTAAAATCATCATGTGCCGCACTCCTTTCGTATCCGTTGCTTGTGATTCTGAGGTGGATCTGATGGAATCTTCTGACTGAGTCATTCTGACGGACGTGGTCTGCTCCCCTGCGCTGCAGGTACGGAAACAATTTTTTCCTGCATCGCTGAAGGCACTGCTTCACGGCTCAGTGCTTCGCTTGACCGATCGCAATCAGTGTTGTTGCCACCCACCTGCTTCTGCTCGAATCACGCGTTCCTCTGTGCGAGGCTGGTCAGTGGGCGAAGGGAAGAGATTGCGGATATCAGCCCCGCGACGACAGTTCCTCGCCCGTTGCGCATGGTCTTTCGCCTTCCCGTGTCGTCATCGGACGTCTGGTCCCGATCTGCGAGTAAATCTCCGGGACTTACAGAAAGGTCTCCATAAGCAGCAGAATTGCAAGGTCGACTGCCATCACGGTCCAGATGAATCGACATGGTGAACACGACGCTGTCCTGCAGCCATCGGTGTCACAGGAGTCATCTTTCGACATCATCGGGATGACACTGTGGCTCTCGTATCTCGAAATCATGTTTGCCTTCCTGCGAGTGTGTTATCGGGCCGGATTCCGTCCACCCGCGATGTGAGACTGCCGCTCGCGGACGGCGATATAATCGGGGATCTTGCAGATTCGGCTCGCTCCGGGGCAACTCATGCCGCGGGTTCACAGATCTTCGTGCCGCAGGTCATTGTGTTTTCCGGGATCGTGGGAAGCTTGGTGGCAATCCACGCCTTGATACCACCGACCAGATCCGAGATATTTGAACGACCGGCGCTGGCCAGAATGCTGCACGCAATGGCCGATCGATAACCACCTTCGCAGTGCACCACGACCGGACGATCGGTCGGAACATCCGCGATGCGGTCCCGAAGATGAGGCAACGGAATGTTGCAGGCCCCGTTGAGATGCACAATTTCGTGCTCCTTCTCGGATCGAACATCAAGGATGAATGGAGCATGCTCCTGTCTGATCTGTTCAGCCAGAGCTGCTGCAGTGATGCGAGAGACGGTTTGAATGAGTTCCGGATGCGAATTCAGAGCTTCCATGCCTCCCTGAAGATAGCCGGCGACATTATCAAACCCGATTCGTCCAAGACGCATGACGGCTTCTTGTTCATTGTCATCTCCGATCACAACGATGGGAGCATCATGGCTCAGCAGTGATCCGGCCCACGTTGCATATTTTCCTTTCAGTCCGATATGGAGCGCGCCTTTCATCGATGCACCTTCGAAGTCGATCGCCTCCCGCACGTCCACGAGTTGAACTCCGGATTTCACTAGAGCGAGCACTTCGTTCAGTTCAATCGCTTTCATTGACCTGCCGAGAGTGCTTTCAAGGTCTTCGCGTTCCTGACGGTTCCTGATGGCGTCGTAAGCAAAGTAGTCTGGCGCTTCCGGCTGCTCGCTTGTCACGAGTAACCTGAACTGCTCGAATGGCATGGGCTGAAGTGCGTAGTTGAATTTCTTTTGCTCGCCGATCGTGGAGACGGTTTCGCTGCTGAGCGATTTGCCACACAAAGAACCAGCTCCGTGAGCCGGGTAGACCAGAGTCGTATCCGGCAGACGTCGAAGTTTATCGAGTGACTGGTACAGCATTTCAGCCAGTTGATCGGCCGTCACTCCGATCGATGCGAGAAGGTCGGGGCGTCCGACATCGCCGATGAAGAGCG
>JBKDRW010000638.1:0-7807 GCA_046341255.1 Planctomycetota bacterium
CATATACGGGGGCCATCCAGTCTGAAGACAATAAAGCGTTTCTGCGCCCGGAGACCGCTCAGGGAATCTTCGTCAATTTCAAAAACGTCTGCGACAGCACTCGGGTCAAACTGCCGTTCGGGATTTGCCAGGTTGGCAAGAGCTTTCGCAATGAAATTACGCCGAGAAACTTTACGTTTCGTTCACGTGAGTTCGAGCAGATGGAGATCGAGTTTTTCTGCCATCCCTCACAGTCGAGGGATTGGTATACCTACTGGCGCGATCGCCGCTTCAACTGGTATCTGAATCTCGGCATCTCGCGAGACAACATCATTCTGAGAGATCATCATCAGGATGAGCTGGCCCATTATTCCGTCGGCACTGCCGACATCGAGTATGCGTTTCCGTTCCTCAATTCAGGCGAGTACGGCGAACTTGAAGGCATCGCTCATCGCGGCGACTTTGACCTGCGTTCACATATGGAAGGCAAGCTGACGAAGAATGCCGCAGGGGAACTGGAAGTGGAAAAGCTGCCCGATGGAACTCCGAAACACCGAGGCAGCGGAAAGGATCTGACCTACTTTGACGACCAGACTCGTGAACGCTTCGTGCCTCACGTGATTGAACCATCAGCCGGTGCCGATCGCGGCACACTGGCGTTCATTTGTGAAGCCTATTACGAAGATCAGCAGCCTGACGAGAAAGGCGATCTGCAGGAACGCGTTGTCATGCGTTTCCACCCGCGACTTGCCCCGGTCAAGGCTGCCGTCTTTCCTCTGATCAAGAAGGAAGGAATGCCTGAGAAGGCCGCGGAAATCTTTGGCGAACTCAAGGCTGCAGGTCTGAGCGTTCAATACGATCAACAGGGGGCGATCGGTCGTCGCTATCGGCGTCAGGATGAAATCGGTACACCGTTCTGCATCACGGTCGACGGCGACACGATGTCCAGCGGCACTGTCACCATCCGCGATCGCGACTCCCTCGTCCAGGATCGCATCCCGGCCAGCCGGATCGTGGAAGAAATCAAGGACCGGCTGAAGTCCTGATCCCACGTGGGCACACTCGTGAGACGACAGATACTCACGTCATGGCTCAACATTCTGTCTGGTTTCACTGATCCGGCTGATGAAGGTGAAAATGAACGGGATTTCATCAGGACTTTCGCTCGAATGCGATGTCATTTAATCTTCCCATCCGGATGCGGAGTGGTCCGGCTGTCTCATCTTCATCTCAACACGCATCAGGTGTTCTCGAAAGGAATAGGTTTCCATGGCAATTTTCTCAGACAATTCTCAGACCATCGGCCGAACCCCCCTGGTGAAAGTCAATCGACTGACAGCAGGACTGAAGGCAACCATTCTGGCAAAGATTGAAGGTCGAAATCCGGCCTATAGCGTCAAATGCCGCATCGGCGCGTCGATGATCTGGGACGCTGAAAAAACCGGTAAACTGAAAGCTGGCATGGAAGTTGTCGAACCAACCAGTGGCAACACCGGCATCGCTCTGGCATACGTGTGTGCCGCCAGAGGCTACAAGCTCACACTGACCATGCCGGAGACCATGTCTGTCGAACGACGCATGATTCTCCGCGCCTTTGGCGCCAACCTTGTCCTGACGCCCGGTGCCGAAGGCATGAAGGGCGCGATTGCACGTGCGGAGGAAATGGCAGCAAAACCCAATTGCTATATGCCTCAGCAGTTCAAGAACCCGGCCAACCCGGAAATCCACTTCAAGACGACCGGGCCCGAGATCTTTGAAGACACAGGTGGTAAGATCGATATTTTTGTGTCTGGAGTCGGCACTGGTGGAACCATCACAGGCGTAAGCCGCTACCTGAAAAAAGAAAAGGGTCTCGCAATCAGATCGGTGGCCGTTGAGCCGGCCTCCAGCCCCGTTCTCTCGGGCGGTGCTCCCGGAAAACATCGAATCCAGGGAATCGGCGCCGGGTTCAAGCCGGACATCCTCGACATGTCACTCGTCGATGAAGTCATTCAGGTGACTGATGAAGAAGCGATGGAAATGGCTCCGCGAGTCGCTCGCGAAGAAGGAATCATCTGTGGTATCAGTTGCGGTGCAGCCATGACGGCCGCGCTGAAACTGGCCGCTCGAGAAGAAAACTCCGGAAAGACGATCGTCGTGATTCTGCCGGACTCTGGCGAACGTTATCTGTCATCTCCGATGTTCGATTACGCTCGCGAAATTCCTGCGTAGTTCTTTCTGCGAATCGCAGGCGTTGCGAGGCCCGGATGCATATTTCGCCGTCAAATCGAGCGGCTCGGGTTCTCGGCTTGTCCGACGAGCCGCATCGGCGGCTTTGATTCTCGGTCGTCATCCCGGCGGGGAGCAGGCCCTTTGCTCCCCGTCGTTTGAGGTGATCCCGCTGCGACATTTCTGATCCACACGATCCGCAGAAGAACTTGCAGCAGCAGCGGGGTGATCAGATGCCGCAGGCTTCCCCGGAAAACTTCCACGCGCCATCCGGCACCATCAAGTGTCAGTCTGTCGGTGATGAGATGTCGGATGAGCATCAGGTGGTTGTCATCTGAAGGCGACTTAACCACACGTGCCCGCCCAGGAGCCGGCATATCCGGACCACCGATCCGCTCCGACGGAACGGGCACCGCCAGACGCGGGGCGGCTGTTCATCCGCGTTGTTCAGGAAATCGCTCTGCAGTTCGCCCCGATCTGTTGCCCCTGACTGTTCGCACAGGACCGCCATCGAATACACGGAATGATCAGGAAAGCGTCTCGTCACTTGATCACGGCGAACCAGACGGGGGTTATGGTGTGTGTCCGCGGGTCCTGACTGTTCGGCTCGCAGGATCAGAGTTTGCAGGCGAGGACCAGAGTGAACTGCGAGCCATGAATGCTGGTTCCTCAGCCACTTTTCTCCTGACCACGAGCCGGATTTTTCCAGACCCAGATATCATCCTCGCGGAGCCTCAGGTAACTATCATAACGAGATCGCGGAATCAGTTGCTGCTGAACAGCCGCCTTGACTCCGCAGTGTTCTTCATGAGTGTGTGTGCAGTCCGGGAAACGACAGTAGGGAAGAAACGGCCGAAACTCAATGAAGTATCCGTCAACTTCCTCGGGACTCACGTCCCACAACTCGAATTGCCGGATGCCGGGCGTATCACAAACCCAGCCTCCGAACGACAGTGGAACGAGTCGTGCTCGGCGGGTGGTATGAGTTCCTTTTCGCGACCAGTCGCTGACGTCGGCCGTCTCCAGACCGAGCCCTGAATCAACACAATTCAGCAGAGACGACTTTCCCACGCCGCTTTGACCACTTACCGCTGATTGTCGCCCGACCAGCAGATGACGCAGCTGGTCGATCCCGCGTCCATCGCGTGTGCATGTCAGGACCACGGAATAGCCGGCTCGTCCATAGGCCCGAACGTACGGCAGCAACACACGTGGATCGACGAGGTCGATCTTGTTGATACAGATGATCGGCTGAATCCCGCAGCGTTCCGCGCTGATCAGGTACCGATCAATCAACTGTGGTTTGAAATCCGGATCGGCAGCGGTTCCCACAATCAGCACCTGATCGATATTGGCAACAATGATGTGCTCGCGGCCCTGACTGCCCCGCGAAAGGAGTCCGTGTCGTCGCTCCACTCGTTCGATCACACCCTGACCGGCATCACCCTCGTGACGAAACAGCACACGATCACCTGTGATAACGACATTTCGGGCATCGCGAGCCATCGAACGCAACACCCCGCGAATGCTGCACGCATATTCGCGACCATCATCGTCATCCCGAACCATCACATGCAGACCAATGAAGCTGACGACACGGCCCCTGCGGCAGCCAGTTTCATCAACCACACGAATCAGCTGATCGCCATCGACAGCCACTCCGACGAGAGTTCTGCGGCGAGAAAGATCTCCACGTGCTGCAACTCGCTCGCTCGATTCCGCATCCTCCGCTCGCTCTGTGTCGTTCTGCAGGTCCTGCGTAAGATTCTGTTTTCGAGTACGAACCTGCTTGTTTCGACGAATATCAACCCGATGCTTCTGGCCTTCTTTCGGGCGATGGTACTTTCGACCTTTGTCAGCCATGGATCAGAATCTCGCAGACGTTGCTGGTAAATTCATGGTCAGACTCGTTCTGCCAGCCTGGCTGCCAGACGTTTCAATGCCGGGCTCACATCCAGTTTGTCAAGATGCACATTAAGCAAAGCAAAGGAGTCCTGCTTGGCAAAAGCAGCGTTGAATGCCATCTCAAGATCGCCTTCCGTTGACACTTCAAATCCCCAGCCACCCCCGAGCAGTTCGTTGATGCGATGGTACTGCCAGTTGTGAATGTCGTTGAACGGTCCCTCCTGAATAAATCTCTCTGTTGAGTACCCCTTGTTGTTCAGCACAACCACGATCGGGTTGAACTTATGGCGGACCGCTGTGGACAATTCCATGCAGGTCATCTGAAACGCACCGTCACCTACCAGAACCAGTGGTCGCAGATCGCGGTTTGCGACCTGGACACCAACGCTGGCAGGAATCGAAAAGCCCATTGAGGTGTAATAGGCTGTACTGAGAAATTCCGTATGCTGACTGATGGAAAGATCAGCCGCAGCAAAAAGCGAATCGCCTGTATCAGCAACCACAACAAGATTCTGGTCGAGAACCGAATTGATCTTTTGAAACAGGCGAGCCATCGTCACCGGTGCGGACGTATTGGGCTTCCACTGCGGAATCTTCGGCTGACTCACTTTCGGAGCGGCCCTCTTTGCAGCGAACTTCCTGTCAGCAAGAGCCGTCATAAAGTCGCCAAAGAGCACGTCATGGAAGTGGTGATGGCGGATTCGCAGTTTCTCCGTGGTCGCGTAAATGCACTTCCCGGGATCAAGCCGTGCCGTAAATCCGCCAAGGTTGATATCACTCATGAAGGCACCGAGAAGAATGACACAGTCACTCTCCTCAACGTACTTTCGCACTTCCTCGCGGCCCATCGCACCTTCATACACACCCAGATACAGTGGATGTCGTTCGCTGATCACCGATTTCCCGAGCAACGTGGCACAGATCGGAATATTGTTTTGCTCGGCAAGCCTGAGCAATTGATCCTGCAGCGTGAAACGATGCACTTCAATGCCGGCAATGATCACCGGCTTCCTCGCGGCCCTGATGCTCTGACGAGCCTCCTCAATGGCTTCCTTCAATGCGTTCGGGTCGCTCATCGCATGTTCGACGGCCGGACAATGTTCATGCGTCGGCTCAGCCAGAACCTTATCTCGAGGCAACTCGAGAAAAATCGGACGCTTATACTTCACGCAGGCCGCGAGACAACGATCGATCTCCCGAAACGCCGTCAGTTCATCCTCAAGTGATGCAGACGCGACCGTGATCTTCTCAAACACCTCTCGCTGCGTATTGAAGTCACGCACTCGATGATGCAATAACGGATCCGATCTGCGCTCACTCATCCCCGGAGCACCGCTGATCACAATCACCGGACTTTTTTCGGCAAATGCGCCAGCCACCGGGTTGCAGACACTCAGCCCTCCGACGCAGTATGTCACGCAGACTGCACCGATGCCGTTGATGCGTGCATAGCCGTCCGCTGCGTAGCCCGCGCAGGCTTCACTGGTGGTTCCGATCACATTGATCGGACTGTCTTCCAGCATCCCATAAAACTGAAGCACGAAGTCGCCCGGGATTCCAAAAATGTCGCGGACACCATACTCCTCGAGTCGCTGAATCAGATAACCGCCGATTGTCTGTCGTGCTGAAGCCACACCACCCGGTTTCCTGACTGCAGAAGCGGCACTGGCGGACGAAGCAGGGCGTGAGGATTTTTTTGCCATGAAATGATTTCCTCCTCAGCAGACCGTTGAAACAATAAAGACACTCTTGAAAAATCGGCAACTCTGCAGCTCGAACCACCTGGGAGTTGCCGATGTTCATCCTTCGAACTGCACATCAGGGTACGGCTCCGGTCAGATCCGAACCGATGCCTGTCAGGATCAGCGCCCCACGGATTCCGCAAACTGGAAGAAGTCCAGTTTCCTCAGAGGCAGTATTTCACCACCATTTCGATTGCTCGGTCGTGGCAGTGCGTAGGCAATCACAGCCCCCGACGACAACTCTGCAATGTAAATGACACCGTACGCTGGCGCCACGTTGCCTGAACCACTCAGCGCTACAGGACCCGTCACGATGGCGTACTTCGGACTCTTCGCCACCGACTGAAAATCGGCCGCAACGTTATGCAGGTACTTGTGGGTGAACGTCGTTGTCTGCTCGTTCAACACACCCCCGGCGAGCACTCCAGTGAGGTGGTTCAAAACAAAAACGCCCTCAATCTGTCCCGTTTCCACCATTGGGACGGTGACCATGGAAAATTTGTCGTTCTCACTGACAACCGGAGCCTGAGCAGTCTTCCCCGGGATCAGATAAAACACGGCCGACATCACCAGTGCGCCTGCTGCAAACGTCATCGCCGAACGCAGAATGTGTTTTTTCATACCATCGCCTTATAGTTTTGCTCGACAATGCGGCTTCGCAACCGTGACGATGCCGCCTTCTCTTATCATACTCTGTCCCAGGTGCATCCACCAGAGCCCTCGAACAGATCCTTTTCAACTTCGATTGCCTGTCCTGCGAGGACGGCGACCCTGTTTTCAGTCTCTGCCTGAAAACCTCTGACATTTCCACGACGACAGTGTTTTCTGTCCATTGTTTTTTTCGTCAAGCCCTGAGTCACCATGACGCCCGCTGAAAAAAAATCTGAATCATCTGTGTGGAACGCGATTCGGGACCGTGCAGCCCAGAGAGCGGCTTCCGAACCGATGCTGGCAAGTTTCCTCCATGCCACCGTGTTGAACCATGAGCGTCTGGCCGATTCTGTCAGCTATCACCTCGCCGGAAAACTGGCTTCCAGCACTCTGAGCGCCATGCAGTTGCGAGAGATCATGCTGGATGCCATGAATTCGGATCCGAACATCACGGAAGCCATCTGTGCTGACATCCTCGCGGTTCAGGAGCGAGACCCTGCAGTCAAATGCAGTCTCGTGCCCCTGCTGTTCCTGAAAGGAATTCATGCGTTGTCGGCATACCGAGTGGCGCACTGGTTGTGGAAACAGGAACGAGAACTGCTCGCCTTGTTTCTGCAGAATCGGATTTCAGAAGAATTTGGTGTCGATATCCACCCCGCCGCGCGAATCGGCCGCGGCATCCTGATGGATCACGCAACATCAATCGTCATTGGCGAAACCGCTGTGATCGAAGATGACGTCTCACTGCTTCACGAAGTGACTCTGGGAGGAACCGGAAAAGCCACTGGTGATCGTCATCCCAAAGTGCGGCGTGGAGTGCTGATTGGCGCCGGAGCGAAGATTCTTGGCAATGTCGAAATCGGTGAAGGCGCGAAGGTTGGAGCGGGCAGCGTGGTACTGAAGAATGTCGCCGCGCACTGCACTGTCGCCGGTGTCCCGGCAATCGTTGTCGGAAAACCCTGCAGTTCAAGCCCTGCACTGGATATGGATCATGAGATCAGCAGCGGCGAATCCATCTGACGTGTCGAATCCCGGCTTAACAAGGTGAAGGCTGGCTTTGAATGAAAATCACATTCCTTGGAGCCGCCGGTGAAGTGACCGGCAGTCAGCATCTCATCGAAACCGACTCGGTGCGACTGTTGCTCGACTGTGGACTGTTTCAGGGCCGCATGTCCGATGTTCGGCCGCGCAATGAGAAGTTCCGCTGTGTGCCTCAGAAACTTGACGCAGTCATTCTGTCGCACGCTCACATTGATCACTGCGGCAATCTGCCTGGGCTCTGGAAAGCGGGCTATCGTGGACCCATTTACTGCACGGCACCC
>JBKDRW010000639.1:0-27007 GCA_046341255.1 Planctomycetota bacterium
GTTCTCTCCGACGCGAACGTTCCGTGGTCATGGGTCGAAGGGTAAGAAGTAGTCCTGGTTGCAGTGCGTGCGATTCATCGATATGCCCGGATCTCTCCGACAAAGGTTCGTCCCTTCGCGGACATGATTCGTGGAATGTCAGCGGAGCAGGGGCTCAATGCGTTGGCTTTCGAACCGAATCGAGGAGCTCGATTCCTTGAGAAGGTTCTGAAAAGTGCCGTAGCTAACGCGGAAGATCGGGGCGTTCGTTCTCCGGAGCGTCTGAAGATTGTCGAGGCGCGTGTGGATGGCGCTCCGACGTTTAAACGAGTTCACCCTCGGGCTCGTGGGATGGCGAATTTGATTCGCCGTCGGTCTTCACACATTCATGTTTCTGTTGACGCTCGGGAGTTGGGCTGAGAATTCGGTTTAGGACAGGTTGATTGTCATGGGACAAAAAGTCAGACCAACAGGTTTTCGTATTGGCGTCATGGAGACTTGGCGCAGTCGCTGGTACGCTGGTAAGCGCGACTTCGGCGATTTGTTGCTGGAAGATCAGAAGATTCGAAGGTTCGTTGCGACGAAGTATGAATTCGCGGAGATTGCTCGTGTAGAGATAGAGCGTACTCGGGATCAGGTGGTGGTTCACATGCACACCGCTCGTCCCGGGGTGATCATTGGCAGGAAAGGTCAGGAAGTTGACAAGTTGAAAGCCGATCTGGAGGACCTGACCGGGCGTCGAATGGATGTGAAGATCGTCGAGATCACCAATCCGAATCGAGATTCTCGTCTGGTTGCGATGAAGATCGCTCAGGCTCTGCAGAAGCGTGGAAGTTTCCGCAGGGCGATCAAGAAGACTCTTGATGAGGTCATGAGTGCTGGAGTTGAGGGCGTGAAGATTCAGATGTCGGGGCGTCTTGGCGGTGCCGAGATGTCTCGCCAGGAGAAGGCGAATCGAGGTTCGATTCCCCTCTCAACACTCCGTCGTCACATCGATTATGGCTTCGCCGAATCGAAGACGGCAATGGGTGTGATTGGTGTTAAGGTTTGGATTGATTTGGGCGACTATTCGAACGAGGAGACTGCAGATGGCTCTAATGCCAAAGCGGGTCAAGCATCGAAAAAGCCAAAGAGGGCGTATAAGAGGTAAGGCGACTCGCGGCAACACTGTAGTCTTTGGTGAATGGGCTCTTCAGTCCCTTGATGCGGGGCACATTACCGGTCAGACGATTGAGGCGTGCCGTATCGCGGCGACGCAGTATGTTCGTGGTGAGGGGCGAGTGTTCATCCGAATCTTCCCTCAGAAGCCAGTGACTGCAAGGCCTCTGGAAACGCGAATGGGCAAGGGCAAGGGTGAGCCAGATCGCTGGGTTGCTGTTGTCAAGCCGGGAACTGTGTTGTTCGAGTTGGGTGGTGTTCCTCTTGACACTGCTCGAAGTTGTTTTAACCGTGTGGCTCATAAGTTACCGGTCCGCGTCCGACTTGTTGGACGTCGTCCGGAGATTTGATTTGAAGGGTTGTTCAGATGTCTAAGGCGTCTGCAATTCGAGAGATGTCTGATGAGCAGTTGCAGCATGAGCTGCGCGAGACTCAGCAGTCTCTGTTTCGGTTGCGTGTGAAGGCAGCGACTGAGCGAAATGACGTGCCGAGCAACGCTCGGAAGCTTCGTCGTCAGATCGCTCGGATTGCGACAGTCCTTCGTCAGCGTGAACTTGGCAAGTCTTGATTTTTGGTGTCGCTTCGATGAAGAAGACGTTGATTGGTATCGTGGCAGCCAGTTCCCAGGCGAAGACCCTTCGCGTGGAGATTGAGCGCAAGATGAAGCATCCGAAGTACGGGAAGATCATTCGTGGTCGAACCGTCTGTCATGTGCATGACGAGGATGGAAAGGCGAAGAAGGGTGATACGGTTGAGATCGCCGAGGCCCCTCCACGCTCTCGGCTGAAACGCTGGGATCTTGTGAGAGTGGTTTCTGCAGCGTCTTCTCCAGATGCGAAGCTTGACGGCGAAGGTTGATTCCTGCCGTTTGTTCAGTGGGTTAGGTGCGTTATGATTCAAATGCAGACAATGCTCGACGTGGCTGACAACTCTGGTGCGAAGACTGCTCGTTGCATCAAGGTGTTAGGTGGTACCCGTCGCCGTTATGCGGGCCTTGGCGATATCGTCGTCGTGAGTGTGCAGAAGGCATTGGCAGGGAGCGCCATCCGGGCCGGGGCTGTGGTCAAGGGTGTTGTTGTTCGAACGAAGAAGGCCGCCCGGCGCTCAGACGGTTCGTATGTTCGGTTTGACCGCAATGCCATCGTCATCGTTGATAATGACGGTAATCCGAAAGGAACTCGCATCTTCGGGGCTGTTGCTCGAGAACTCCGGGATCGGAAGTTCATGAAGATCGTCAGTCTGGCGAGCGAAGTTGTCTGAATTTTGGGAAGAGTGTTTCGATGTCTCGCTTGATGCAAGAGTACAAAAGTCGGATCGTGCCGGAGCTTCAGGAAAAGCTGGGGCGGAAGAACACACTGTCGATCCCGCGTCTGCAGAAGATCGTGATCAGTATGGGTGTGGGTGAGGCGGTGAACGACCGCAAAAGATTGGATCAGGCTGCTGATCAGCTGACTCAGTTGTCTGGGCAGAAGGCTCAGATCTGCCGCGCGAAGAAGTCTGTGTCTGGGTTCCGTCTTCGCGAAGGTCAGCCGATTGGATGTCGCGTTACACTGCGCGGACGTCGCATGTTCGATTTCCTCGATCGTCTGATCACGCTCGCTCTTCCTCGAGTCCGGGACTTCCGTGGGGTGAATCCTAAGGGGTTTGACGGGAGTGGAAATTACAACTGCGGGTTGAGTGAGCAATTGGTGTTTCCTGAGATTGATCCTGAGACGGTGACAGTGACTCAGGGGATGAACATTACCTTTGTGACGACAGCGGATTCTGACGAAGAGGGTCGGCTGCTGCTGGCGGCGTTCGGGATGCCGTTCAAGAACGACTGAGACATTTACGGGATTTGGCCAGAGAGTCGATCATGGCGAGTAAAGCGAAGATTGAGAAGGCGAAGCGGAAGCCAAAGTTCAGCAGCCGCGTTGAGCATCGTTGTGTTCTTTGTGGGCGGCCCCGCGCTGTCTATCGAAAATTCAAGATTTGTCGAATCTGTTTTCGTAATCTGGCACTGGATGGTCTGATTCCGGGTGTGAAGAAAGCAAGCTGGTAAGGTAAGGGCCGTACAGATGATGACAGATCCAATTGCAGACTTGTTGACTCGCATTCGAAATGGCGTTCGAGTAGAACGACCTTTTGTTGATGTCCCTTCGTCGAAACTCAAAGTGCATATTTGCGAAGCGCTCCAGCGGGAAGGTTTTATCTGGGACTTCGAAGTGATTGATGCGGATCCGGGAAAGACCCTTCGGGTGAATCTGAAGTATGGTCCGAATGGTGAGCACGTGATTCAGCACATCGAGCGTATTTCGAAGCCTGGTTGCCGTGTTTATTGTTCTGCTTCAGACATGAAAGATGTGCGGCAGGGGACGGGGATTTCGATTTTGTCGACTTCTCGCGGCGTACTGAGTAATCGTGAGGCGAGGAAGCAGGGTGTTGGCGGCGAACTGGTTTGCCAGGTTTGGTGATTGAACGGCAACTTGCCACTTGGAAGAATTGATTTATGTCGCGTATTGGAAAAAAACCTGTTACGTTGCCGGCTGGCGTGAAGGTCGAAGTGGTGGGTACGAAGGTCTCTGCCAAGGGGCCGGCTGGTGAGCTTGCGTTCTCCGTCAATCCATTGATGCAGGTCAGAGTTGAGGGCTCTGACGTGTTGGTGGTTCGTCCGGACGACAAGCGAAGTAATCGAGCCTTGCACGGTCTTACTCGCAGTCTGATCCAGAACATGGTTAACGGCGTTGTGAAGCCGTTCGAGAAGAAGTTAGAGATTCAGGGTGTTGGTTATAACGCGTCGTTATCCGGAAGTAAGCTCACGCTGCAGGTTGGTTTTGCGAATAAGATTGTGCTGGAGGTTCCCTCAGGCGTGAAGTGTGAAGTGCCTGATGCGACTCACGTGATTGTGAAGAGCGTTGACAAGCAGGCTTGCGGTCAGTTTGCCGCGGAGATTCGGTCTGTTCGTCCCCCCGAGCCATATAAAGGCAAGGGCATTCGTTATCAGGATGAGTTCGTCCGCCGGAAAGCCGGTAAGGCATTTGGTTCCAAGTAGTCAATCATATCCTTTGGATTTCCGAGATGAGTGTTCGTTCTCGCCTTGCCAAACAGCAACAGCGTCGTAAGTTTCGCGTAAGAAATCGTGTAGTTCGTGATGCTCACGGGAAACCTCGGTTATCGGTATTCCGCAGCAACCGGCACATGTATGCTCAGGTGATCGATGACACGGCTGGTAAAACCGTCGTGAGTGCGAGCACCGTAGAGACAGAGTTAGCTGGGCCTGGCGGAGTGGGCAGTGATTGCGAGGCGGCAGCTAAAGTCGGCAAGTTGATTGCAGCACGGGCCGTGGCCGCAGGTGTATCTTCCGTGGTGTTTGACCGTGGTGGTTTCAGTTATCACGGTCGGATTGCTGCTCTGGCCGATGCGGCACGAGAAGGCGGTTTGCAATTCTGATTTTTTCTCCGTGTAAGTGACTGAGGTGTCGGGTGTCGACCGCAGAAGTAAAAAGTGATTCTGGCGAGCGCGTTGTACAGATTAGGCGATGCGCTTGTGTCGTGAAGGGTGGCCGTCGGTTCAGCTTTGCCGCGTTGGTTGTGACCGGTGATGGGAACGGTCGTGTCGGTTACGGTTATGGGAAGGCAGTTGAGGTTCCGTTGGCGGTAGATAAGGCCACGAAGCAGGCGAATCGTTCTCAGGTGCCAGTTCCTATTGTTGGCACAACCATTCCCCATCAGGTGATTGGTGAGTTTCGTTCTTCGCGTGTGCTTCTGCTTCCAGCGAAACCTGGTACCGGGATCATCGCAGGGGACTGTGTTCGTTCGGTGGTTGAGTCTGTCGGGATTACCGATATTCTCACAAAAGCCTACGGTTCCACGAACCCTCTGAACTTGGTCAAGGCAACATTTGACGCACTGAAAAAGCTTCGTACTCGTGAGCAGATCGAGCGACTCCGTGGGGTGACATTGTGATTCTGAACGACGTTCAAACTGGTATACAGCCCCGGAAGCCGCGGAAGAGAATCGGTCGAGGTATCGGTTCTGGGCACGGTAAGACGGCAGGACGCGGCCACAAGGGATTCTTCAGTCGCTCTGGGTCCTCACGCCGCCGTGGGTTTCAGGGCGGTCAGATGCCGTTGTTCCGGCGTGTTGCGAAGCGAGGGTTTAACAACAGCTTTTTCGCACCCAGCGTGGCGGTTGTGAATCTCGGCGAACTGAATGAGTGCTTTGAAGCCGGTTCGGAGATCACCCCTGAGTTGTTGGCAGAAAAGGGAGTGATTCGAACGAAGTTTGATGAACTGAAGGTTCTGGCCGACGGTGAACTGACAAAGAAGTTCAAGATCTCCGCGCACCGCTTCTCGTCCTCTGCGGAGCAGAAGATTACAGCGTCCGGCGGAACGTTCGAGCGAATCCCTGTCGTGCGTGCTTAGGGTGACGTGAGTCGTTCGAGAGAGGTCTGCGAGATGTTCGCCAAGCTCCTAACCATTGTCCGGATCCCGGAACTGCGTCGCAAGATTCTGCTGACCGTAGTTCTGCTGGCGGTGTATCGTCTTGGGTTTCACATCACCCTGCCGTTTATGGATCATGAGTCCATCGGCCGCCTGAAGGACAACGCTCAGCAGGGCGCAACAGGTCTTGGAGGGCTGTTGCAGGCAGTTTCTGTGTTTTCCGCCTCTGACTTGCAAAACGGATCGCTGTTTGGGCTCGGGATCATGCCCTACATCACAGCCTCTATTGTGTTTCAGTTGCTTGCCACTGTGTATCCTCCGCTTGAGCAACTTCAAAAGGAGGGGGAGTCCGGCCGCCGGCGTCTGAATGAGTACACCCGGTACGCGACGGTGGTGGTCTGCATTTTTCAAAGTTTTGCTTTGATGTGGCAGATGAAGGGCGGCAATGGGAATCAGGCCGCGATCCTTGCTGGCTATAACACCTTCACATGGTTGGTTTTCGGTACGGTTCTGATGACCGCCGGAACTGTTCTGCTCATGTGGATCGGCGAGCAGATTGATGCTTACGGGATCGGAAACGGAATCAGTCTTTTGATTATGGCGGGAATCCTTGCCCGGATGCCTGGGATTGTTCGCAAGTGGATCGATGGGATTCGTCAGAGCGGTCTGCAGATCGGATCTCCGTTTGGTATCGAGCGATTGCTGGTCATGGCCGTGTTGTTTGTCTGCGTGATTGCCGTCGTGGTATTTATCACGCAGGGGCAGCGGCGAATTCCGATTCAGAGTGCTAAGCATGTTCGGGGCCGTCGTGTGATGGGTGGAAACCGGCAATGGCTTCCTCTGAGGGTGAATCAGTCTGGCGTTATGCCGATTATTTTCGCTTCTTCTCTCCTGATGATCCCGTTCTTTCTGTTCGGTCAACTCGGAATGGCCTTTGGGTCCGAGTCGGGGATCGGTTCAGTCCTTCAGACAGTGGGTCAGTGGTTCAGCCCTGGCCAGGGTTTTGTTTACAGCGTGGCCTACATCGGTCTGATTTACTTCTTCTGTTATTTTTGGACTGCCATTACCTTCAATCCGAAGGATATGGCGGAGAATCTGAAGGACAGCGGAAGCTTCATCCCTGGTTATCGTCCCGGGAAGAGGACTGAGGTTCATCTGGAACAGGTGATGTTGAGAATCACGTATGTCGGTGCAGCCTTTCTCGCTGTCGTTGCTGTTATTCCTACGGTGATATCGAGTACAATTACTCAAGATTATTTGACGGCACAGTTCTTTGGTGGAACTCAATTGCTGATTATTGTGTCAGTCGCGCTGGATTTGGTTCATAAGATTGATTCGCATCTGGTGATGCGTAATTATCCTGGATTGCTGGATTCGGACAACTGAGCTGGGGTTGGTGGAAGTATGAAAGTGCGTTCTAGTGTCAAGAGGATCTGCGATGCTTGCAAGTTGGTGCGTCGTGGTGGCAAGATCTTTGTGATTTGCTCTTCGAACCCTCGTCACAAGCAGCGACAGGGTTGATCCGGTTTTTTGCGGTTAACGGCGGAGTTATTCGATGCCCCGTGTGCTCGGTGTAGACATTCCAAACAACAAGCCAACGTACATTTCGTTGAGCTATCTGTATGGTATTGGTCAGTTTCTGGCGATTCAGATCTGTTATGAGCTCGGCGTTGACCCTCATGTTCGCGCTGGCGAATTGACGGAGGATGAGGTCAGCCGAATCACCAATCACCTTGACAAGAATTACACCGTCGAAGGTCCACTTCGCCGGAAGATTCAGCAGGATATTGGCCGACTTCGGGAGATTCAGTGCTACCGTGGTGTTCGCCATCGCAAGGGGCTGCCTGTTCGCGGTCAACGCACGAAGACGAATGCTCGAACGCGTAAGGGTCGTAAGAAGACCGTTGCGGGTAAAAAGGGCGTGAAGGACATGAAGCACTGAGAAGATTTTGGTCAGTTGTTTGACAGTTTTGAGAGGTTGTTGTGGCGAAGGTCAAGAAGAAAAAAGTTCGTCGTAATGTCAACAAAGGCATAGCCTACGTGAAGGCGACGTTCAACAACACGATCGTCACGATGACGGATGCATCGGGTGATGTGATTTGCTGGGCTACAGCTGGCACTGTTGGCTTCAAGGGGTCCCGAAAGAGTACCCCTTTTGCCGCTCAGCGGGCCGCGGAGACGGTAGCGGAAAAGGCATCCAAGGTTGGTGTGCGTGAGATCGAGGTGCGTGTCAAGGGGCCGGGTGCCGGGCGTGAGAGTGCGATTACAGGGCTTCAGGCCTCTGGAATGTCGATCAAGTCGATTGAAGACATCACTCCGCTGCCGCATAACGGCTGCCGTCCTCCAAAGCGTCGTCGCGTGTGATTTTCTTTCTGTCTGATGGTTTTGTTTTAGTTTGTGGGGGCAGAGATGAGAATTCGGTGGCGTGGTCTTGAATTGCCAAGTCGAGTAAGTGTTGACCGGGAGACTCGAACCGGGATCTACGGCAAGTTTGTGGCCGAGCCGTTTGAGCGTGGTTTTGGCTCAACAATCGGTACAAGTCTTCGTCGCATTTTGTTGTCGAGCCTGGAAGGGTCTGCGGTTACTCGTGCGCGGATTCAGGGGGTTCAGCATGAGTTCACAACAATCCCAGGGGTTGTTGAGGATGTGACGGATATATGTCTGAATCTGAAGTCTTTGATTGTGAAAAATCATAGCGCCTCCAGCAAGACCTTGAGGATTGAGAGGCACACACGGGGTGTTGTGACCGGGGCTGATGTGATCTGTGATGATCAGGTAGAGATCATCAACAAAGATCTGGTGATCGCGACGATGACGGACGATGTGCCGTTTCATGTTGAGATGACGGTGGAAAATGGACGCGGTTACGTTCCCGCTTCTGAACAATTTCAGCATGAGCCTGAGGTTGGAATTATTCCTCTCGATGCGGCTTTCTCGCCAGTCACCCGCGTACGCCACTTGATTGAGGAAACGCGAGTTGGACAGCGGACGAATTACGATAAGTTGAACCTGGAACTGTGGACGAACGGCACGATCTCCCCGGAGATGGCGTTGGTTGAGGCGGCGAAGATTCTGCGTAAGCATCTGAATTGCTTCATAACCTTCCGTGAACCTGGTCCGGAGTCGGGTCCTGAGGGCGGCCTGCGCGGGATGATGGAGGCCACAGGCTACTCCCCTGTGGATATGGAGCTTGAAGAGAAACTGAACAAAAGCCTCGCTGAATTGAACCTGTCGGTTCGTGCAACGAATTGCCTGGAGTCGGTGAATATCAACACAGTTCGTGATCTGGTCGTGAAGACGGATGATGAACTTCTTCAAGTGCGAAATTTTGGTGAGACGACTCTGGAAGAAGTTCGCGAGCGATTGTCCGCGATTGATCTTCGTCTTGGTATGCGTCTTCCGAATCAGTCAGCGATCAGTCAGCGCTGATCCGAAGTCGAATTTCTGGTTTCCTTGTCCTCATATTTTGGGTGAGTGTCCGTCATGCGACACCTTGTTGCTGGTCGAAAGCTTGGGCGTAATGCATCGCATCGAAAGGCGATGTTTCGCAACATGGCTGTCAGTTTGATCAAAACCGTTCGAGTTGAGGAAGGTGCGTCCGGTCAGGCGAAGGTGCCTGGTCGAATTGTGACCACAGTTCCGAAGGCAAAGGAACTGCGTCCTTTCGTTGAGAAACTGATCACCATGGCTCGCCGAGCGGCGAGGTATTCTGCTGAGGCAAGTGGCTTCGCTTCTTCGGCGGAGCGTGGCACTGACGCGTGGAAGCAGTGGCGTGAGTCTGAGCAGGGTAAGAACTGGGTGAAAGCCAATGCGCCGGCTTTGGCTTTGAGACGCCGTGCATTCTCTGAACTCCGGGATACTGACGCTGTGGAGATTCTTTTCTCTGATCTGGCTCAGCGTTTCGAGACCAGAAACGGTGGATACACAAGAATTGTTCGACTTTCCAAGCCGCGTCTTGGAGATGCTGCTCCTCGAGCATTTATCGAGTTTGTCGGACAGAATGACAGACAAAAGTCCAAGAAGCGATCGGCTCCGGCTGTAGAGTAATTGTTTCTGGTATGTCGAACCCCGTAAGAGGCCTTTGGTGATCCAGAGGCCTTTTTCTTTGATCTTGAAGTGGTGTGGGGTACTCCCTAACGTTCGGCGGAGATCAATGTGATGCGGTTGGAAGTTGCGACTCATTGATTTTTTCTCAATCCATACAGGCTTCGTCAGTCCATCGGAAGGCATGGCGAATGAGTCGGTATTTTGACTTCTGTCGTGCTATGACCTCCTTGTGTCGGGATGTTTGTTCACGGCATCCGGACTTTCGGCATATCCGGATGGCAGAGGTCGCTGTTACCTTTGCTCAGGCGAGGTCGCCGGTTGAATGGGGTGTGCAGGCCAGATTGACTCCCCTTCGCTTTGAGGGAGGTGCCCGAGTTCAGCGGCGTAATGGCCGTATCTGGACTGTGCAGAGGGTTGTCCATGAGGGACGGGAGTGCTTGTACTTGCTGACGTTTCTGTTGCCGCGGTTCCTCAACCTGAGCTTTGATGAAAAACTGGTGACGGTGTTTCACGAGTTGTTTCACATCAGCCCGCATTTCGATGGGGACATTCGGCGGTTTTCGGGATCATGCTACGTGCATACCGGCAGTCAAAAAAATTATGATCGGCAAATGGCAGTGTACGCTCAGGAGTATCTGAAACTGGGTGCTCCGGAGAGCCTGCTGAGTTTCTTGAGACTCGATTTTGCAGATCTTCAACGCGAGATGGGAGATGTTGTTGGGCTCCGCATTTCAATTCCCCGGCTGATTCCTCTTGAGAATGTGGCATGAGGGTGGAGCGGGTGACGCGTAGTTTCTGTCGGTGAGATACTGAATTCTTCAAAATCTCGGGTCACAGTTTTTGGTCCCGATTCGCATGAGTTCCGAAAGATGTTATCTTTCGTAGGGTGAATCGGTGGTGAAGTGGGAGGGTTCGGAGACGAACAAGCGTGGTGGAGCGTCAAGTCGCTGCTGCGGTCCTCAGTTTTGTGTCATGGACTTGCTGCTGACGATATTTCGAGAAAACATTATGTCAGACGCTGCTCATTCAACAGTTTCAGAAGACAGTCAGCTTTTCACCCCTGTCGAGGTTGAAGAGTTTGCGTCGGACGATGTGAAAGCGGGAAGCGCCATTGGCATCATGCTGTCCGCTTTGTTCCTCTACACGATTGTCGCGATGGCGATTTCGAGTTGGTGGACTGCTTCGTCCATTAAAGAGGCCAGTGCAACTCCGGCACCTGCGAGCGAAGACGCTGAGCACTGATTCGCTCGGCAAAGGACGGCTGGTTGGCAAGCAGATGATTCCCGCGCGTCAAGTCAGGTGATTCCGCCTTGTCTGTGATCATTGAGTGATCGTTGCCTGTCAGGAATTGAATGATCCGTGATTCAGCGTTGGATTTCGAAGATCCGATGTCCGAAAAGCATTGCGGGGATCGGCCGGAACCCTCGACGATTTGCCGAGTAAAAATTGCATGCTTGTTGCACGCTTACGCGACCGAGCCCTCTCAATCAGACAGTTTGCGGAGCATCGGATCGTTCGCCCATGGGCGTTGTCGTCATTCTTTAGTCAGCGTGCACGACTGCCTCAGCGTGTATCCGTTTGAGAACAACCTCAATCCCCAGGACACATTGGCTGCCGGCACTGAAACTGTAACCGTGACGTTTGCTGTCGTTTGGCTCGTTGTGACCGTCACCCCGCTGGTGATGCCTACCAGACTCATTTGCCGAATTCCTTCCGTCTGCGCCTGAGCTGCCGTACCACCAGGGATGATCATCTTTCGAGCAGCCTCGTAGGAGGCATTGCCCAATGTCTGTCGAGTGAAGTTCAGTGCGGTCAGTTCAAGGCCTCCGAGGAACAGGAGGAAAATCAGCGGTGCAACAATAGCAAACTCGACCGTCATCACGCCCTTCCGGCGTGTTTTGCGGTGGTTCATGCGGGTGGATGACCGTAGACGTTGCATTGCGTTGGCGAACCCTGTTCTGAGGCACTTGACTTCTGGTATGTTCTGCAGGTCAGTCTGTCAGCACGATTGGCAACGATTTCGCGATCTTTCTGAAAGCGTCCTGAAGCTGAGTTGCGTTGCTGGTGACGTAATAAGCGCCTCCGGTTTTTTGGGCGACGTTCGTCAGGACCGTCTGACTGCCTGTAATCATACTGACGCAGTAGATCTTGACACCGGCGTTTGCAGCGTCCTGAGCGGCAAGCACTGGGTCTCGCCCTTGGTTCCATTCGCCGTCGGTCAGCAGAATGATGACCTTGTTTGAAAACTGTCGAGAATTAGTCCCCGTCAGGACACTCACCCCGGTGTCAATCCCTGCTGACAGATTTGTGCCGCCAGAGATGGGCAGATTTGAGCGATTTGTCAGTGAGGTCTGAACGGCCGTTTTGTTGGTTGACCAGTTGAAATTCGTGATTGAAGGGAGTGCGACGTCAACTGAACTGGTATTGTAAGTCGTATTCGGATATTTCGGCAACGTGTTCGCGCTGCCCCATGTGACGAGTGCCGTTCGGGGCGGATATTGGTGGCTGCTGGCTTCTGTCAGAAAGACTTCCACCGCAGCTCGGGCGGCTGCCCATCGGCTGAGAGTTGGATGAGGTGGTGAATGCTGAAGTTGCTGAGACGTATTTGAATAGAGTGACAACGGAAAGAGTAATGGATTTCCGGGTGGATAGCTCCCCCCCGTCATGTCCCACATCATGGAGCCCGAACGGTCGATGGAGATGCAGACTTCCACTTCCTGCTGAGCGGCGGTGGCCTGCGTTGTAGTCGCGTAGGGTGCGTGCCCGAGTGCCGGAGCGAAAAACGTCGGAATCGCGGCTGTCGTGGCCCCATTGCCAATCTTCGCGTCTATTCGGACTGCGTTGTATGGTGTGGCATTGGCAGTGAAAACCCACGCACCGTTCGTCTGGTCAGAAACTCGACCGATGATGACGTCGTTCTGACTGATATTAAACGCTCTTCCGCCGACTTTATTCAGAGCTGCGTACTGCACCGCGGCAGCTTTCGCTGCAGTGGTACTCTGCGTGCGGATCAGGGCCTCTGCTCCCGCTTTCGCGGCGGCGTCGGAAGCCGTTCGAAGTTCTGTACGAATCAGCTGCATGTAGGAGAAGTCGACCAGCAGGGCGGCCGTCACGATAAAGGGGAGCAGCATCGCTGCGATCAGGATATGTGCAGCGCCACGACGCGATGTTCTGTTGGAACGAGGTTGCTTCTTTGACATTTTTGTCCCCCTGTGATCCGCGGCTTACCCCGGAACAGAAGTCGATGGAAAGTGGAGTGCTTCTACAACCGAACCATGACAACCGTGCAACTGATCGTTCTTCCGGACATGAATTGCACGGGTCCGTAAGACAGATTTGACGCCGGAGCGACGAGTGTCACCGTGACCTGAGTTCCGCGTGCGGTTGCCGTGGTCACTGTTGGAGAGAATGTGAGCGTGAAGGTGGAGACTTTTCGGACAGAAAGGATTTCTTGACAACGAGTTCGGGCCAAAGCTTCGTTGTCACCGGGGCGGGTGATGACCTTTGCAGCCTCATAAGCCGCCATGTTGACCGATTGTCGCAGAAAGACCGCGTTGGCAATCTCGATAGAACCAAACACAACCATGACCAGCAGAGGCAGCGCGATCGCAGTCTCCATAGCGGCAGTACCAAGACGCCGATACAGCGGCTTCTTGCCGCGGGTTGCTTCTGAGTTTTTTGTTTGAATTCGGATCACGGGTGCTCGACCTCATGAAGAGAACAATACTTCAAATGATTCCTAGCTCAGGAATTCGAAGAGCAGGCGAAGGAAGAATGTGGAACGAACGATTTCGCGCAGGATGGTCAGAAATCGCTGGTTGCGCTGCAGAAAAAGCTTATGCGAAATCTGCCGACGTGTTGCGTTAGGGCATCACTTGAGTGTGGTGAGCCACATCTGGGCCATCCGGTACGGGTTTTTCCCGTTCTGGAATCGCATCCGGGCGTTTCTTGTAACCGCGATTCGGTCCTGAAATACTCCGCATTCAATCACCCGCCATGGGTTCTATGCGGAAGACGTTAACTCTCACGGATTTCAAGCCATCATGCTCTGGGAAGTCGAAATTCAGCCGATTGGCAGCGAAAAGGACTATGAAGGTCAGCGAGTGCTCACCAGTGCGAGGAGCCAGGGCATGGTTGGGCTGACCTCCGTCAAGGCGGCCCGTACCTTTCTGATCCAGGGCGATCTGACCGAGAACGACGCTCGTCAGGCGGCTGAGCAACTTTTGGTAGATCCGGTCACAGAACGATATACGGTCTGTGCACTGCCGGTTTCCGGTGCGGACATGGCAGGACCGGCGTCTCCTGTGCTCCTGAACGTGTTGCTGCATCCAGGGGTCACGGATTCAGTGGCAGAGAATGCAGTTCAGGCGCTGAGCCGACTGAAGTTTCGTGTCACGAACGCTGCGACCTGTCGGCGGTACTGGGTTTCAGGAGATTTGTCTGCGGCACAATGGAGTCAATTGCAGAAAAAAGTTCTAGCCAACGATGCCATTGAATACGTTGTCCGCGGTCCATTACAGATCAGAGATCTCACACTCGGAGGCGAGTACAATTTCAGGCTGACGACGGTATCCATTCGTCAGATGAATGATGATGAACTGATGGTGCTCAGCAGGAAGGGGCAGCTGTATCTGAGTCTTGCTGAAATGAAGACCGTGCAGGCTCATTACCAGAGTCTGGAGCGTGATCCGACGGATATTGAACTGGAAACGATTGCGCAGACGTGGAGTGAGCACTGTTCCCACAAAACACTGGGTGGTCGGATTCACTATGTGGAAACATCCGATGGGAGAGTGGTGCGTGATATTCACTTCACGAGCATGCTGAAGGAAACGATCTTCGCTGCCACGGTGGAAATTCGGCAGAAGCTTGGTGCCGATGACTGGTGCGTCAGTGTGTTTAAGGACAACGCCGGCATTGTGAAGTTTGATGACCGGCAGAATGTCTGTATCAAGGTGGAGACTCATAATCATCCGTCCGCGATTGAGCCTTACGGTGGGGCGAATACGGGACTTGGCGGCGTGATTCGGGACCCGCTGGGAACGGGACTCGGAGCAAAGCCGGTCTGCAATACGGACGTCTTTTGTTTTGCGAGACCGGATTATCCGTCGGACCAGCTTCCACCGGGTGTTCTGCACCCGCTGGCTGTGATGCAGGGGGTCGTTTCCGGAGTTCGTGACTACGGAAATCGCATGGGTATCCCCACGGTGAACGGAGCTGTCTGCTTTGACGATCGGTATCTTGGCAATCCGCTGGTCTACTGCGGGAACGTGGCCATGATCCCGGTTGACAAGTGTGACAAACATGTGAGCCCAGGGGATCTGATTGTTGCTGTCGGTGGACGTACGGGACGTGACGGAATTCATGGTGCCACATTCTCGTCTGTGGAATTGACTGAGGAGAGCGAGCATATCTCCGGCGGAGCTGTGCAGATCGGAAACCCAGTGACCGAAAAGATGATGATGGACGTGATCCTTGCTGCTCGTGACCGAGGGCTTTATTCCGCCATCACCGACTGTGGAGCAGGAGGCTTCAGCAGTGCCGTAGGTGAAATGGGAGAAGAGACCGGCGCGGAAGTTTGGCTGGATCGGGCGCCGTTGAAGTACTCGGGCTTGTCCTATACCGAAATCTGGATCTCCGAGGCCCAGGAACGCATGGTCCTTGCTGTGCCGCCTGAAAAATGGGAAGAATTTCGGGCCCTGTGTGCTTCAGAAGGCGTTGAGGCGACCGCGATTGGTCAATTCACCGGCACGAAGCAATTGGTATTGAAGTACGGAGACCATCAGGTCGGAACGCTGAGCATGGACTTTCTGCACAATGGCCGTCCGCCGGTGGTGCGCGAAGCGGTATATGACATCAGGGTGGTTCCGGATGGAAAAACGCGAGCGGCACGTCGGGACTTCACCGAGGATCTGAAGAAGATCCTGTCATCGCTGAATGTTGCAAGCAAAGAATGGATTATTCGTCAGTATGACCACGAGGTTCAGGCGGGAAGCGTGGTCAAGCCTTTGGTCGGGATCAACAATGATGGTCCATCGGATGCAGCCGTTGTCAGGCCAGATCTGACATCGAGACGAGGACTGGTGGTCTCATGCGGAATCAATCCCTACTTTGGCGATCATGATCCATACTGGATGGCGGCTTCTGCGATTGATGAATCTGTTCGCAATTGCGTGGCTGTGGGAGCCAATCCGGATCGCATTGCGATACTCGACAATTTTTGTTGGGGTAACACGGAACGTCCCGAAACTCTTGGAACACTGGTTCGAGCTGCCGTCGGCTGTCAGGATATTGCCGTTTCCTATGGGACACCTTTCGTCAGCGGTAAAGATAGTCTGAATAACGAGTTCAGCTACGAAGATGCCACGACAGGGAGACGAACGGTGGCGATTCCCTCGACGCTTCTGATCACGGCACTGGGCCAGGTCGACGATGTGGAACAGTGTGTCACGATGGATCTCAAAGGCATCGGAAATCTCCTGTATCTTATCGGTGAAACGAAGGATGAGATGGGGGGGAGTCACTTCAATCTGATCAACGGCATTCAGGGCGGTGCGGTACCGACAGTGGACAAGGAGCAGGCTCCGAAGGTCTTCCGAGCGCTGCATCAGGCAATCAAACAGGGACTGATCCTGTCTTGTCACGATCTGAGCGAAGGAGGCCTCGCTGTAGCCGCTGCGGAAATGGCTTTTGCAGGTGGTGTAGGGGTTGAATTGCGGTTGCAGGATGCCACGGCGGTGGAGCTGTTTTCGGAAAGTAACACTCGATTCCTGATTGAGGTGCACGAATCAAACGCAGGTTGTGTTGAATCTGTGTTTCATGGTGAATTCCTGCAGTCACTTGGACGGACAACAGATGGCTCGCGTTTTCACGTCTTGAATTCGAGCGGTGATTCGGTAATCCATGCTTCTCTGGCCGATCTGAAGTCGCGCTGGCAGTCTGCATTGCAGATGTGATTCGCAAGGCTCTGCGAGAATTATGGTTGAGGCAGACATCGCCGCGCCTCCATTTCTGTTGAAGGAGCGTGCGGAAGAATCCGGTATAGCAATGGGTCTGGAGTATGTTTTGCGCATGTCAGGGCTTGTGGCACCTTTGAGGGCTCGCGTTGTCTGACAGACCTTCAGACTGTCGTCGACCGGCATCTCTTGCCGACGTGGCTCGTTTGGAGTGACCGGATCCCTGTGCAGATGCGATTGGCTGGTTTGCGAATGTTCTGATCTCGGCGTCGTTGTTGTCAGGTTGATCGACCGGTTCGACTGTTGGCCTCGTGTTGGGGTCTCGATGGAGGCCATCACTGCACAGTCAGAAATATACTGTTCGGTTGGGGAGTAAAGGCTGCCGGACTTTCGGACGGTTCTTCGTCATTGTTCTTGCGTGCCCATCTGATTTCGCAAGTCCCTGGCAGCTGTCACCGTGATGGACTCGATGTTCGAGGTGAAGACTTCAGATGTTGTCGGACATTCAGGAATCCCAACGCAATCTGAATGGGGTGGCGATCAACCTGAGTCTGACGACGCTTTTCTCAGAGCGTCAATTCATTGAGGTGAAGTGGCATCTGGTGATGCGTATCATGCAGAAGCCGCACATTTTCGGGTATCACGATACTTCCTGAGTGTTTGGCCGGATTTCGGCTTCGGATTGTCTCGCGGCGTGTTGAAATCCACCTGGCAGTCTTTTTTGAAATGCCTTTGGGGAATAGACTTCCGTGGACGTCCGGGAGCAAGAAATAAAGATATCAGCCGGATGCACGGAAAGAAGCTGCTCATGTCCGCCCCGTCTGAACCCTTGTTTCGTATGTCGCTGCCTCCGGCTGTTGAAGGCCTGCTGCGGCGAGTGCGTTTTCGATTACGTCGTGATGCGGTGTTGGCGGGTGTGCTGTTTTCAACTTGTCTCGCGGCTGGTGTCTTCTGGGTCACCACGACGCTGGACCTTGGCTGGTTTGAACTGCAACGGCTCGAACTTCCAGTTGGTCTGAGAGTCCTCCTGCTGGCGATCATGGTGCCGGTGGGTCTGTGGGTGATAGGCCGTCAAATCTTCATACCCTTGATCCGCCGCGTCCGGGATTCTGATGTCGCCTTGCTGCTGGAGAGGCGGTTTCCTCAGTTTCAGGATCGCCTTGTCACAGCCGTTGAGTCTTCCAAAGGGGTTTCGCTGGAAGGACCATTATCTCGCCCGATGCTCGAACGATCGGTTGACGAAGCAGCGAGAATTGCGGATCAGGTGTCCGCTGATGAGGTATTTGATCCAACCACTCTGCAACGGCTGAGTCTCGTTGCTGGCGGATTTGCTGCGTCGATTCTGTTGCTTGGTCTCATACAGCCTCAGCTGATTCATCGCTGGTGGAGTGCATTTATTCGTTGTGATGAGGTCTATCACCCGCGAACGACGGATCTGCAGGTTGTGGCGATTGCTCAGCCGGGCGATCGGCGTGTTGAGTTTCAGTGGACAGAAGAAAGGCAGCTGTACAAGCATGCTCGCGGTGCAGATCTTGAGTTGGAACTGAGTGTCCCGGAAGGTGGTCCTGCAGAAGGCTCAGAATGGGTCGTTCCGGATCGGGTTCGGATCGATGTGATTCGCGCTGACGGGTCGCGCAGTCGAACATACGTCACACCGACTGCCGATTCCGGGCGGGTATTCCGATTTGTTGTGACAAGACTTCAGGAGCCTGTTGAAGTTGAGTTGCTGGCGGGAGACTTTCGCAGTCGAAATCCCTATCGCATTGATATCGTGAATCCCCCTGGTTTGGATACGATGACTCTGGACTGTCAGTATCCTGACTATACCGGATGGAATTCGTTGCGTGAGCGGAAGCTGAAGGTCACGGGTAGTGAAATATCACTTCCGACCGGCACGTTGTTTGATCTGAAGGCCGCGGCCAGCAAGCCCCTGCGAGCCGTGCGTATCGTGACGGACCAATTTGAATTGTCCGGGGATCGTGAATCATCAAGGTTGATGCTTCGAGACGGGCGGGTGATCGAATCCCAGGGTCGGCCGCTCATTACGGCAGATGGAGCAACGGTCATTGCCAGTTTTCTCGTGGAGCTATTCGAGCCTGCCACATCTGGATCTGGACAAAGCAGTGACGGGCATGTCCAGTCGTCAGGTGCTGCCCTTTCTGGGGCCACGAATGAATCTGAGGTTCTCGTCGACGGCCGACTTCGGATCCCGTCGAACACAAATCTTAGGTTCTTTCTGCATGATGAGGATGATGTTATGTCGGTCAGCCCCGATTCATTGCGAGTGCAGGGCATTGAGGACCAACCGCCCGTTGTCGTCGCTCAGATGACGGGGGTTGATAACGCAATTACCCGGCTGGCAAAGATCCCGATCACTGGTCGCGTAAAGGATGACTATGGACTCAGGACTGCCGGCTTTTCGTTTCAGGTGGATGATGAAACCAACTGGCGTCCTCGGCCGTTTCGCGCAGTCGTACCGTCCGGAAGTCTTGAGTTCGAACTGGGCCGCAGTGATACAGAAGCGTTTGAGCTGTTTGACGTCCAGGTGCTTGAGTTGTCTGAGGGGCAGCGACTTTCTCTCTCAGTCGTTGCGACTGATGCGAATGAAAATCCTGGTCCCGGGATCACGCGAGGGCAGCCCATGCAGTTTCGAATCGTCAGTATTGAGGAACTCCTGTCGCTGCTTTATACCCGCGAGATTGCACTGCGCGGGCGTTTTGAAGAAGTGATCAAGCAACTTGAAGAAGTCCAGAATGATCTGGTGTTCCATCAGGATGTTGCGAAACGACTGGATGCTGCCGGCGTGAATGGCTCATCGGAGGATCGCGTGAGTCTCAATACCTGCGCGAGTCGCAGCGGCAACAACCTGCGTCGTCAGGCCAATGAGATGAGTGCGGTGGTCGTCGGTTTCGAGGAGATTGTTCGGCAGTTGATCAATAATTCGGTGCCGCCGGCGCAGTTGGCTGAGAATATGACGCAGTCCATTGTTGAGCCGCTTCGTCAGGTGGCCGGTGAGCAAATGGTCGAAGCTGATCGCGCTGTGAGTCTGTTTCGAGTTGCTGTCCAGGAGGGACAGTCTTCGGTCACTCTCGTGACGGCTTCCCGCGAGGAAGTGAGCGAGACGATTCAGCAGCTGCGGGAAATTCTGGAAAATGTTCGAGACATGGCCGAATTCCATGAGGCACTCCGTGACCTGAAAGCGATTCTTGACGAACAGCAGAAGACGCTTGATGAGACAAAGAAGCTGCAGAAGAGTCAGTTGATTGATGTGTTGAAATGAGTCGAGTGGGGAAGCAGGTTTCGAAGCACTGTTGGTTGCTGCATTCGAGTTGATCACAGAAAGAAAAGTTGCATGATTGCCCGCATCGTACTCTTTGCTGCATGTTGTTGTGTGTGCGGCTGGCAATGGATCATTGTCGCTCAGGAGCCAGCAAGCAGGAGACCCGCCGGCACGCGAGTGACGGATCAGGTTCAGGACAATCAGGCCAAGGGGACCGTGTCACAGGAATCAACTGCCGACAATCGTTCGGCCGATCCGAGGATCCTGCGTGACGGGGAAATGGCGATTGCTGGTCGTTATGCGCGATTCGAACGCATGTTGTCCCAGATGGCTGATGTTCTTGGACGTCAGGATCCGGAGCGAGCCGATTTGTTGCGTCGTGCAATCAGTCGAGGTCGTGAAGATCAGGTGAAAGAGAATATTGAGAAGACCATCGAGCTGCTGAATCGGGGTGAGTTGGGCACTGCCTCAGAAAAACAATCGGAAGTGATTGAAAGCCTCGAGATGCTGTTGAAGTTGTTACAGAGTGAGGATCGTCGGAGCAGTGTTGAACGAGAGCGCGAGCGACTGAACGGTCTTTTGAAAGATGTCCGAGGCGTTCTTGCCGAACAGAAGTCAGCTCGCGCTGCGACTCGCAATTCCGATGCGCCCTCGAGTGCGGCTCCTGGGCAGCAGCGTGCCCTGAGTCAGACAGAAAAGCTTCTGGATGAAATCCGGGAGCAGGATGAGGAGCAGATGGGGGATCGTGAAGATTCGAAGTCTGCAGGCGACGACACAGAAAAGAAGCCTGATGCAGATCACTTGCAGGGTGAGCGTGCTCAGGGTGGCAGCCCTTCATCAGAGTCTGAAGAAGGCAGGGATTCAGAGAAGTCGGCAGAAAGTAAGTCAGCCGATGATAGCGGATCAAAGTCATCAGAGGATGACGAATCGAAGTCTGGAAAAAACTTGAAGGCAGGCAAGAGCGGATTGCAGAAAAACGGGAAAGACATCCGCGGAAAGAACCTGGAGAGCAAAGACTCTGAGCAAAAAAATGCGGACGGCGCGAAGCCATCAGGAAAAGAATCGAAGGCATCGCCTTCCGCTGAACGAGAATCCGCCGGAAAAAAGTCATCCGCAAAGTCCGGCCAGAAATCTTCGGGACAAAAACAGGGCGACGAGCAAAAACAGACCCCAGGTCGAGAGCAGATCGAGCGCGCTCGGGAGGACATGGAGAAGGCTCTGGAGCAGTTGAAGCAGCAGGACCGAGACAAAGCTTTACAGAACGAAGACGCTGCGCTGGAGGACTTGCAGGAAGCGGCTGAAGAACTTGAAGAGATGCTGAAGCAGTTGCGTGAAGAAGAGAAAGAAATGCTGCTGGCTTCTCTTGAGGCCCGTTTTCAGCGGATGCTGGCCATTGAAACTCAGATCAAGGAAGGTACTGACGGACTTGCTGCAACTCCGCAGAAGGACTGGCTGGATCAGTATTACGGCCGGTGTCGCGAATTGGCACAACAGCAAGCGGAAATCGCCGCTGAATGTGCGCAAACGGTGAATCTGCTGAAAGAAGATGGCACATCCGTCTCCATACTGATGGCAGTGGAGGATATTGAGTCAGATATGAATTCAGTTTCAGGATGGCTTCAGGAGTCAAAAGTCGGGGAGCTGACGCAATCGGTCCAAAGTGACATTATTGATTCGCTGAAGCAGCTCATCGAAACGACTCAGAAGGAAATGCAGGAAATGAAGGAGCAACAGAGTCAGGAACAGCAGCAACAGCAGGGGCAACAGCAGCCGTTGGTTGAGTTGATGGCTGAGATTCGGATGCTGAGAAACCTGCAGCTTCAGGTGAACCGACGCACCAGACAGGTGGATGGATTGCTGAAGTCGGCCCCGGAAAAGGATCTTCCAGCTTTGCAGAAACAGATCCACGATCTGGCTGTTCGGCAACGGCGGCTGATTGAATCCGCAAGAGAGTTGGCAAAGCAGGCGGAGTAACGCCTGCGGATCATTGGAAACAGCTTTTGGGATTATGAATTCTTGTTGACATTCGGCATCCCTGATAGAAAAATCCGGAACCGAAAGGATTCGGGCAGTTCGCAGCGTAAATCAGTGTTCGCACCCTTGATTCCTGTCCAAAAGCACAGAGCTGGACGGTCACAGCGAGTGGCGAAGTGTGGCAGGCGAAGTCTTTCCATGGATGGAAGATGGATCGATGACGCAATTTCCGCAAATGGTATGCACCACACTGGAGCCATTGAATGTCTTTTGCCTATTCCGATGCTGATGCTGGTCTGGAAGCCCTGTCTGATATTGAAGGTTATGAGTTCCTCAGCGATCTGGATGCTGGTTTTGAAGAAGAGCTGAGAACATTAGGGGTTGATCCGGCATCTCCGACGGCCGCAAAGCCCGGTTCAGAAGAGAAGGTTATGATGCTCGCAGCGCGTTACGCTGCCGGGCTTCCTCTGTGGCATGAAGATGATTGTTACGACCACGGTCCTGGAAGTGTCGGCAATCTCATTGTTGACGACGATTTGTCTGATGAAAGTGAATCGTTTGATCTTGCCTGAATTCGAATCTCCAGAAGTCTTCATGGTAACGCTGCAGCTTTCTGCAGCGTTTTTTGTTCTATGCTGTCCTCGGTTGTTGGGTTCTGGCAGACCGCCAATAAAAAAGGACGAGCAGAAAACTGCTCGTCCTTACGGTGCTCAGCCAACTCGGACAACACTGTTCAGAATCCCTTGTCTTCCTCTTCCAGTTGTGACTGCAGTTGATCTCGCTCGCGACGTGTGGTTTCCAGATCGAACATCAGATACTTCACATCCAGCCGCAGCTGAGACAATGCTTCCTGAACAAGATTGAGGATGCGCCGTCGCCGCTGGATCGAATCAGAGACTCGGTTGTAAGCAATCACGAGTTCGGCACGCTCCGGTCCCTTGACTGCCTCGATGAGCCGGCGCAGTTCAACCATTTCCACTGGAAGGTTTTCTGTTTCCGATTCGTTGAATCGCCTGGAATTCGGAGTACTCATCGCAGGGGCCTGAGAGGGGGATTCAGGGGAGAAAATGTCATCAGATACCTCGGATTCTGCAGAGGCATTTGATGCATCACAAGCAAATAGAACTCATCGGAGGATTTTTTTCTGAACCGCAGCCGCAGAAACGGACTTTCTTTCCAGTGGACTATTTTGTCAGCTGATGCGGGATGTGTGACTGCTGATGACGAAATGAATTCCCTCGGAAGAGATGCGGCGGAGGAGATTTTATGGAGAATCTGGGCTCGTTCCAGAGTGGATCGATCTGCTAGATTCCCGAGGTTTCCGAGTAACTCAGGGATGAGTCAGGGTTCGCGGGACGTTTCCTGCGAACGAAAGAAGCGTGGAGGCTCAAGGTGGTGCCTGGATTTCAATCGCGATCCTGCATGCTGCTCGCGGTGGTCTTGGCCATTTTCGGGAGCCGGACAATTGTTTGTCCGGGCTTGCTGGCGCAAGAGGCGATGTCGCCGGAGTTCGCATGGCAGTTGCTTCCGTGGGAGCAGAAGTCCTCATTGATTGCAACGACCGTCTCTCAGCAGGACGCCGTTCATGACGATCAGCCTGTCCGTCGATTTCGACTGCGGAACAATGGTCGACCAGAGTCCGTGCAATTGGTCGCCAGCATTGAACCCTCACTGCTCAATAATGACTTCGAAGCCGAAGTAAAAGTCCATACAACTCTGCCCGGAATTCGAGTTGGACTTTTGATTGCGCTGCCTCACCAGATTGATCCAAGAACTCGTAAGCCGATGTTGTCGGTTCTGCAGGGCGAGGCTGTTAAAGAACCCGAGACCTGGCAAACACTTCGAATTGTCGCCACCGAAAAGGCAGTTGAAGCACAGTTGCGTCGGATTCGTGCCGAGTTGAATCGCTCAGACATTCGGACACAGGATGCTCTGATCCTTGGCATGGTTCTGGTAGCAGATGCGGCGCCGGAGGAATCGTTCATTGATATCGGAGAAGCGCGGTTCGGGCCGACCCTGAAGCCGGCGAATGACCTGTTGCAGCTGATTCGTGATTCGTTGTCTGACAGGCAGGAGATCGCGCAGCAGCGTGAGTTTATTCCGTTGGATCTCGAGTTGGATGCGATTGTTCTGGAGAGCAAGCCGGTGATACTGAGGCTCGCGCCGGATCATGGAGAGGATCTTGAGTTATTAAAATCTCTGGGCTTGAATGCCGTATGGGTGTCGGATTTTGAGGCAGTTGATCGTGCGAGAGATCTGCGGAGTTCGAGACTGGCAGTTTTGGCAACACCGCCTCATCCAGGCTTTGCGGCGGGCCATTTTTCGCAGGCCGAGCAGGTGTTGTCCCCTCTGGATCAATTGTGCCCCAACGTGTCTGCCTGGTACTACGGTACCCGTGTCACTGCTGATGATCTCCCGCATCTCCTGGCCTGGAGTCGCGAAGTACGCAGCGCGGATCGGGTCTTTCAGCGACTGCATATGGCTGATGTGACCGGATCTGAGGGGGCGTTTGCTCGAGAGATAGATCTGGTCGGTGTGGGACGCCATGTCGTAGGACGAGATGAGAGTTTTGGAACGCTGCGAAACCTGTTGATCCGTCGCCAGAAGAGCGCGGGCCAACTGTCTTTTCCGTGGATGTGGGTGCAGACGATGCCTTCGTCCACTCAGACGGCGTGGCGAACGGCGCTGGATCTGCGCCTGCCGGTAGTCGAGCCGGAACAGATTCAGCATCAGATTTACGGAGCCTTATCTGCAGGGTACAAGGGGGTTGGTTTCTGGAAGACCCGTGCTCTTGATCCGCAGAACCCGATTGATCGTGAAATGGCGATTGCCATTGAACTGGCCTGCATGGAGATAGACTTGCTGGAACCGTTCCTTGCCCGAGGACGCATCGAGGGACATCTGCAGCTTCGAACTCCTGATCACCGCGAGCAGATTCCAGCAAAGTCGGTTTCAAAGTCGCGACCATTACTGAGCCGCGCACTTGGGGGGCCGACTGCGGGTGTGCCAGTCTCTGCAACCGAGGCACCATCGGGACACGATGCTGCGGTCATTTCCGGCGGCGCTACGACGTTGATTCTTGCGACAGCGTGGGATTCAGTTTCTCAGTTCGTGCCGGGCCCGATGTTTGAAAAGGAGGTTGATCTGATCGTGGCCGCATCGGAAACAGCTTCTGCATGGCAGTTGTCAACGAGTGGCATTCGAAGTCTGCCTCGCGACATTATGGCTGGGGGACTCTCCCTTCGAATACAGGAGTTCGATCGCAGCGCAGCGCTTGTGGTATCTTCGGATCCGGATTTGATTCGAACACTGGAACAGAAGATTCATGCCATGTCGGAGCACTCTGCAACGTTGCTTCGGGAACTGGCGTCACTCAAATACACTCGAGTGCTCGAGACCATCGATGAACTCCGGGAAGTCCACTCCGTTCCAGCCGGGGCAGATGAATTGATGAAGTTGGCGAGACGGCAACTGGAACGTGCTGAAGTGGAATTGAACAGCCGAGACTATAGTGAAGCTGCGACATGGTCCCGGGACAGTCTGCGAACGATTCGACTGACGCAGCAGGCATGCTGGAAGGATGCAACGGCAGAACTCACGGGTCCGACAGCATCACCGCATGCGATTTCGTTTTCAACACTGCCGGATCATTGGCGTCTGATGCACTATCTGGACAAACAGAGTTTCCGCCTGACGGAAGACCTTCTGCAATCCGGATCTTTTGAAGGTGAGGGTCGTGTGCTGAGTGGCTGGGCTCGAGAAGTGTCAGCACGCCCAGTGTTCTCGGCGTCTGCCGATGTCGTATCTGATACACGATTCGGAAAAGTTTTGCGACTGGTCACATGGCAGACCGATCCTGCGGCTTCACGGACTCTGAAAGACGACGTGACTCCTCTGATCATCACGACTCCGGCGATCCCTGTGATCAAGGGTGATGTTATCGTGGTTTCTGGTCGAGTGCGAAAAGGGCGGACGAGTTCCGCAAATCTGAACACGGGCGGAGCATCGTTTCGGCCACTTGTTATTTTTGACTCCGAATTGGGGCCGGAATGCGGCTTGCGAGTTGAGCCTGATCTGGAATGGCAAGACTTTGAAATGTATCGCCCCATCGGCGAGTCGTCGGAGTTCAGCGTATCGATGGGGCTGACTGGCCAGGCGGAGATTCATATTGATGATCTGCAGATTCGAAAACTGCCGTCTCTCCCCGGAGTTGGTTCCAATTCGGCTCAAATCACTGGGCCGGAAACGCCTGGGCTGGAAGAGACTGGGGCTGATCCCTGAAGTGCCTCGTGTATTAAGCCGCATCTAACGATGGTTTGTTCGGCAGCATTGCGAAGTTTGCTGCAATCTTCCTGTTGCCGGACCGGATTCGTTCAGGGGATTCGAGGTGAGATGAACTGCTGGTGGCTGGGGTTGTCTCGAGAACGACAACGTTCATGCTGATGGCTGTCGCAATTCCGCAATAGTTGAGATCTGAAAATCAAACGAAGAACGAGTGCGAGGCAGTGAATTGATACTGATGCAATCGGACTGAAATCAGCGGCATGGCTGTTTCTTCCGTTATTAGAAATGAGTCCTCCTCGACATGTTTCATCCTGCTGATACTTTTTCCGGCGGCCACAGCCTTGTATTCATGCATTTCCACGACGGACTATTGGTCAATCGCATTTCATTTCACAGGGCTGGTAAGGTTTGTATTTTATCGGCGAGGACTGACCCCTCGATCCCGTTTCTGCGATGCTACTGTGCTGCGGTGCCTGACGTCCTCGGTATCTCAACAGGTGCTGTTACCGGCAGCGGCGGGGCCATGGCTTTGCGATACTGATCAACCATGGCATAGGTTGCAACCGCAGTAATGGAGAGGAATGCGATCCACAGCAGGATGTCCAGAGCAGCGGTCGGGCGAATTCGCCGATCGAGGCGAGTCCAGCGAAACCAGATTGTGACACCGGCAATAATTGGCAAGGTCAATGCCTGGCCAAAGCCGCCAACAACGACCATCCATTTTGGCTCGCTGAATGCAAGGAAGAGTGTGAGGGCAATGACGGGAATGAGCAGCGAGATCCAGTGGACCACGCGGCCACGCTCTCCGGCTTCGCGATACCTGAAGACACCCGCAAGGCTCAGAAAATCCGCCACGAGTCGAGCGTTCCCGGCAGCAGACAGATAGAGGGTTTTGAACAACACCGCAGC
>JBKDRW010000640.1:0-2638 GCA_046341255.1 Planctomycetota bacterium
TCAACTTGGATATTACTACGCCAAGGTTCCCACGTGGCAGTCTCGGCCAGACCTTGTTCCCCCGGCTCCCGTTCCTTCAAACTTTCATCATCGCATCTGTCCCGGAGGATCAGGTCATGGTTGTCTGGGCGGCCATGGTCATGTCGGCCACGGATCTCAATGCCAGAACTGCCACGGTGGCTACGCTTACAACGCTCCGATGATGCCGCAGCCCCGCTTTGTGGCCGCGCCTGTCGGTCAGCAGGTTGTGCGTCAGTCTGCCCCGGAGAAGAAGGGGCTGCTGGGAGGGTTTCGACTGACATCCATGAGCGAACTCTTTGAATAAGACGTATTGAAGTGATGATCGGCACCCCATGAGCCATCATCGCTGTCCGCAATGCTTCTCCTCCGTAAACGGAGTCGTTGGTCCTGCCGGCGGCTCCGTTTTATTTGTTCCCTCAGGTCGCGAAGGCTGATTTCAGGGAACTTCAGAGGCTGTCGACATCCCATCGTGCATGTGCGTTCATGCGACAGCGTTCCGCACGTGGCCTTTTCGAGACGAAGATTCTATGGCTTCATCCTTTCAAACGACGCGCCGAGTCGAGTTCTGCGAGACCGACATGGCGGGCATTGTCCATTTCTCCAATTTCTATCGCTGGATGGAGCAGGCAGAGCACGAATTTCTCCGGACGCTCGGGCTCTCAATCATGGAACAGCTTCCCGATGGCACCACGATCGGATGGCCTCGCGTCTCAGCGACATGTCGCTTTGAGTCACCGGCAAGGTATGAAGATCTGCTCACAGTTACGGTGACGGTTCAGCGAATCGGGATGAAATCATTGACGCTGGATGTCTCATTTCGCAACGGAGATCGTCCAGTGGCTCGTGGCACGATGAAGACCGTCTGCTGCGTGGTACGACACGATCACGGACTTGAATCGATCGAAATTCCGGCAAGGTTCCGAGAGCGTCTCGAAGAACATCCGGAAACCGACGCGATCTGACGGGGTGCTGCCGTGGTTCGGTGACTGAGAGTAGGCGCCCGGCGGACAGCATTCTATTCGTCTGCACAGCGTTCACGTTCGAGTTTTCTGCGTTCAGCGATGGTCCAGCGGTGCTGAGGGTGTGACAGGAGCCAGGTATTCGGCAGCAGCAACTCCAGAGATGCCCCAAGCGGAGGCTGAATCAGCACATCCTTCAGCCATGCCCACGATTCCACGAGATTGGCTTTGCAGCTGGCGATCAATGACATCAGGATCGCAGCTCGGTGGCCAGCGGGTTTGCTGCCGACAAACATCCAATTTCTTGCGACCAATTGCCACGGGGCGCATCGCCCGTTCGGACGCGTTGTGATCGATCGACAGGTTGCCGTCTTCGAGATAGCGATTCAGCGCGGCCCACTGGTTGAGCGTATACGTCGCCGCTTTGCCGGACAGGCTCTTGGGAAGAAAGACTTCCGCATCAAGCCATGTCTTCAGATCATTTAGCAATGGGGGTGAGTGTTCTTCGCGCAGCGACTGACGCGCAGCCATCATGTTACCAGGTGCCATCCACCCTTGGCTCGCAACGAGTTCACTACCAGAGACTTGCGATCGTGATTTCAAATCAGAACGATGCGGCTGCGGAGCGGTGTGATTGGCGGCGGGAGGTGCGGAAGGAGTGACGGGAATTCGGCAGACCGGCTTCGTTGCGGAAGCGTTTGCGGAAGTTCTTCACGAAGTCCAGCCACGACTCAGCCTTCAGTTCGAGTCGTTCGAGAATCGGAGCACAGTCCCTGGGGATCGCTCCTGTTTTGTCCACTCGAAGCTGGCGACCGGTCCAGTCGAGCAGTTTCAGATACTGATCCAGCGTCATCGACAGACAGCCCTTGTTGCTGGCTCGACGCGTGGTGATCTTCTCTCGCACTTTCTTTCGAGGAGGTTCTAACGCGATCGGAGCCAGCCAACCCGCTTTCTCGCCGTGCTCGATCGCGACATCAACCCTGTTCCGATCCGACGACGACGGTTCTCCGGCATCCGCTACTGCGTTCGTCGAGTTCTTTGCATTCGCTGAAAACTGAACACTGCCCACTGAACACTCGGCGATAGCCGCCGCTCGATCTTCGATACGTTCCTTCACGCTTGTGAAGTCGCTGGTCTCGGGTGTCTCTGCGATCCCTGCGCGAATCGGATTCAGATCCACGTAGGCCATGCAGGCCGTGATTGCCGTTTCGTCGAGCAGGACCTGAGCGCGGAATCGTCCTTCCCAAAACCGACCGGTGACTTTATCTTCAAGATTCCCTCGACGAGCAATCGGTTCAGCCAGACACCTCATGAACCACGAAATGTCCTTCAATCGCCGCCGCTTCTCCTTCAGTCCCGACGTGTCATTGCGAATCGCATTGAGTTCAACATCCGCAGGGTCAGCGGCCGAACCATCCTCATTGCGACGCTGAGGAAACAATCGCCACCACCGCAGAGCGACCTCATCATCCGACCAAGTCTTCACCACATCAGGCCGCGTTCTGACAACGACGTGCAGATGATTGCTGAGCACCGCAAAGCTCAGAACGTCGATTCCGAAAATCCCGGCAAGCTCCTCGAGCCTCGCTCGAATCCACTCCTTGCGATGCGAGTAGTCCTTCTTTGACCTCCGATCCTTCCCGCACAAATACGTGCGC
>JBKDRW010000641.1:0-8575 GCA_046341255.1 Planctomycetota bacterium
ATTCTGCCTCGACATGAACAGGGCGGCTGCTTTGCGGCCCAGGGGATCGCGCGGTCGACTGGAAAAGTCGGTGTCTGTATGGCAACCAGCGGGCCGGGGGCCACAAACCTCGTGACCGGCATCGCGGATGCCAAGCTGGACAGCATTCCGCTGATTGCCATCACCGGCCAGGTTCCACAGGCGGTGATCGGAAGCGATGCCTTCCAGGAGACGCCGATGGTCGACATCTGTCGCGCCATCACGAAACATCATTATATGGTCACGAATGTCCGAGACATTGCTCGCATCGTGAAGGAAGCGTACCACATCGCGTCGACGGGACGTCCGGGTCCTGTTTTGATTGATGCTCCGAAAGATGTGCTGCTGGATTCACTGCCGCTGAGTGAAGTCGATTTCGATCCTCCGATGAACCTGCCCGGATACCGCCCGGAAGTTCGCCCCATCGCCCCGGAACAGGTTCGGCAGGTCATCGCAGCCATTCGTCGTGCCAAACGGCCGGTGTTGTACATCGGCGGTGGCTGCATTCAATCGGAAGCTGCCGACGAAGTGACGAAGTTCGCTTTGAAGACCGGCATTCCCGTCGCAATGACCGTGATGGGACTCGGTGCCTTCCCAGGCACTCATCCGCACTCGTTGCACATGCTGGGAATGCATGGCACAGTCTACGCCAACTATGCCGTTGATCAATCAGACCTGCTGCTGGCATTCGGCGTTCGCTTTGACGACCGCGTCACCGGCAAGCTGGACGAGTTTGCGAAGCACGGAAAGATCGTGCACATCGACATCGATCCTTCCGAAATCCATAAGAACAAAGAAGCACACATTCCAATCCATGCCAACATCCGTGAAGCGCTGGTCGCATTGAATGCGGCAATCACGGATGAGGATGTTCCGGATCTGACAGAGTGGCATCACCAGATTGCTGGCTGGAAGCAGAAATTTCCTCTGTCTTATGCAGACTCCGGAGATGCGATCCTTCAGCAGTACGCCATTGAAGAACTGTGGCGACAGACCCAGAACATGGACTGCTACGTGTCCGTCGGTGTCGGACAGCATCAGATGTGGGCCGCTCAATTCTATAAGTTCAACAAACCACGCCACTGGCTGAGCAGTTCCGGTCTGGGAACCATGGGATTCGGTCTGCCCGCTGCGATGGGCGTTCAGACCGCATTTCCGGATGCTCTGGTCGTCGACATTGACGGCGACGGCTCCTTCCAGATGAACATCCAGGAGCTGGCGACACTGCACTGCGAAAAGCTGCCGGTCAAGATTCTGCTGCTGAACAACCAGCATCTTGGGATGGTGGTTCAGTGGGAAGATCGATTCAACTCCGGCCGTCGCGCCCACACATACCTCGGCCCGGTGGATCATCCGGAAGCACTCGGTGAAGGCGACGGCAGCATGCCTGAGGAAACCTTCCCGAACTTTGTGACGATTGCTCAGGGCTACGGCATCAAAGCCCGTCAGGTCCGCAGCAAAGCGGAATTCCCGAAAGCTCTGGCTGAAATGCTGAGCCACAAAGGTCCGTACCTGCTGGATGTCATCTGCCCGTATCAGGAACACGTGCTGCCAATGATTCCAAGCGGCAAGACGGTGCGAGATATCATCATCGAATGATGACGACGGTCAGTTCCAGTTCAGGAACCTCCTGAATCGTTGTGATGACTGACAAACGGAAATCGACAGGGCGATGGGACTTCGGTCCCATCGCCTTTTTCCGTCTGACCAGAAGCTTTCTGCATGTCACACTCAGGGCATCAGGACGCGTCGAACGTCTCCCACCGCTCACCGGGCACCGGGCAGATCATTCCGAACGGCTGCATATGTTCGAAACAGATTGATTTCCGTCTCGGCATGCCGAGCATCGCGATCTCTCCGGATGCCACGACCATTGGCAGAAACCCGCTACCATTCGCCGAGTTCCTGCTGTAGTTCACACCATTTTTCTTCGACGTCCGCCAGTTCTTTTGTGACTTCCTGAAGCTGATTGTGAAGTTCCATCGCCTTCTTCGCATCAGACGTCTTCATCAGTTCGGCATTGATCGCCTTCTTCTGATCGTCCAGTCTGGCAATGGATTTCTCAAGGTTCCTCAGAGTCTTTCGCTGCTGATGGATGTCCTTCCCGGCAGAAGGCTTTTCCGCTTTCGTGGCACCGCGTCCGGCCGGAGGTTTGGCAAGGCGATTGGATTCTCGCTCTCGTTCTCCATCCTCGATTTCCTTGTTGACGTAGTAGATGTAGTCGTCGTACTTGCCGGAGTAGTTGCGAACGCGTCCGTCGCGAACTTCAATCACGTTCGTGGCAATACGACGAACGAAGTGACGGTCGTGACTGGTAAACAGCACCGTGCCCTTATAGACCAGCAGCGCTTCGGCCAGCGATTCGACGGTTTCAACATCGAGGTGGTTCCCAGGCTCGTCGAGCACCAGCACGTTGTACGTTCCCAGCAGAAGGCCCGCCATGCACAGTCGGGCTCGCTCCCCTCCGGAAAGAACACGAATCGGCTTTTTCGTGTGACCACCTCGAAACCGCAGCGACCCCGCGCCGGCGAGACACTCCTGCGTCGTTGTTCCAGGTTTCGCCTTGTATTCCCGATACTCCAGCACCGTCTGATCGGGTGGCAGCGTCGTGTAAACGTGCTGAGCGTACACACCGATTTCCGTGCCGTAACCCCACTTCACCTTGCCAGAGACCGGCTTCAGCGAATCCACCAACGTTCGCAAGAGCGTGGTTTTTCCCTGACCATTGTCTCCGACAATCGCCGCACGCTGCTGATGCTCAATCTCCAGATCAATCCCGCTGGCGACTGCTTTTCCATCGTAACCGATCGCCAGATCAAGACAGCGAACAACCGGCCCCTGACGAGGCTCAACGATCGGAGCGCGGATGTGAGCCGTCGGCAGATCCACCTCAATTTCCTGAAGCACAAGGCGATCCAGCTGCTTCTGTTTCGACCTCGCCTGGCTGGCTCCTGTGGGACGCGCCTTGTTCTTGTCGATAAAGGTCTGCAACTGACGCTGCTTGGCGGCGACCGCGGCATTGGTGCGCTCAGCGCGGAGTTTCTCTTCTTCCAGCTGCTGCAGGTAACCGGCAATCTTGCCATTGTACATCGTCAGCTTGCCGCGATTCAGATCCAGGGTGTGCGTACATGTGGCCGTCAGAAACTCGCGGTCGTGCGAAACAATCAGACAGGCGGCCGGGAAGTGCTTCAGGAAGTGCTCCAGAAGAATCTGCGTGCGCAGGTCAAGGAAGTTTGTCGGCTCGTCCAGCATCAGCAGGTTGGGATCATGCAGCAGCAGCGCAGCCAGCTTGACACGCGTCTGCCATCCGCCCGACAGCCCCTGAACAGGCCCATTCAGGTAGTCTCCCTTCAGTTCAAATTCAGCCGCAACTTCTCCACATTTCCAGTCCGGCTGACCACTGTCTCGAATCAGAAAATCGAGCGCGGATTCACCCGGAACAAACGGATCATGCTGACGAAGATAGCCAACTCTCAGGTTAGGCGAACGAGAGACCGTGCCACTGTCCAGTTCTTCGTCGCCCAGCAGAACCCGAAGCAGCGTGGACTTGCCCGCGCCGTTGCGGCCGATGAAGCCCACTTTCACATCTTCGTACAAGGTGACGCTGGCCCCATCGAGCAGCATCTGGTCGCCGTAACTTTTGACACCATCGGTCAGTTGAAGAAGAACAGACATGGGCTGTCACAAACTGAAGCTAAAGGTAACGGATATTCACTTCGCAAAACAAAAGCCCGAGCTTTCGCCGCGACGTCGAAATGGCTGGCTTTGGAAATCACTCACCGGAATTCGGCAGTGCTTCCGACATCAGCGTCCGGTCAGAAAGAAGGCAGGCAGGACGCCGAAATCGTCGGCATGACGGGACGTTTACCTGTCCCGGCGATCGCCATCAAGCACCATTCCCGCCTTTTCCCGACCTCGGGCGTGAATGGCTCCACGGACCACTCTGGACCTGCAGAAAACTGCGCCGGGCCGGCGGTTAATCACCCCCAGAGCCACCGGCCGACCTGAGGTCGGAGACTCGCAAATGCGGCTCGCTGGTCAGACCAATACGCGAGATCACACTGAAGACTCTGAAAGCTCCGAAGTCATCTCCCGGCCAATCTCCGCAAACTCCTTGACCTGCGAAAGCTCTTCACTCTTACGTGAGGCAGGCAATCGTGCTCCCGGCAAACCACGAATTTCGTCCCCCGTCAGCCTGATGAAAAATGGAGTCAAGGCTTCTGCCGAGCGGCTGGAGCATCCAAAACTTCAAGCTGTTGACGGCTCAGGAGGACCTTTGCTCTCCCGATTCCGCTGACTGCTGCGAACTGCCGATTCCGGACCGAACCGTTGGAAACCCGCTTCCTGAGACACATGTTGAGTTCTTTTCGAGCGACCGGTCTAATACCAACCCTATAGACCAGATGATCGAGTCGCCGTGCTCGATCAGCATTGTTCGTCACACTGCCGAGGATGCTGTTCCGCGGCCGCAAAGGGACTGCTGAAAATGTCGACTCTGAATTTGACCTCGGGAAGATCGACAACGCCGAAACGGCAACGAGCTCTCGGTCGCACATGCGTTTCCATGGTCGCCATACTGATGATCGAATCTTTCTGCATCGGCCACCTTGCCGCGCAGCAGCACAAATACGATGCCATGCGCGAAGCCATGGTGGTCTCCAAAGTCGAGGCCGAGGGAATCACAAATCCGGCTGTCCTGAAAGCCATGAGGATCATTCCGCGTCATGAATTCGTTGCCGGAGCGCAGAAGGCGCTGGCTTATGAAGATATGGCCTTGCCGATTGGCCACCAGCAAACCATTTCTCCTCCGTATATCGTTGCGTACATGACGGAGACACTTGATCCTCAGCCTGAAGACAAGGTTCTGGAGATCGGCACAGGCAGTGGGTATCAGGCGGCGGTCTTATCAGCCATTGTGAAAGAAGTGTACACCATCGAAATCGTTTCACCTCTGGCTAAACAGGCGACTCGTCGGCTGAAGGATCTGGGATACGCAAATGTCCATGTTCTCGACGGTGATGGTTACAAAGGCTGGCCCGAACATGCGCCCTTTGACAAGATTATTGTGACGTGTTCTCCCGAAAATGTCCCTCAGCCACTGGTGGAACAACTTCGGGAAGGCGGCCGTATGATTATCCCTGTCGGCGAACGCTATCAGCAGTCATTTCATCTGCTCAAAAAGGAAAACGGAGAGCTCAGGGACGAACGACTCATCTCCACTCTGTTTGTTCCGATGACCGGTACATCCGAGGAGAACCGCCGCGTCCTTCCGGACCCCGAAAACCCAAAGATCATCAATGGTGGTTTTGAAGCCGACGACAATGAAGATGGAAAAACGGATGGATGGCACTACCAGAGACTGACGTCTCGATGTGAAGAGGAGCCTATGGAAGGGAACTTCTGCCAGCGATTCGAAAACAACGATTTCTCCAATCTGTCTCAGGCGCTGCAGGGCGGTGCGATTGACGGTAGAAACATTGCCGCGATCCAGTTAGCGTACTGGGTCAGGTGCGAAGAAATTGTGCCGGGAACGGGCCCTTCAGACCAGGCTGCTCTGGTGGTTCACTTCTACGACAAAATTCGACGAGAAGTCGGGACTCAGATCGTCGGCAAGTGGAGGGGCAGTTTCGACTGGCAGCTGGCACGCTCCAGCATTCCGGTTCCCGCCGACGCCAGAGAATACATTATTCGCATCGGCCTGAATGGAGCCACGGGGCAGCTGGATCTCGATGATCTGAAACTCTCGACCGTCCGACGCTGATCTGACGCGGCCGCCTGACAGGGTTCCGATGATCCACAGCACGTTGGAATCGGCAAAACCGGGATGTACCGGGCCAGCGTCCCATGGATACCGGCATCGAACGGATCCCTGCACTGACTGCATCCTGAACGATTCGTGCGAGCCAGTGAAGTCGGTCTGAGTTCTCCGCGCGAACGCCACCACGGCTTCCACGGAGAAATCAGACCATGACCGGGGCCCCAGGGCTTACACCCCCAGTTGTTTTTTGAGCTCTGCAAGCCCCGCGGCAACGGCATCATCGATCTTGTCCAGCAGCCGCGCGCCGGCTTCCGCCATATCAGGCCGACCGCCACCGCCGCCGCCAGCGACCGTGGCCGCGGCTTTGACCACATTGCCCGCATGAAGATTCCGATCCTTGACCAGCGGCTTGCTGACCGCAGCAATCAGTGCCACCTTGCCCTCAATCGCAGCTCCCAGAATCAGTGCCACCGGACTGTGTTTGTCACGAAGCTGATCAGCAAAGTCTCGCAGAGCATCTCGTGATACGTTCTCCAGCGTCTTCGCAATGATCTTCACACCGCCGATTACTTCCGCCTGAGCCACCAGTCCACCGATCGCATCGGCCACTGAAGCGGACGTCAGATCGGAAATCTGCTTTGACAACGCCTTCAGCTCGTTCTGCAGAGCCTCGACCTTTGCCGGAAGCTCCGTTGCCTGAGGGGCCTTCAGCATTCGCTGCAACTGCGAGACAAGTTCATCCGTGTCACGCCCCTTCTGCAGTGCCTTCGGGCCGGTGATCGCCGTGATTCGCCGCACGCCCTTGGCAATGGGTTCTTCCGACGTAATCCGGCACAGACCAACCTGTCCGGTATTCGACAGATGAGTGCCCCCGCAGAGTTCGACACTGAAGTCGCCCATGCTCACGACGCGAACCTCGTCCGGATATTTTTCACCAAACAGCGCCATCGCGCCTTTTTTGCGAGCCGCTTCGATCGGAAGAAGTTCCGTTACAACCGGAGCCCCCTGCGCGATGCATTGATTGATAATGTCCTCCACCTGATGAATTTCATCGGCCGTCAGGGCCCTTCCATGAGCAAAGTCGAATCGCAGTTCATCCTGCTGAACTCGTGAGCCTCGCTGCGTCGCATCCTTACCGACCGTACAATGGAGCGCATGATGCAGAATGTGCGTTGCCGAGTGAGCTCGACGAATTCCCGTGCGACGATCCTGATCAACCGTGGCTGTCAGATTCTGCCCGGCCGTCAGCCTGCCCTTCGCCAGATGGCCCACATGAATCCAGAGATCACCATCCTTCTGAGTATCGGCAACAATAAACTCAACGCCATCTCCGACCAGCGTCCCGACATCGCCCACCTGACCGCCGGACTCGGCGTAAAACGGAGTCTGATCCATCGCGACCCCGATGGGTGATTCGTGACCGGCGGCAGCGAATTCGTCAACCAGTTCCTTGTTCGAGATGATGCCTACGACTCTGCAGCCTGCAGTCAGCGTTTCATATCCAAGGAATTTCGTGCCGCCCTTTTGTTTCAGCGAATCGATCGGACCAGCACTCATCACAGAATCCGCGAAGGCCCCGGTTCCGCTGGTCGCTTCATGACGCTGGCGTGCAATGGTGTAACCGGCATGATCAACCTTCAGACCCTGCTGCGTCGCGAGGGTTTCTGTCAGTTCAATCAAAAAGCCGTATGTCTGATGCAGATCAAATGCATCCTGACCGGAAATCACTCCGGACGACTTTGCCTTCGCTGCCAGCTTTTCAAAGCGAGGCAGACCGCGTTCAACGACGTCGAGGAACTGCTCTTCTTCCAGCTTGATCACGTTGGAAACCGACGCGACGGTCTCTGCGATCTCCGGATACGCATGCTTCATCCCCGCAACAACCGCCGGAACCAGCGTGTGCAGGAATGGCACTTTCTTACCGAGCAGATACCCTTCCATCGCTGCGCGGCGGAGCAGCAGGCGAACAATGTAGTTGGCCTTGTCCGGCCCGGGATTCGCACCCTCGTGTATTGCAAACGAACACGCTCGAATGTGGTCGGCGATTCTCCGACACGCGCGTCCCCACGCCGCGTCATACGAATACTTCAGCCCCATCGCGTCACCGGCCGCGATGCACATCGGTTTCAGAATATCGATCTCGAAGTTGCTCAGAACACCCTGCAGACACGACGCACAGCGTTCCAGCCCCATGCCGGTGTCAATATTCTTCTTCGGCAGTGGCTGCAGATTGTTCGGAGGATCGCCAACACGATTGAACTGCGTAAAGACCAGATTCCAGATCTCCACCGGCTTCGTCGCGCCGGGTGCGAGATAATAGATTTCGGAACACGGACCACACACTCCATCCGGCCCCTGAGACGGTGCTGAAGCCGGCCAGAAGTTTTCAGATTCATCCAGTCGACTGATGCGATTCGCTGGGAGTTTGACTTCTTTGTTCCAGATGTCGAACGCCTCATCGTCGTCCAGATATACAGTGACAGTCAGTCGATCCGGGTCAAGACCCAGCCATTGCTTCTGAGTCAGAAACTCCCACGCCCAGTGGATGGCTTCTTTCTTGAAATAGTCACCAAAAGAAAAGTTACCAAGCATCTCAAAGAATGTATGGTGGTATGCCGTGATACCGACGTTGCCGATGTCCCCTGTGCGCAGACACTTCTGACTGGTTGTCGCTCGGGTAAATTCCAGCGGACCAATGCCGAGGAACTGATTTTTGAACTGATTCATCCCGGCCGGTGTGAACAGAACCGTCGGGTCGTCCTTTGGAATCAGCACGTCGCTGGGACGTCTTACACAGCC
>JBKDRW010000642.1:0-6845 GCA_046341255.1 Planctomycetota bacterium
CTCTCGATCCGGTTCAGCAAAGAGACCTGTATCGTCAGCATCCGTGCAATACCATCCGGTTGATCAGGAATCGCGAAGAGCCAGGGGATCAGTCGGTTGAGGATCGAGTGACCAGAGCGGAAGACTTCTGGCGTATCTGGCGGCGCGAAGGCATTCTGATCCGCGAGCATGCCGCCGCGTTCTACGTCATCCAGAGTCTTTTCAGAACGGGCGAATGTCAGCAAAGCCGCTGGAGCCTGATTGCCCGCATGAGTCTTCCGGGATCCGTTCCGGAAGCCGTGGTGAATCCTGTGGCCGTCTCCGAGAAGCGTTCTCTGCGTGCGAGGTGCGAGGCGGAATTTTCACCGGTGACAGTCATTCTGGCGACAGAGCAGGAGCCAGAGGAGCCCCTCGAGGACATACTCGAGCGGACAGTTCGCCTGAAAACACCCCTCGAACACATCGACGAATCCGGTCAACATCACCGCATCTGGCAGGTCATCGACAAAGCAACTCAGGTCCGCCTCGAACATTCTGCCAGTGTCTATACGGGATTTCTTGCCGACGGATTGACGGAGTTCGTTGCCGCACTGCAACACCGAGACTCTGTTTTGGAACAGGGACAGGGTGCTGATCCAAACAATCCGGTTCATGCAGTTCTTGCCTGGCTTATTCCCTCAACGGCGGAAATCGAAGCCTTCCGTCCTGTTCTCTATCCGATTGTTCAGACCCGAGGTGTCAGTGCTGCGTCATTGACATGCAGTCCGTCAGATGGACTGGTTCTACAATATGTCGGCAACGAAGCATCCGCCTGCGATGACTCAACGGAACTTGCCGCGTTGAATGAACAGCAGCCATGTCTGGCGTTTGGAACAGCCGATGGTCATTGGGGCCTCGCAGCCGCCGCGAATCCTGAGACAACGTGTTCAGAACTCCGCGGGATGCTGCAGCGTCTGATCACGAGGATTGCTTCAGACGCTGCATCCGGCCCAGCAATCAAAACTGGTTATTCCGCTGAGATCCTATCGATGCTGGTCGCTCGGGAATTTCGGAAGTCCGAGGATCAGGTTCTCATCATTCAGCCGGCTCGATGCGTGGCCGATCAGCTTTTGAATCATGTCATGGAGATCAACCAGCCGACGGCGTGGACCTCGATCGCCGACATTTCGGTTGCGGCACCGCTTCCGGTCGGTATCGTATTTTCATCCCTGGAGTCAGCATCATGAGCTGCGGGGCCTGAGGCAGTTCAACCTGAGGGGTCTCATACCGCGTGTCGTCATTCGTTGCGGAATTCATCAGGGCTCTCGAAGCGGAAATATCTTGCGTTGACCGAACCACCTGGCGAGTTCCTCTGCGGAATCGGCCAGCCGACATTCAGCCCTTTGGAACTGTCGATGAGCAGTACAGACAACGTCATTGTGGGACGGCATTACCAGACACTTTCCCCCATCCGCATGGAATTGAAGAACGGACGGGTCTCCAGTGTCGTGCCAGCAGCGATCACAGCAGCAGAGGCTCCGACCCTGCCAATTATCGGCCCCGGTCTTTTTGACCTTCAGGTCAACGGCTTCCATGGCATCTGGTTCAGCAGCGACACTCTGACCGTGGATGACGTTGAGACGGTCATTCATGCATACCTGCAACATGGAATCACACGATGCCTGCCCACACTGATTACCAACAGCTTTGGTGCCATTGAACATGGATTGGCAACGTTAGAAAAAGCTCGGGAGCGTTCAGCAACGGTTCGAAATGTTGTGACCGGGTATCATATCGAAGGACCATTCATCTCCCCGGTCGATGGCCCTCGCGGTGCCCACCCGCTGGCACATATCCGACCGCCGGATCTCGCCGAGTTCCAGCGATGGCAGAAGGTTGCCGGTGGCCAGATCCGACTCGTGACTTTGGCACCGGAAGTACCTGGAGCAATCCCTTTCATCCGGTCTGTTTCTCAGAGCTGTCTGGTTGCAATTGGCCACAGTGCGGCAGGGACTCAGCAGATCGTGGAAGCAATCGATGCCGGGGCACGACTCGGAACTCATCTGGGAAATGGCTGTGCCGGAATGATTCCGCGTCATGACAACGTGTTCTGGCCGCAACTTGCAGACGATCGTCTTGCGTGCAGTGTGATCGCTGACGGCTGGCACGTTCCGGACGCCATGCTGCAATGTCTGGTTCGATGCAAATCGATGGAACGCACGATCGTGACCTGTGATGTTTCCGGATTCGGCGGTTGCATGGCCGGCCGTTACACAAGCGGGCACGTCAGTGTTGACGTGCTGGAGGATGGCCGAATTGTTGTCGCCGGACAGACTCAATTTCTTGCGGGCTCCGGTGTCACAACGGGCGATTGCGTCGCCCACCTGATGAATACCTGCCGCGTCACACTGACCGACGCGTTGCAGAGCGCTTCGATTCGTCCGGCAAGACTGGTCGGGATTACAGAACCATCGCTGGACGCTGGACGCCCGGCTTTTCTCACCATATTTCGGCTGGACACACGAGCAGATGGCAGAATTCGTTTCGTGCCGATCCGCGCCATTTGCGGAGAAACCTGCAGTCGCGCGGCGGGCTGATCGACGCAGGACTCAGGCCGCGAATTCGTCGCAAGCCGCAGAAATTATCGTTGGGACGCCGGAGTCGGTTCGGTTCGACGTGGCAAGCGGAATGACTGGCAGCTAAGCTACCTTGCAGTCGATAAGGAACTCAGATCTTCCAGATTGCGAACTTTGTCGATCTTCTTCCCGCCCCGAATTCCCTCCTGCATTCTTCACGATTCAGCCGAGCGTCACCATGTGGAATCTCCCAGGTCAGTCGTTTCGATTTTGCGACGGCATTGCACGCAGAAGTTTTCTGCAGGTGGGAAGTCTGGCTGTCGGCGGTCTATCGCTCGCTGATGTACTCGCTGCAGAATCCAGTACTGATGCAAGCAGTGGCACAAAACTCCGACACAAGTCCGTGATCATGGTGTATCTCTCCGGGGGGATGCCGCATCAGGACACATTCGACCTGAAGCCAGATGCTCCCGCGGAGGTGCGGGGTGAGTTCAAGCCCATCGATACCACTGTGCCCGGGGTACAGTTTTGTGAACTGCTTCCAAAATTATCGATGGTTGCTGACAAGTGTTCGATCGTTCGCTCCGTGGTCGGGCAACGTGATGAGCATTCCAGCTTCCAGAATCTGACGGGCTTCACCATGGGTGAGGTCCAGCGAGACGGGATTCCGAATTTTGGCTCTGTGATTGCAAAGATTCATGGCCCCACAGATCCTGTGACCCCACCGTTTGTAGATCTGTTTCCGACGATGCAGCATCGTCCGTATAACAGTACCGGGGCAGGTTACCTTGGCAGCGCGTACAATCAGGTTCGAGCCGATGGCGAAGACCTCGCCAGCATGCGGCTTCGTTTTATCGAGAACCAGCAGTTCACCAAACGGCAGTCGCTGCTCGGACAACTCGACACATTTCGTCAGCGTGTTGATAAGCACAGCACGGGCAATATGGACGAAAGCTACCGGCGGGCGTTTGATGTGCTGACGTCCTCAAAACTTGTCGATGCCATGAACATTGAACAGGAGGACCCGTCGCTGCTGGCCCGTTACGGCCGCGGATCATCAAAACATCTTGGCGATGGTGCGCCCACGTGGAACGACCAGCTGCTGATTGCTCGCAGACTGGTCGAAGCAGGGGTCCGGGTTGTCACCGTGGCTTATGGTTTCTGGGACACTCACGGGAATAATTTCCAGCACCTCCGACAACATCTGCCGACCTTTGACGCAGGTATTTCCACGCTGATTCAGGATATTCATGATCGCGGGCTGGATCAGGACGTCAGTATCGTAGTGTGGGGAGAGTTTGGCCGTACACCGAAAATCAATGCCAATGCAGGTCGCGACCACTGGGCTCCGGTTCAGTCGGTACTGTTTTCAGGCGGCGGGATGAAAGCCGGCCAGCTGATCGGCTCAACGGACAAGACAGCAGCCTATGCCGCGGATCGCCCGATCCATTATCGCGATGTGCTGTCCACGATTTACTTCAATATGGGAATCGACAGCAGCGTTTATGTTCGCGATCAGGCTGAACGGCCGGTCCGCATTCTTCCGGAAGACTATCGCCCTATTCGAGAACTGGTTGGCTCGACCTGAGTCCGAAAACGTGCTGCTCCGGGCCTCGATTCAGTCCGCGCCGTGAACCAGATCGTCTGGAAGTAACGAGACCTGAGGGTATCCCGGCACGACTGCCGCACGTAATTGCTGCTGACACGATCCATCGAAATCGCGACATCTCGTGGAATCGACTGGTCGGGGAATGGATCCGACGATGCGATTGATCCTGGCATTCGCCCGAAAAGCGAGCCGTGGTATGGGATCGTCAACGGACACTCTCGACGAAACAAGGTTGAGCTTCGTGAAACAACTTCTGAAAGCTGTCATTCCTGTTCTGGATCTTTGTCTCGCACTGCTGGTGCTGCCATCAGCTTTTGTCATGGAGATACTGCGCCGCGGGTGAGGAATGATTACCGATCAGTCGCCGTTGTCTGTCCGCAGCCGGAGTCTTCTCGATTGCCGACCAATACCATGAACCTCTGATCAACTTTGATCTGCTGATCCATCCGCTGGAGCAGGTTCGAAATCTCCCCGGCATCGACCTGAACGTCTCGGGGCAGCTTGAACTTTTGAAGCAGTTTCGTTTCAGCGAAGAACTTCGACCGTTTGATACGCCAACACAGAATGAACTGACCTACAACTTTGGAAACGGTTTCTTCGATTCAGGTGACGCCGAGTTCCTGTCTAATCTCGTTCGCCTCCGTAAGCCCCGACGAGTCGTCGAGATTGGCAGCGGCAACTCAACACTCCTTGTGATCGAAGCCGTCAAGCGAAACAAGCAGGAAGATCCTGGCTACTCATGTGATCATATCTGTATTGAGCCCTATGAGATGCCGTGGCTGGAGCGATCAGGTGTGACAGTTCGCCGTGAGCGAGTTGAGTCCGTTTCGAAGTCGGTTTTTGAACATCTTGATCGGAACGATCTGCTGTTCATCGACTCTTCGCACGTGATTCGACCTCAGGGTGATGTTCTTTGCGAGTTTCTCGAAATCCTGCCGATCCTCAGATCCGGTGTCCTTGTGCACATTCACGACATCTTCACGCCACGGGATTATCTGAAGGCCTGGGTTGTCGACAAGGTGCGACTGTGGGACGAGCAATATCTGATGGAGGCCCTTTTGTCTGGTCATCCAAACTGGCGTATTGTCGGCGGTGTCAATTATCTCAAGCATGACCATTATGACTCGCTGAAAGCTGCCTGTCCGTTCCCGACCCCGGACCGTGAACCCGGATCGTTCTACATCGAACGAGCGTGATGTCGCTGTGTTCAGACCGGCCGTCAGGTCTGCCATGGCTGCAACAGTCACAAACACTCGTCCCATCAGCCTGAGATTGCGGTGACAGCCTGAGACAATCGGCTGCGGGCAGAGCTGAATGTGAATTAACCCGGTGGAACACGAACGGGATGCAACTCCAGCCTGCTGCGCAGTTCCCTGACGAGATCCGGGGCTTCGGTCGCCATGTTTCTGGTTTCGTGCGGGTCCGTCTGGTAATCGTAAAGTTCGTACTGTGCTGACGATTCCGGTTCGCTCGGCTTCCTCCATTCGACGAGGCGATACCTTTCCGTCCGGATCGCGCGGCCCAGTTTTTCCCGCGGGAAGACGTGATACGCATGGTCACGAAGTCGCTTCGCGGGATCTTTCAGCGATGGCACAAGGCTGATTCCGTCGAGGGGTTGCCGCACATTCGGCGCGGGCAGGTGACACAGCTCGCAGAGCGTCGGAAAAACGTCGACACTTTCAGCGAGTTGCCTGGTCGACGCACCAGCACTTGTGACTCCCGGGGCGACAATGATAAGTGGGATGCGGTTTGACTGCTCAAAGTTCGTATGCTTCGTCCAGAGCCCGTGGTCCCCCAGATGAAACCCATGATCGCCCCAGAGAACGACAATTGTGTTCTCGGCAAGACCGAGTTCACTGAGCGACGAAATCACTTGACCAATTTGTGCATCCACATAGCTGATGCTGGCGTAATAGCCATGGATCAGTTGCCTCGACAGAGCGGCAGCCGGCTGTCCTGACTCCGGGATCGGTGCGTAGTTGATGAGTTCTCCGTTCTTCTTCATGGCGATTGAGGGGACGTTGTCTGGAGGTGCCGAGTGCGGAGGTTCCGGAAGTTGTTCCGGATCGTACAGATCCCAGTAGCGTTTCGGTGCACTGAAAGGCAGATGTGGCCGCGCAAAACCGGCGACGATCAGAAACGGAGTTCCTTCATCCGACCATCGCTGCCGGGCGGCCTGCAGTCGATGGATTGTCTCCTTCGCGACTCTTCCATCGGCATACGTTTCGTCACTGACATCCGGTGATTCAAATGCGGCACCCCGCGGGAGTTCGCGGATCCGTCCAAGTTGCTGGTTTGCGAAGTAGGCTTCTTCCCGAGTCAACTGACCGCCGGAGGTACTGGCTGGATCGGCATATTCAATGACTTTGTCATGAAAATGGGGAACGCTGAACGACTGAGAATCTCCGTCGTTGCCATGACCAATATGAAAGACTTTGCCAAGGGATTCGGTTCGATAGCCGTGTTGAGCAAAGTATTGGGGCAGTGTCGTCGCGTCAGGCAGCCTTGAACGCAGCCGGCTGTGGAGATGATATAAGCCTGTCGACGTCGGATGTGATCCCAGCATCAACGTGAACCGTGACGGAGCACAGACGGCCTGATTGCAGTAGGCCAGATCAAATCGAGTCCCCATGGACGCGATTCGATCAAGATGAGGTGTTCGCGCGACAGGATCACCATAGCAGCCGATGGCGGGCTTGAGA
>JBKDRW010000643.1:0-11410 GCA_046341255.1 Planctomycetota bacterium
GAACAACGCACCCTGTCGATCTCGGGTGTGGTTCGTCCTGTGGATCTTGGCCCGGACAACAAGATCAATTCCAAACTGATTGCGGACCTGCGAACTGTCTATGAAGGCGACGGAGCGTCGAAACGATTTGTCCATCAGGGCTGGTTCAGCAAAGCAGCCAACAAGGTGTGGCCCTTCTGATGTCCGGATCGGACACGGAATGCATCGGATTTGTCAGATGAGACTCAGGAAAGTCCTCATCATTTTGCGGAAAAGTCACGTCAGCCGTCTTTGACTTCAAGGGGAAATCACTCGATGAGATGGATCTCCACAACTGCAGCAACGCTTGTCCTGCTTTTTTGCCCGACGGTTTACGCACAGCAGCGAGTGCGGATTCAGGATGTCACGGCACTAAAAGGTGAGCACCCCAACCGTCTCACCGCACTGGGGCTTGTGGTTGGTCTGGCTGGAACCGGCGGTACGGGACCGACCACAAAGATGTTTGCACTGAACCTGCAGCAGAAGCTTGGAAATCGAGCGGATCCGACACTTCGTGAAAATATCCAGCGATCACAGGACAAGACGGACAACATGTCAGTGGTGATCGTGACGGCGGAATTGCCTCCTCACTTCAAGCCGGGGCAAAGGATCGATGTCATTGTATCAACGTTCGACAACGCAAAGAGTCTCCAGGGAGGTGTTCTGGTTGAAACGGAATTGACGGGAACTGATAACGTCGTCTACGCCATTGCGTCCGGTCCTGTTTCCACCAACGGCGGGGAATTCGGCGGCAATGCGGCGACAGTCACCAAGAATCATCCGACGACCGGACGAGTTGCCCTCGGAGGGGTTATTGAAACGGAGATTCCTGTCAATGTGATTGAACATGAGACGTTTCAGTTGAACCTCCACGATCCGGACCTGACAACAGCCAATCGAATGTGCCAGGCGATTAATCTGTTTTCTCCTCGAAGCGCATCGGTCGCAGATGCGGGAGCGGTGACAGTTCGTCTTCCGTCGGATGCTCTGGCAGATCCGTTTCTCTTCATCTCGGAATGCCGGGAACTGTTGATTGAGCCGGCCATGATCGCCAAAGTTGTGATCAATGAGAGAACGGGTACCGTCGTGATGGGATCCTCCGTCAAGCTGTCGCAGGTTGCGATTACACATGGCAATCTGATTGTCAGTACCGTTGAAACACCTGAGGTTTCGCAGCCGGCTCCGTTCAGTGATGGTGAAACGACGGTAGTTCCCCGAACGTCGGTCGATGTGACAGAGGAAGGTGCAATCATCAATGTGCTGGAGCAGAATTCGACTGTCGGTGAATTAGCTGCGTCTCTGAATGCTCTGGGCGTCAGCCCCAGAGACCTCAGCACGATCCTTCAGTCATTGCGACGTGCCGGTGCTCTGCATGCAGAGATCGAAATGCTTTAGAAGCCTGTGGCTGCCGTTTTTGAATTGAAACTGGCAAGCCTTTGGCAAGTTGCCTTGTGGTGAGATGGTGTGCGGAGGCTCGTCAGATGACCAGTCGGCCTCGGTTTTGAATGTGGGAGTGGGCTTCTGCAGACGCGACAGGAATGTGATCGGCAGAAGCAACTGGATCGAGGAGTCTGAAATAATGTCCATCAGTATTTCACCTACCCTTCCGGCGGCTGAATCCGTCAAGACAGGTCATGCGGCGCAAACTCTTAAGGCGCAGGAAGGGAAGTCGCAAAAATCTGCGAAGGCAGCGGAAGCGATCGAGAAGATGGAGGGGATGTTCCTGTCGATGATGTTGAAGGAGTTGCGTAAGTCGGAGATGGGGGATGGATTCTTTCCCGGCGACAAGAGTGACACATACGGCGGCATATTTGATATGTACGTCGGCGATCATCTCGCGAAGACAACGGATATTGGCATCGAACAACTGTTCCAGTCCTCGACGGCATTGAAACAACTGGAAGAGTTCGCCATCGGCTCAGGGCCTGCGGCCGTATCGACTCGATCAAAAGGACTTGAGGAGTATCGCCATGAACAGTTCCGCGCAGGGATTGCTGCCCCGGCTGGAGACTGAGCACATTCGGAGCCTGCTGGTGCATGTTGATGCGGAAGAGATTTCTCTTCGGAATGCGATGAAGCTGCTGGAGGATCTTCCGATTCACGCTGCGACATCGAGTCAGTATCGAGAACTCAGGACTCGAATCGATCAGTCTCTGAATCACATCGCTTTGTTGGCGCAGAACCGTCAAAAAGTGCTGCGTGCTCTGGCCCAGAGAACGGGGATTTCCGCAGAAGACATCAGTTTTTCCATGCTGATTGCTCGGGCGTCTCCGGCCGCAGCCACACTGCTGGTACCAGCTCGCCAGCGGCTTCAGAAACTCGTGTGTCAGCTTCGCGTTCTGACCAACTCGGCGATGTGGATTATCGGAGAATCACAACGTGTTCAGTTTACGATTCTTGAATCACTGACGGGACAGGTGAGTTCGGATCGCTACGACGCGTCTGGAAACCGACAGCTGAATGCGGACGCGTTTCGTTTTGAATCGCGATCCTGAGTGACAGACCGGAAATCGTGGAACCTGATGTCGTAGCGAAAGTCTTCCGGGCTTTCGAGACGTAATGTTTCTGAATCACATCGAAACGCCTGACGCGTTCCGCTGCGAAGTGATTGTCAACGGGCTGAACGGACCATGGAGCGTTTTGACATCGGACTTACAGCACTGCGAGCACAGCAGAAGACGCTGTCCGTGCTGGGAAACAATCTGGCCAACGCCGCGACACCTGGTTTTCACCGGCAGCGTGTTGAACTGGCGGCCCGGCCTCCCTTGCGGAACGATAATCTGCGGGTTGGAGCCGGCGTCGATGTGGTTCGGGTTACCAGGCTGCGCAGCACGGCCATCGAAACAGCTTTGTTGCGAAATTCATCGGAATTGGCAGATGCGCAGCGGACGCAGGATATCGTCAAGCAGATTGAATCGCTGCTGACTCCCGGTGAGGCCACGATTCATGACACGCTGTCAACCTTCTTCAATCGTCTGGAAAAGATCTCCAATTCGCCGGAAAACATGACGGTTCGGCAGGAGTTTCTCTCGTCCGCAGAAGAATTGATGGAGGGCTTTAATCGCCTGAATCAGCAGCTTTCATCATTGCATCGGGATGTGCGGCTGGAGTTGGACGATGCTGTGAAAGAGGGCAATCAGCTCATCAACGACATTGCTGAGCTGAATTCGTTGATTTTTCAATATCGAGCCACCAGTGATGAACCCAATGACCTGCTCGATCGTCGCGACCAGTTGCTGGGCCGACTTGCTGAGCTGACAGAAGTGAATGCGTACACTCGGGAAGATGGCCGTGAGGAGGTTCTTGTCGCAGGTGGTGCGATACTTGTCGGGTCTCGAACGACGGGATTGCAGGTTCGTGACTATTCAGACGGTACAACATCGGTGACAGTGAATAATCTGCGCGATCCCGTTCCAACGGGAGCCGGTGAATTGAACGCGATGACGACCGCGTTGAGCAAAACGATTCCGGAGTTTCAGAATCGTCTGCGGGAGTTGTCGCGGCAGATTGTAAGGGAAATCGATCAGCAGCACGCGCAGGGGATGTCGGATCAGGGCCCGTATTCCGTATTGCTGGGAGCTCGATCTGTGAAGGATGAAAGCCTTCCACTGGATCTTGCCGGCACTCAGTTTCCCGTTGAATCCGGCAACCTTTATATCACGGTGACAGAAGACGCGACGGGGCTTCGGCGAACGTCACAAATCAGTATTGATACGTCATCGGACTCGCTGAACGATGTTGCCGCTCAGCTCAATACCGTCACCGGTGTGATTGCTTCGGTTGACCCGGTTCGCAAGACGCTCATGATCTCAGCTGCTGGCCCCTATTCCATCGACTTTGCCGGACGTCCGGACAATCGACCTGATCTGACCGGCATGATGGGTACTACGATTCCGTCACTCTCTGGTCTTTACGCGGGCCGCAATGATCAATGGACCGTGACGTTCTCAGGTGCCGGTCAGATTGGAGTCACAGACGGTCTGTTGGCGAACATTCAGGATTCCGCCGGACAGATCATCGCAACCCAGGATGTCGGGAAAGGATACGAAGCAGGAACAGCATTTAACATCGGGAATGGTGTTTCGCTGTCGTTCTCATCAGGGACCGTCACGGCGCCGGATACATTTTCGGCGTACATGGTTGGAGATTCTGATGAAACAAAGCTCCTGGCAGCCATCGGGATCAACTCGCTGTTTACAGGTTCCGAACCGGGCACATACTCGCTTCGAACGGACCTGCGTATGAACCCGGAGAGGATGGCAACGACGGCGAGTGGTCTGCCGGGTGATGCCGTCAATGTCGCGCGGATGGCGGACCTGCGGGATCTTCGAATCGATGCCCTTGGCGGACGAACGTATGTGGAAGAAATCGCAGACGTTTCAGCATCGGCCGGTTTGGGAGTGCAGTTATCTGAAAGTCAGAGCATGCAGCTGGATACCTACAAGACGCGTCTTGAGACAGATCGCGATTCTGTCTCCGGTGTGGATATCAATCAGGAGATGCTGGAGATGATGCAGGCACAGCGTGCATTTCAGGCGGCCGCGCGTTATCTGCAGACAACGGATCAGATGCTGGAAGTCCTGTTTACATTGTCGAGGTAGCCACGACGGACCAGTTGCCTGTGTCGGAATCAACTGGCCGGGATGAATGGATTTCTGCGACAGAATGCCCTAATTCAGTGAGACAGCTGACAGGATTGAACCCATGTCTTTCCGAGTGACTCAAAGTCAGATGGCAATCACCGCTCGAGGTTACTTTGAGCAGCAGACGTCTGAACTCTCCAGGGTGCAGCACCAGATCAGCAGTGGTGTTCGGTTCCATCGGCCGTCCGAAGATCCGGCTTCTCTGCGGCAGAGCCTGATTCAATTGGACCGAGTAAACCGATTTGAAACACATGAGGCCACAATCCAGCATGTGAAGTCTCGACTGCAGCAATCGGAAGTGTACCTGAGTGATGCGAACGAGGCATTGACGCGGGCGAAGGAAATCGCTTTGCAGGCACCACAGATCACGGATTCCAGCGAACGTCAGGTGCTTGCTCGCGAACTGGATGGCATTCTGGAACAGATCATCAGCGTCGCGAATTCCCGCGATGACAGCGGATACCTGTTCAGTGGTACGGCAGCCGAGCAGGAACCATTCCCCGGGCTGACGAAAGCCTCAGGTGATGGAACGGGGCGTGCGACCTATGCTGGCACGTCTGAGCGAACGCAATTGTATCTCGCTGGTGATGTCAGTCGTCCTGCCATGGTTTCCGGCGATTCGATTTTTCAGTCCGCAAGCCGTCTGGCGACAGTGATCATCGGCAACAGCGGTACGACAACCGGCGATGGAACAGATACGGCAACGGGAGTGCGACAGTTGGTGATCAGTCATACTGCGACGACTTATGCCGCCGGGTCAGGCGTGACAGCAGGAAGCAGTTCCGTCGGAGGTGACACGATTCTTGGGCCTCTGGGAACGCATCAGCTGCAGATTAACGATACCAGCGGAACCGGTACATCCGGCACGATTTCGCTGAATGGCGGACCGCCGGTGGCTTTTACGAACACGGATACGAATCTTGAAGTTGTCAGCGGAACCGGAGATCGTGTCTATCTGAACACAACCGCGATCACACCAGGCTTCAACGGCACGGTGGATCTCACCGGGGACGGAACGATGTCGATCGACGGTGGTCTGACATCGACAGCGATCAATTTTTCGGCGAATCAGACTCTGACCGATTCTCGCGATGGTTCGGTGGTGCACGTCAGCACGTCCGGTACTCGTCGGACGGGAACAGATCAGTTGGAATTTCCAGGGACCAACGACGCATTCAACGCGATTCGAGCGCTGCGTGATGACATCCTGAACACGCGCAACCTTGCACCGCAGGAACTGCAGGCCGCCCTGAATCGCCGGACGGGTGACATTGAGCGAATTCAGGAGAACCTGCTGGATGTGCTGGGGGTCCAGGCGGTGAGCATGCAGCAGATTGAACGGCTGGAAGCTCGAACCGGCGATTTAAAGCTCGCTGAGGAAAGAGTGTACAGCGAAACGACATCCGCGGACATCGCGACTGCAGTCATGAGACTCCAGGAGCTGAATAACCTGCAGCAATTTACCATGATGGCCGTTGGTCAACTGCTGACTCCCAATCTGCTGAACTACATCAGTTGAGTTTTGAGGAAAGCCTGGACTGTCTGGAAGACCGGTCGCTGTGATCTGTTTTCAAGGAGAAGCCCATGACACGATTCAACGAAAAGAATTCGAACCTGTTTCGGATTGCTCGTCCGCCCTGCATTCGTCGAAGTGAATTGCGGCAGTTGCTGGAAATGCTTGAGTCACCGGACTGCAGCATGGCTCGTTTCGGTGACGCGGTATCGAAACATCCCGTCGTTCTGAAGCAGCTTCTTCGCGCTGCGAACTCGTCGCTGACAGGCAGCGCGGTGGAAATCAGTGCTCCGGCGCATGCCGCGCTGTATCTGGGTTCACGCCGGGTCTCATTTCTGCTGAATACGCTGGCTCCGGAATTCATTGATGAAGACGAACCGGATGTCAAAAGCGAGGAAGGTGTCGCGTAGCGGATTCAACATCTGCGAAGGCGTCTGATCCTCAAAACGCTGATGTTGACACCGTGAGTCCTGGCTGAAGCAAGTTGAGAATCAGGTCTGTTCGTCTGCAGGAAATGACTTCATGGTCTCTTCACTTCCTGTTTCAGGAGCACGATGGACTTCAGGCCAGAGCACGAAGTCGTTTGTGAATCGCCACTCTTCGAAGGAGTGTCAGTGACAGGCAGAGCAGTTCGATCAAGTATTTCCAGAGCAGATGAGATCTGACGTTCTCTGCAGGTCCCTTGGGTTGCTGAAGACAAGTTATCTGTTTGAGTACCACCGCCGACGCGAACGCCCGGAGTCATCTTCAGAGACGGTCTCTCCCGTCGCGCTGTCCCGGAAGAGGACGTCGACGATTTCAAAGCCAATGGATTGATAAAGTCTCACAGCTCCTTCGTTTTCTGCGGTAACCTCGAGAACTGAACATGCCATTCCGCATTGCAGGAATCCTCGTAGTGCCTGAATGACGAGCGCTCGGCCAATCCCCTGACCGCGGTGTTCAGGGGTCACGCCCACATTCTGAATGGCGCCGATTCCGCCGGTCCGGGCGATACCCTGAATGGTTCCACAGTCACCCGCCGGCCAGTCAGGCTCCGGCTGATAGACTACCATCCATGTTGCTGCCGGGCAGAAAGTTCTCTGGGAAACAATTTCCTTCATCAGGGCCAGACAGCCGGGAGATTGACCGAGGCAGGAAAAGACCTGTCCATCCAGGTCATCGCGGAACGATCGCCATTTCACGTTGGCGTGGCGTTCGAGAAGCAGAGACCGCCAGGGAAGGAAATGATAGCCCCCTGGCAAAGTCGGCGGATTGATGAACGCGTGTCTCAGGTTCAGTTGCATTCGAAATCGTTTGTAAGCTTTCGATTGCATACACATCTTCACTGGACGCACAAACGGACAGTCAAAACACCCTTGGTATTCTAGACTGCGATGCGAGTGATGCCAGTATTCGATTCCTATTCGACATCGAATCGAGGATCAGGGGATGCGGATTCCCTGATCAGATGAATCAGTCGGAGCGACAAATCGCGGTGAACGCGTTCCATTTCAGATTTCCGGAGACACGGATTGTGGGAACCAGCGGCTCTGTTTCGTACTATGCGGTTTCCGTCTGAAGAGGTTCGAGACGACGTTGATTGACCAGGTTCGACTTTTCGTCAACCGCCAATTGTACCGCTGAGTTATCATGGCATTGTCACTCGCCGAATATTCTGATTCACTCGACGATCGCAAACTCATCTGGCCGAGGGTTCCATTGCCGAGGCCAGTCAGTGCCAATCCATCCGTGAAGCCGCTGCCTGGTATCAAGGCTGTGTTGTGGGATGTCTATGGCACCCTGATTCGAATTTCGGACGGTCGATTCACCGTATTTCCGGACGAGGAGGCCCGCCTTCAGGTTGCGCTCGACAAAACGATCCATGAGTTCAATATGTGGAATCATATGTATCGAAAGCCCGGGCCGCCGTGGCAGTCGATGATCGGGCTTTACCGAAGCACAATCGAACGGCAGTCCATGCGAGCGTCAACCAAAGGTGACACAACCGATGTGAATCTGGTGGAAACGTGGATGACGCTGATCGGAAAGCTGTTCGAGAAGGAGTATCAGTACGACGAAGCCACATACGGTGATCTCGATGAATTCAGTGAGAAAGTTGCTTTTTTCTTCCATTCCTGTCTGCAGGCGACAGAAGCTCGATCGAACGCAGTGCAGGCCATGTCAGATGTTGCTGCAGCCGGATTGATTCAGGGGTTCCTCTCCGATGGTCAGTCATTCTCCTTACTGCAGACACTGAAGTCGCTGGCATCACAGGCTGAACTTCCGCCACTGTACGAACTGTTCCGTGCTCAAACGCTCATATTTTCGTATCAGAACGGAGTCCGAAAACCATCCACGACTTTGTTTACAAAAGCCGTACAGCAATTGAGGGAACTTGGTGTTCAGCCGGCGGAGATTCTTCATATCAGTTGTCGTCTGACAACGGACCTTGTGCCTGCAAAGAATGTCGGGATGAAGACCGCGCTGCTGGTTGCTGAAAAGCTTGGTCTGCAAGTGGATGTCAACGTGCTGAAAGACCCTGCGACGCGCCCTGATCGACTGCTGACAGACCTTGGACAACTACGCAGTGTCATCGGCTGATCAGCGACAGATCAGGTGCAGGAATCCACCCGACTGGAATTGCCGCGAGAACCTGAAGTATAAGACTTCGCAGAGTTTGTTTCTGTTACATTCCCGAGGAGATCCGGATGTCCTTGCTGAATCGGCTTTTTCTGGGCCTTGCGGTTGTCTCATGTGTCTTCGCGTTTCTCGGAGGGAGAGATTACTGGTTGGCATCAAAAGCCGGCAATGAGCCCGACAGATTGACAGCGGACCAGTTCATTGCTCGAGGTCCCTCAGGTAACCCGTTTGTTGAGATTACCGACTTTGCGTTGGGTGAGAACTTCGTTTACGAAGAAAAATCCGGAAAATGGGCGAGAGTCTGGATCCCGCTGGCGGCGCTTTCTGAGAACAGCGGCCAGTCACAGCAAGTCCGTGCGGTGGTGACATCGAGCCAGATCAAGTCAGAGAACGACCTCGACATGATTTCCAGCCGGCAGACTCTGCGAGGCATGGTGATGAATCAGATTCAGTCCTTGGGAAGTAAAGAACGTCAACTACTGTCAGATTCTTACCCAGGGACTGATGGCGCAGATGTGTTGATTCTGGATGTCAGCAAAGACCCCGTCAAAATGCGAAGTCACGCGATGTTGTTCGGCGGGATGGGAGTCGTGGGCATTCTTGCGTCTTGCGTGATTGGATTCTTCATGCTGGTCCGCAAACGATGAGTTATTTCTGATGTTCTGAATGACTGAGAACCAGTCCTCCATGTGAATTCGGTCTGTGTCGGATCGGGAGTTTTCCAGTCGATCCAGCGAGCATAGCGCGATCGCCGACATCCGTGGTGGATCTCCCGGCTGATTGCAGTGCCGCAGCGATGCTTCAGCAGTTTTCTGTCGAGCGCAGAGAAACATTTCGGCTTTGGGTTGTTTTGAATCGCGGGATCAGACCAAAAACTGGCGTCGCCGGTGGAAAATTCAGGTGTGTGGCTCCACAATGCCGGGCCTTCATCGACCCACCTTTATCCAGACGAGAGACCCACCGTCGGGCAGGAGTAGTCATTATCATGTCTCAATCGGGCAGCCAGAGCATTCAAAGTATGCTCAAAGAAACGCGAACTTTCGCGCCTCCAGCGACATTTGCTGCAAACGCTCACATCGGCAGTGAACAGCAGTATGAGGCAATGTGGAATCGGGCCAAGGACGATCCGGCTGGCTTTTGGGGCGATATGGCGTCCAATCTTCATTGGTTTCGCAAGTGGGACCATGTGATTCAGGGGCACATGCCGGAAACGAAGTGGTTCGTCGGTGGAAAAACAAATGCCTGCTACAATTGTGTGGACCGACACCTGCAGGGCGCGTCAAAAAACAAGGCTGCTATCGTCTGGGAAGGTGAGCCGGGAGACACGCGTGTACTCCGGTATCAGGATCTTCACAGAGAGGTCTGCAGGTTTGCCAACGTCCTCAGGAAACTGGGAGTACTGACCGGCGACCGAGTGACTCTGTATATGCCCATGATCCCTGAACTGGCGATTGCGATGCTGGCCTGCGCACGAATCGGCGCTGTGCATTCGATTATTTTCGGCGGCTTCAGTTCGGACGCGGTTGCCGATCGGAATAACGACGCTCAATCGAGGGTGGTCGTCACCGCAGATGGCGGATGGCGGCGCGGCAAGGAGGTGCCACTCAAGGCTGCGGTTGATGCAAGTCTCGACAAGTCACCTTCGGTTGAAAAGGTCGTCGTGGTCCGTCGAACGGGCGGTGATGTGGATATGGTACCGGACCGAGACTTTTGGTGGCACGAATTGATGGAGGAAGTCTCGTCCGATTGTGATGCAGTTGCGGTTGACAGCGAACATCCTTTGTTCATCCTGTACACGTCAGGTTCCACCGGCAAGCCGAAGGGTGTGATGCACACTACGGGCGGTTACCTTCTCGGAACCACGATGACGGCAAAATGGGTCTTTGACCTGAAGGAAGACGATACTTACTGGTGCACGGCGGATATCGGCTGGATTACTGGTCACAGTTATATCTGCTACGGGCCTCTGTCGAATGGAGCAACGGTTGTGATGTACGAAGGTGCCCCGAACTGGCCGGATGAGGGGCGATTCTGGGAGATCATCGAGAAGTACAAGGTCAGCATCTTCTACACGGCTCCAACAGCGATTCGTGCATTCATTAAATGGGGCAATCATTGGCCCGAGAAGTATGATCTGTCGAGTCTGCGGCTGCTGGGTTCTGTGGGTGAGCCGATCAATCCGGAAGCCTGGATGTGGTATCATCGAGTGATCGGCCAGGAGCGATGTCCGATTGTTGATACATGGTGGCAGACGGAAACCGGAGCCATCATGATTAGTCCTCTCCCCGGCGTGACAGCCACGAAACCTGGAAGTTGTTCACGTCCGCTGCCCGGTGTTGTACCAGACATTGTGACCCGTGATGGGGTCAGCCTTGGCCCGAACGAGGGCGGACTGCTGGTGATGCGACAGCCCTGGCCTTCCATGCTCAGAACATTGTATGGCGATCACGAACGATTCAAGACAACGTACTTCCACGACATTCCCGGTTGTTACTTCGCGGGAGATGGAGCTCGCCATGATGAGGACGGTTACATCTGGGTCATGGGCCGTGTTGATGACGTGCTGAATGTCTCAGGACATCGCCTGAGCACGATGGAAGTGGAGAGTTCCCTGGTA
>JBKDRW010000644.1:0-15241 GCA_046341255.1 Planctomycetota bacterium
ACCTGAATGACTACATGGTGGAACTGAGCAAACGGACGGCCACCGTCTCGCGACTTGCACTGCGCGTCGTGAACACATACGACAGCAACAATGCCCCCAGTAACACGTTTCCGTCGGCATGGGACAGCTATGTGGAAGGTGAAATCCGACAGCCGTTGCTGCAGGGTGGTGGGCTGGAATTCAATCGCATTGCAGGTCCCGGAGCGACGCCTGGCGTTTACAACGGCCTGCTGATTGCTCGAGTGAACAACGATATCACTCAGACGGACTTCGAAGTGGCGGTCCGTGATTACGTCAGTAACGTGATGAATGGTTACTGGGATCTCTATTTTGCCTATCGGGATCTGGACGCCCGTATTCGAGCCATGCAAAACTCGCTCGAGGCATGGAATCAGGTCAAAGCTCTGGCTGAGGCAGAAGATGATCCGGAGGCTGAGGCCCGCGTCGCCCTCGCCAGCGAGCAGTACTTTCGATTCAAGGCCGAGGTGGATGATGCATTGACCGGACGGCTGGTTCAGGGGACTCAGAACCGCAATGGAAGTACGGGTGGCACAGTTCGAGGGACCAGTGGAGTACAGGTCGCCGAACGACGATTGCGATTGCTGATCGGCATGCCGATCAATGATGAAGCACTCCTTCGACCTTCAGAAGATCCGTCCGAAGCAGAGGTGATCTTCCATTGGGATACGATCACCCAGGAAGCACTGACACGCCGACCGGAACTGCGACGACAGCAGTTGCACATTCACAAGCGGCAGATGGAAGTTCTTGCCGCGCGGAACTTTCTGAACCCTCGACTGGACACCGTGGGTCGCTACCGCTTTCGCGGCTTCGGCGATGATCTGGTGGATTACAATGGTGGCTCTTCGTCCGTCGGCGATCTGACCTCGGGAGACCTCCAGGAGTGGTATCTGGGCCTTGAGTACACCGTTCCGCTGGGCTATCGCAAAGGTCATCTCGCGGTTTCCAACGCGGAAATGATGTTGAAACGCGAACATGCCATTCTGCGAGAACAGGAACGTGAAGTCATTCATGATCTCAGCAATGCCATTGCTGATGCTGCTCGAGCCTACGAAGCCTGCGAGAATGCTCTGCACCGACTAAACTCCGCAAACAGCGTTCTTTCGGCCTACGAGGCACAGCAGGCAAATGACCTTCCTGTTGATGTCGACCGACTGCTGGATGCTCAGAGACGAGTCGTCGATGCCGAGATTCGCTACTTCCAGACACGAATTGAGTACGCCGTCGCCATCAAGAACGTTCATATGGAGAAGGGCAGCCTGATGGGCTTCGCCGAACTCAACATTCTGGACGGGGTGACGCCCGTCATTCGCGAGCAACTGGCCAGTTCCGCGGAAATCCCGCCTGCAAACGACGAGGATGGAGCAGACGAGACGGCCGCTCCCTGATTGGCTCGCAGAAGCCATGGCCCCACCCGCGCAGCTGTTGTCGTTTCGCAGCAAAAATTGACGACGATTGAAGCCGTTCGGCGTCATTTGCAGTCGCGAGGATGTGGAGTTTTTACACCTTCTGGCTGTCGTTTCCGGGCATCAGGCGAACCACTCTTCCAACTTGAACGTCTTTCCCTCCAGTCACCGGATTTTTCCAGTCGCCCCGGAACACGAGCGACTTTGCAAGAATCTGCGCGTATGATGGAGCGACGATTCGAGTCGGAGGGTTTCATGACCGGGGATTTCAGCGGGTATCTTTATCGCTATCAGGGTCGAGCTGTTTCCGTGGTGACATGGGATCGCGTGCGGATGCTCGGGATCCTGTCGGAAGTCACCCATGACTCGATCCTGATGACCGGCGTAATGGTTCGGGATTCCCACGAGAGCGACAGCTGGTCACAGCACCTGGCTGTGGAAGACGTGCTCGAAAACCACGGTGACCTTTGGCCGGAAATGGTCATTCAGCGCAACCTGATCAGTACGGTGACGCTTGTGGATCCTCGCGGAATATCCGAGAAGCCTGAATCATCCCCGGGTATCGACGCCGATCTGAGTCTCCTGCAGTTCGAAGATGAGATTCTCGACGCGCAGCCGGTCCGAACAGAAGAAGAGCATCTGCCACCTGAGTCTGACGCGGTGTGTATTGAACTGGGTGTTGGGCTGGTTCCGCTGGTGAATGAGACACTCGACAAGTCGAAACCGCTGGCAGCTCAGGTCCTCGGCCTTCGAATGGACATGGAACGGCAACTGGGATTTGACCTTCAGCCGTTTCGGATTCGCTCCAGTTTCGTCCTGCCTCACAATCATTTCCGACTGCTCGTTCACGGCACCGAAATCTTTCGATCGGAACTGTATCGGGACAGGATGTTTGCGATTCTTCCGGAAGACAGTTTGTCGCTGTCATTCGGTATTGCGGCCAGAGATCCCGCATTTGGCCTCTCGGCCAGATGGATTGATGTATCGGAACGATATGCGGCTGAATCAGCCGGCTGCACCGTTGTGACTCCGGGCAGTGTCATTGTGACAGCGATCGGCGAGTTTCTGAAGCCTCATTCAGCCAGCCTGCTGACGTATGAAGCCGTGAATTCATTGATTGAACATCTGCGAAACACCCATCCGCAGACGATGGCCGAGTTGATGCCATCGCCGGTCTCGCTGAGGACCCTCTTTGAGGTGCTGCGTCATCTGGTGGATCAGGGAGTCTGCGTTCGGCATATCAGACCGATTCTCGAAGCGGTCGCTCGACACGTTGAGCACGCCAGTTCGATGGATCGACTTGTTGCATACGTCCGGAAAGATGTTGCCCTGATGCTGGTCTCGGGCATGGTAACTCCCGAAGGTTATGTGCCTGTTCTTCGTGTCAGCCGAAAACTGGCCGACGCGATTGCGGATGAAGGCGGCGAGGCGACGACGCTGGAATCGCCGATCAAAATGCTGATTCGTCAGGTTCAGGCGATTCTCAGGAAGAGAGATCTGTCGAGGGCTGCATTGCTGGTCCCGAACGCCCACCGCCAAGCCTTATCAATGCTTCTCCGGAGACTGCTCCCCGACATGATAGTGCTTGGTACTGATGAATGCTCGATGAAATTGCAGGTGCAATTTCTCGGCACGATCGAATTCGCGGAAGTCATCGAAGACGACAATTCCACGGCGATTTCGAGCTCTGGGAACTCCGAAGGGGACTCTCACAACACCGCTGAACGCTCTATCCGACGCAAACCGCGATAGTCGGATATGGGAGACAAGCTGAACAGCACGGATTGACTGCAGCGTCAGCATGCAATGGCCCGCATCCACGTGTGAACGGAACCTCGTTTCCACAACTCAGCGCTGGTCACTGAGAAGAAACGTGATGAGGTCAGCCAGTTCCTGCTGAGTCAGCAGTGTTGTCAGTCCATTTGGCATCGGCGATACATTCGACGGGTGTATCGAGGCGATGTCAGTTCTTGCAAGATGGAAAACCTTCTGGGCATCCTGAGACAACACAACCTCCTCGGCACTTTCGCTGGTGATGATGCCGCTGAGGACTCGGCCATCGTGCAGTTCGGCGCTCACAGGCTCGTAGCCTCGTACGATACTGGCCGATGGAAACATCAGAGCTTCCAGCAGATCGCGGCGATTGCGAACGCTGCCGATTCTTGTGAGATCTGGCCCAAGTCGACCGCCACCGTAGCCAAGCTTGTGACAGGACTGACAGGCGGCTTTCCGACTCATAAACACTTCATGACCGCGACGAACATCACCCTCTGGCAACATGGCCAGCATGGACTCAAGCTGAGCCGTCTGCTCTTCCTCGCTGGCGTTCAGCATCCTGGTCAACGCCTTTCCTGAAGACTGAACCGATACCGGGTACTTCATCAGCAGCGGCCTGACCAGATCAGGCCGGAGACCACGTACGCCTGCTGATCTCAACAGTGAATCGACAAGTTTCATCCCCTGTTCTTCCGTCGGATGCTGCTCAAACGCAGGGAGCAGCTTCGGCAGTTCCATCGGACCGACTGAAGGGATCACCCTGACCAGGTCCGCGACCTGCGATTCCGTCAGATCGGAACTCGCCAGTCGATTGGCGGCTATCGCTCGCTGAGTCATCGGCAGGTCTGGTGCAAGTGATCTGGTCAGCAGCACAAATGTTCCGTCGGCAAGCTGAATCCCGGGACCGGCCGCATCAATTGCATTCAGCCTTAAGTCGTCGGCCAGAGATTCGTTCGCCGCAACAGTAACCAATGCATTTTGCAGAGCCACATGACCTTCCTTCGGAAGTGGAAGATTCTGAATGGCTTCAATCGCGGGAATCAGGCTGTCTTTGTCTCCCGATCTGATCAGCTCCGCCAGAGCCTCGAGCCAGGTGGTCGGCACCGATGACAATCCACTTTGAGCCATCGAGTGCAAAGCCATTTTCCGAACGGACGCATTACCTGCCTGCTGAATTTGTGACAGCAGCAGTGACTGGATGTCGGACGATGACGCGAGGCGTGCGAGTTGATCGATCAGCTGATCTCGTTCATCATCTGTCAACTCATCAATCAACGCGAGCCGCTCAGTAAAATAATCAGACAGCGCCGAGCCCCAGTCCGGATGCTGTTTCACAACCCAGGCAGCAGTCAGTCGTACGGCTTCATTGTCGTCACTCATGCGTGAAATCACGTCACCAGGCTTCAGATCTCCATCCCGCATTTCGTTAAGAGCGACCAGAGCAGCGCGAACAGACCACGGTGAGTGACCTGACAGACCCAACCGTGCCTGTTCCGCGTCATTCGTTTCAATCATCGCGTAGATCAGCGAATGCTCGCGAATGCGAAGTGCAGGATCCGCAGGTTCACCGGAAGGATTCAATCCAAAGTCCAGCGAGGCGGACCGCCTGGGGTCAGTTTCGGCGGCATGTTCCTCGGCAGTCGACTGCCGGGACTTACCTGCCTCATTCTGGCCTGCCAGAGCATTGCCGATCTCCATCAAGGTCGAAATCACGCGAGGGTCCTGCATGCGACCGAGTGCCTCAACAGCCGCTCGAGCAGGCCCCGGTTCATCGCTGGCAGCAAGCTTCAGCAATGCAGGTACCGCATTGCGATCGCGATGCAGTCCCAGGATATGCGCGGCCGCCTGTCGAATCGTCGCATCGACATCGATGATGGCGGTCTGCAATGCATCCGATGAAAGTCTTTCCATTCCAGCCAGAGTCCAGACAGCACGAAGTCGAACGGCGGCAGACTTGTGACTCTTCACGATTTCCGCAAGCACCAGTTCCGCTGCCGCTCCCCGTTTCCGCAATTCCGCTGCAGCCCGACGCTGAACAAACAGGCGATTGTCAGCGAGCAGCGTTGCCAGACCGGCATGATCAAGTGACACCCATGGGATCTCCATGCCTTCCGGATCGGTGACTTTCGGAGCTTCCTTCCTGCGAACTCGATAAACCGCCCCGAGCACATCTGGTTTGGCAAGCTGCGAGGTGGGACAGCAGACCTTGTACCAGCCACCCGTATCGACGATGAGCAGACTGCCGTCTGCATCTTCGAATACATCCGTAGGGTGAAAGTCCGGATGATCGCAGGACAACAGATCGGAATCCTCTGTCGTGTAAGTCGGACCGCTGGGAATCAGCTGATGGTTCACGACTTTGTGGAGATTGAAATAGCACGCAAACAGATGCTGATCGAATCCACCGCCAAACAGGACTTCGCTGCCCGCAATCAAGCCGCATGGTGCTGCGGCCCCCTGATGATTCAGCACCGGCATGACATCACCCGTCATCGGATGCGCATAGATGGAATCGTGCTTCTTGCCGTACACGCCACCGTAGATGGTATGAATCAGACCATCACGAAGACCGGCTTCCGGATGCTGGAAGAACGTGCAGCTGAGAAATCGCTCCCCATTCTTCAAAAACGCGACGTTGACCGGATTGTCCATGCCGCCTGTCAGCACGGATTCCATTTCAGTTCCATCTGGTTTTGCTCGAAAGATGTGTGACGACTGCGTGACCAGCTGAGTCCCGTCGGCCATCATGTGCTTCTGCTCGGCGAAGGCTCCTTTACACCAGTAAAAGCGTCCATCAAGACCCAGATAGGGCCCGTGCAGATCGTTACCGCAACCGGTCAGCGTTCTGCCGTCAAACCAGACTTCACGCCGGTCAGCAGCACCATCGTCGTCGGTGTCGGTCAGCTTCCAGATCTCCGGGGGTGCCGCCACATAAAGCGATCCTTCGTACCACAGACAACCCTCCGGAAACATCATCCTGTCTGCAAACAAGGTCGACGTATCATACACGCCATCGTTATCAGAATCCTCCACTCGGCGGATACAGTGAGGCTTCTCTTCCAGTTGCTTCTCAGCCCTCTCGGACATACCGCCGGAATCCGTGACATACAGCCGACCCTTTTCATCGCGAGCCACAGCAATCGGTCGAGCCACGAGCGACGGGGCGACAGCGAGGCTGACCTCATAGCCCTCAGCAACGCGCAGCATGCGTTCGCCGATCACCACATCATCCGCCAGCGAGAAACAAGCGATCTGAAGCCATAACGCCAGAATCGGGATCGTGCGAGTCTGCACCATGATGAGCCTCTATCAGAATCTTTGCCTGCCATCCTCGAAAATCGAAGGAAAGGTTGGCTCACACAGATCGGAATTGCAATCGAACGGTGAAACGGTGATTCCGGCAGGGCAGGGCGGCCTGCAGTCGCTTATCTTCAGTCGGCCACGTCACTCACGCCCTGCCGCGGCCTAAAACCGGCTGATGAATCGGCAGTCCGGCAGTGTTCTGACGCTTACGTCCCGCAAAGACTCAGGCCTCGACGAATCCACGCTGATTCATGCATCAAGGCCTTGACTGACCGCGCCGAATGGTTGTTTCACAGTTCCGGAAAACTCGTCAGATTTCTGCCGCATGTCGGCTGCCGGGCAGAACCGACCGCAGATGCTTTCCACGTGCTGAGTGCATCCTTGCCCGTTGTCTTTCATGGCACACTGCACGCAGACCGAAGACCTTGCGGACCTATGCCCTCTGGCAGATCGGCAGCGTTCACGCAGAACCTGACCTTACGCCTCGTCGAGCATCTTCCACGCAGATCTCAGACAGTCAGCGGTTTCATCCATGCTGATGCAACCGTCCGTGATGCTGATGCCGTATTCGAGTCTGGAGGGATCGTCGCCCAGTGTCTGAGCACCTTCGCGAAGATTGCTCTCCAGCATCAGTCCGACGATCTCTTCGTTGCCTGCCGCTCGTTGCCGGATGACGTCAGTCCAGACGATTGGCTGACGGCGATAGTCCTTGCTGGAGTTCGCATGGCTGCAGTCAACAACCAGACGAGGTGGCAGTCTGGCTTCACGAAGCATTCTGCTCGCTTCGGATACATGTTCGGCCGAATAGTTCGGACCGTTCTTACCCCCGCGAAGTATCAGATGACCAAGTTCGTTTCCGCGGGTGCTCATCACACACGTCTTGCCATCGTGATCGATCCCGAGAAATCGATGCTGCGCACGGGCGGCTTTCATGGCATTGATCGCAACTTCCAGACTTCCTTCTGTACTGTTTTTAAAACCAACCGGCATCGACAGACCGCTTGCCATCTGACGATGGGTCGGCGATTCGGTCGTACGCGCGCCGATCGATGCAAGAGTGATCAGGTCGGCGATGTACTGAGGAGTAATCGGCTCCAGCATTTCCGTAGCGGCCGGAAGACCCACCTGATTGATATCGAGAAGGATCTGGCGGGCCTTCCGAAGTCCGGTTGCAATGTCAAATGTATCGTTCAGATGCGGATCGTTGATCAGGCCTTTCCATCCGACCGTCGTGCGAGGCTTCTCAAAATACACCCGCATCACCACGAAAATTCTTGTGCTGACTTCATCCGCCAGAACCTTCAGCCTGCGAGCATACTCAAGGGCCATTGCAGGGTCGTGGATTGAGCAAGGACCGACAATCGCGATCACTCGCTTGTCGATGCCGCGCAGGATGTTCTCGACAATACCTCGAGACGTCGCAACATGATCTGCAATGGCATCCGTCAGAGGAAACTCACGCTTCAACTCAGACGGAGGAATCAGCGGCGAAGTACCGATGATGTTCACGTCCTGAAGCGGACGCGTGGCGGGTGCGGAAGTATTCATTGGGATCGTGCCGGAAGGCCCGTAAGGCTGCGAGGTCGGGTGTGGGCAGAATCGCGACGACCTGCCGCAGATTCTCAATCCCTCATTATCGACCATCGCGGCCATCCGTTCAACGGCTCACGCGGATTTGGTTCGTCCGCGGCCGGAATACGGCCAGAAAAGCCTGTTCTCCGACTCTTCCTTTTAAATCAAAGTCGATCCTCGGCAGACCACAACACTCGACGGGCATCGTCAGCTCGAAGGAAATGAGGCTTACTCAGATCAGATTTGTTTTCACCGTTCGCCCGTCCTCCCGGAAAACTTCGCTGAAATCCTGCCGGTAGCCTCGATTCCTCGACAACGGAACTGATGAACTCATCAACGCTCGAAGAGAGTGCCGTCGGAGCGGACTCACTGGCAGTGGACTCCGCGGAATCGAATCGGCGTTGCAGCAGATTGCCGATCACATCACGACGCATCAGCAGTCCGCAAACCCGACCAGCGTCGTCAATCACCGGAATCGCGGTGTTGGCAGCGGATCGAAAGAGCGGCAGGACAGACCCCACGGAAGCATCCAGCCGGACGGATTCCGAATGACGAGCCACGATCGATTGAATGGTGGCTGTCTCAGCAGGATTCGACATCAAAGCACGAACAACGCTTGTTTCGCAGACACTTCCGGACAATTTTCCTGACGCGTCGGTGACGGCCATAATATCGCAGTCACTGATGATCAGCCGCTCGGCGACCTCGCGCAATGATGCCGTTTCCGGCACCACGTGGCCATGTCGAATTCTCATCAGATCACGAACAAGTCGCTGTTGCACAGAGCACCTCCATAGCGCTGACAGGCGCTGAAAACGCAGGGGAAAGCGTTTTGCGGAAGTTGCGAACCGTGATGGTCCGAGTCTCCCACAGAGCCGACGGATTGCCGCTCATGAGAACATTGGATTACGAAATCGACACTGGCAGAATAAACTCCTCAAACTGCAAACTTTGAAACATCCTCCTCTGACGCCCTGCCTGAGTTTTCCGGTTCTGACGATTGTGATTGAGGCCTGAGAGTCCCGAAATGCCCTTACCCAAACGAAGTCCGCTTCGGGATTCGCAGAGCAGTATGGCTTTCGCAACTGTCACGAAACTTCTGTCGGCCTGAGAAATGCCCATGGACCTCCATGCTGACACAGGCCACGCTTTCAGAATTCTGAACGCGTGGTGCCCCCTGAACGATGCAACTGACAACACTTCTCTCGTGAAAGCCGCTTGTGGCCATTCCTGACACGACCACGTCTGCAGATGATCTGCGCGGATACGATCAGATCTTCTGGCTGGCATATCTGTCAAATGGTTTCACAACGCTGGCCAACGGCATGATGGTTCGATACTCCGATCTGGTGACCTATCTCGGTGGTGATGAAAGCCAGCTTGGCTGGATTGTCGGCGTGGGTATGGTTGGAAGCATTCTGTTCCGCCTGCTCCAGGGTGAAGCTGTCGATCGTTACGGAGCATCGCGAATCTGGATGTGGTGTGTGGTGACATATTGCGTGAGTCTGGTTCTGCATCTGGGGCTCACGACTGCCGATGGCCCCGCGATGTTTGTGTTTCGCACACTCATGCAGGCAAGTCTTGCCGGGATTTTCAGTTCATCCATCACGTTCGTGTCGCTTCGTGTTCCGCCGCGTCGCATGGCAGAGGTCGTGGGAGCACTTGGTACATCCGGATTTCTTGGTTTGATGCTGGGTCCGTTGATCAGCGACGGTATTGGTCAGTTTGCTGATTCGCCGGGTGACATGGTTCGCGTCATGTTCCTGTCCGCAACAGCTCTGGCCGTCTGCGCCGCGGCATCAACATTCTTTGCCGTGCGCACGACACGACCCCCCGTTCGACATGATCGTCCATCGCTCTGGACAGTGATTCGACAGCATCATCCAGTCATGATTTCGCTGACGGCGATGATGATGGGAGCAGGATTCGCGATTCCGGCCACGTTTCTCCACCCCTTTGCCATCGAGATGAATCTCCGCAATATCGGAATGTTTTTCGCCATCTATGCGGCCACCGGATTTGGTGCTCGTCTGGCTACTCGTTCACTGTTCGAACGGTTCGGAAACAAACCGTGGATTGCAACCGGTCTGATTCTGCTGACCCTGAGTTACGTCTGTTATGTTCCCGTCACAGCAACATGGCATCTGTGTCTGCCCGCGGTTCTGGCAGGCATCGCCCACGCGCTGCTGTTTCCATCCATCATGGCGGCCGGGACGTCGGCCTTTCCTCGTGAGTATCTGGGAGTGGCGACATCTTTTGTGCTCGCGATGTTCGATGCCGGCACCCTGCTGTCCGCGCCGCTGGTGGGTTCATTCCTGAAGTTTGCAAAATCGCGAACCGTCAGCCCCTATGCGTGGATGTTCGCATGCGTCTCCGTCGTGTTCACCCTCATCACAGCAGGCTACCTCGTCAGCCTGCGACGCGACAAGATGCGCGGTTGAGTGCGATGGACGACGCTCAGCTGTCTGCCGGTGGTGTGATTCCGAAGTCTTCAATCGTCAGCAGCGACGAAAATGGGATACCGCGGGCTTCAAATGCCGCACGGCCACCCTGCAGTCGATCGACGATTCCGACAGCATGCACGACTTTGCAGCCGAACTCTTCGACACGATCCACTGCCTGCAGTGCGCTGCCACCTGTGGTCACGACATCGTCAACGATGACCACCTTGTCACCTGGCTGAATCGGGCCTTCGACATATCGCTGAGTTCCATGGCCTTTGGCTTCCTTGCGCACCATGAAGCCCTGCAATGCACGATTCTGCGAGGCTGCCGCGACGAGAACCCCGCCGACAATCGGATCCGCTCCGATTGACATCCCGCCAAAGCCAGCGAATTCAATGCCCTTCAGAAGGTCCAGCAGACCGTAAGAAATCTGCATCAGTCCTTCCGCGCTGAGGGTGACCTGCTTGCCGTCAAGGTAATACGTCGACTTCTTCCCGGAGGCCAGAGTAAAGTCGCCGAATCTGAGTGCTCGTTCTCTGACCAGTTCCATTAATCTCACACGATTGTACATATTCAGCTCAGTCTGGTGTCCCTGCGGATTCGATCGAACGGCACGGCATCGTATCGGTCACAGAAAGAAGTGCAACGCTGGCTCCGCGTGGAACTGTTGCAGTGCATTGAACACTGCACGAAATTCCATCCGTCTCGCACGAATACACCCGGGCAGTTGAGAAAACGCGGCTGACTGAACTCACAGGCAATCCACAGTCGATTCAGATGATTGATACACAAAAACGACAAAACCCTCGCAGGAGCGAACTTCGGCGAGGGCTTCACATTCAGTGCAGTTCAGATTCAACAGATCAGCCTGCGAAGAACTCGTCATGAAATCGGCTCATGAATAAGTCGATCGTTCGAGTACGGTTGACGGGGTTGGCTGAAGCATTGACTGCCGACTGAGCAGAAGAATCGCTTTCGACAGACACTGAGTCAATATTCTCAGCGGCTGAATCCGTTTCTGAGTCAGCGGCATCGGAATTTGCGGATTCGTTTTCCTCAAGATCTCCCAGAGGTGTTGTCAGAGCCTGCAGAGCCACCGGAGGCAGAGAGCGACGAGACACAACGGTACTGAGTTTCGGAGCAGTTCGAGTTGCCGGGCCGGACGTGCTTCGATTTGACACAGAAGCTGATCCGGGCTGACTGGCTGGCCGAGCCAGAAGAGTACCGACGGCATCTTCCGAGTCGCTCTGATCAGCAAACAGATTCGGGTTCGAATAAGATGCCAGCAGACGCGATATCGCAGAAGAATCTTCAGTTTCTGAACCGGCCCCTGGGGTCGCAACATCACCAGACAGAGTTCGCTGAACAATCAACCCGGACTCTTCTGGAAGACGATCCATCGGAATTTCATCCGAGGCTCCGGTCAGGGCGTAGATCTCATCCATGACGAAGACTTCGGTGTCAGCACTGTCGTCACTGACTCTTTCAACCGCATCGACGTTCTTGTCCTGTTCAACTCCGCCAGCACCAGGCATGTAAACTGCGAGAGGGAAATCCTCGCATCGCTCGAGGACGCCGGTCGCCCACAACTCGTCACCATCAACCGCCAGTACAGGCTCCTCGATCACAATGCCGTCTTCTGTCTTCACGTCAATGATCGTTTCTTCACCGCCACCGTCCGGAACATAGCCTCGCATGACCATGGTCATCAGAATTTTTGGCGGAATCCTGTTCCAGTCTTCCGTAATCTCACCAACAAATTCTTCTGAGACGACATCTTCACTCTTCACGTCACTGTCATCCGAGACCGGCTCAATGGCCACATCGATCGGCGAATCTTCAGTCGGTGGAGTACGGAAGCACACTGCCAGCAGGTCTTCCGGATTCAAATGATCTTCCAGAAACTGCACTTCGCCGGTCTTCACCACATCATCAACGATCGACAGATCGATGGACTCAAGCAACGACAGATCCAACATCTCACTGGTGAACTCGAGGCTCGGAACTTCCGGATCATACTCTCCCTCCTGACCCTGGTCCTGCCGGGATTCTTCAGTTGTTACAGAGAGAAAGAGATGGCCCCATGATGGGTCCCAGTCGTTCGGAAGTCCGTCGACTCCGTAGTCGACGAATTCAATCGACTCTTCAATCAAAGACTTTTCCTCAGGCTCTGTGTTCTCAGTCAGTTCCGGAGAAACGACATCCGTCTCAACTTCGCCCCCCGGGAACATGCTGCAGATTTCGAGTCGCGGGGCTTCTTCGGATGTACCGGCATCTCCAACGCTGAAGAGCATCTCGTCCGTCACTGCTCCATCATCCGGCGTCGGAAAGTCGCTCTCTTCCCCGGATGCATCAACAACGGTTGTGTCAATCACATCGACCGGCGCCACATCCACCGGTGCATTGAACCACGCAGCGCAGAGCAGCGATCGGGTTTCACAAACTTCAGCCACTCCGGAAAATGATCGTGGAGTTCGTTGCGTGCGACGGTTTCGAGCAGGACGGGCCATTTCAAGAAATCCTCAATATGAAGTCCAAACACAACCTGAGACGAATAGTGAACAAAAAAACACAACTCGTCGCTGAGAGAGAGCGAAAAGACGATTTGCCGGAATCATGCTGCTGTTCACCAAACTCAGCAATCGTATTTCCGGCCGACTTTTTCGGCCAAAACGACCGTTCAGACGTGCTCTGTTGCGCTCGACGCACTCAAATCAATCCAACCCTGGCTTGCACTCGTTCCAAAAGCCAGTGTTCTTCGCTCTTCAACAAAGGAAGGGACAAACTGGGACGGATCTCTCCGTTTTTTCGACATGATCTGGACCGGACAGGAACACATTTTGAAGGAAAGTCTCAACCGACCGATCGAGCAGTCAGTTCCGCCTTTAACGATGATGAGAGGCTGAATTCGCCGGACTTTGTCGCAGGCGATCGGACTGTAGTCCTGCAAATATCTCTTCACGAAGCATCGGGGACAGAGTCTGACCCGGAACTGCCTCGGCGAACCGAACGCCTGATGTTACCCTTCGCGAAGCCAGATGAGGAGGCGGGCGAGATATGCCCCTGGTTGCACCCCTGCATGGATTTCGTACCAACACGGACAGCATGGTGATCCTTCATGAATGCCCCGAATTACACTTCGCGTCGACAGAAGGTGCTTAAGCGTCTCCGGGAATTCAAAGAGACTCCCGTCGAGGGCATCCTTGTCAGCGGGCTGGCCAACGTACGATATCTGACGGGCTTCAGTGGAGATTCATCGTGGCTGTTTCTCAGCGCGGCAGGATCCGTCATGCTGAGTGACACGCGATATGAAACGCAGCTTGCTGACGAATGTCCCGACCTGGAACTGGAGATCCGTGATGCCAGCAGTACCGTGATCGATCTTGCTGCGAAACTGATTCGCAGACATAAACTCCAGCGCATTGGAATCGAAGGTGACTATATCACCATGTCGACATATGCGACGCTGAAAGACAAGATCCCATCCGCCGATCTGATAAGCCTGTCGGGAACTGTCGAGAGACTTCGGGAAGTGAAGGACAGATGGGAACTGGAACAGATTCGGGAAGCCATACGGATTGCTCAGCGCGGGTTTGAAGTGGTCCGTGCGTCATTAAGAGGCAATCAGACTGAAACCGAGATCCGGTATCTGCTCGAAGCCAGCATGCGAGACTTTGGAGCGAACGCGCCAGGCTTTGAACCGATCGTTGGCGTCGGCCCAACGGCCGCCCTGCCGCATGCCCATGCCGGCCATCGTCAGATCAAAGAAAGTCCGGTTCTGCTGATTGACTGGGGAGCTCAGACACCATCGCATTATCGCAGCGACCTCACCCGTGTGCTGTTCACCGGGAAACCATCAAAACAGATGGAGCATGTTTACAATGTTGTCCTTGACGCTCAGCAGGCGGCAATTCGCGCGATTCGTCCCGGAGTGAAGTGTGCGGATGTTGACCGGATTGCGCGAGACATGATTGCCGACGCTGGCTTCGGCCGGTACTTCGGTCACGGACTGGGACATGGCTTCGGCCTTGAGATCCATGAAACCGTCCGCATGAGTCCCGTTTCGCAACAGGAGCTTGAGCCCGGAATGGTGATCACATGTGAACCTGGCATCTATTTGCCGGGAAAGTTTGGCGTCCGAATTGAGGACGACGTCCTTGTCACGACGGAGGGAAACGAGGTTCTCTCGAACCTTCCTCGCGAATTCGGAGACGCCGTCGTTCCTTTCCTTGCATAAAACCCGCGTTTTCACGATCCTTCGCGATCTTTGCTCCGTTAAACTGGCGTCCGCGGTCCTCGACCTGGTCGGATCGGGCGTCCTGAGCGGTGAGCGTGCGTTTAGAATCAAGGGCGCTGAAAATCGGCGTCGGAGGCATCATTGAAATGGCGAAACCCGTGGAAAACGAAGAGAAGGGCGATTCTTTCGATCTGGATAAGTTCCGCAAGCTTCTGCAGTTGATGGAGAAATTCGACGTCTCCGAAGTAAATCTGCAGAACGAAGACGAATCATGGAAGATCCGTCGAGGACCTCGATATGCGGCTCCTGCCTACGGTCCTGCTTTCGCACCAGCGCCGATGATGCCTCCGGCTCCGACGGCGGCGCCGTCTGCAGCGCCCGTCGCTGCTGCAGGCGCACCGGCGACTGCTCCCGCTGGGATTACGCTCAATGCTCCGACTGTCGGCACATTTTACTCAGCAGCCAGCCCCGATGATCCTCCA
>JBKDRW010000645.1:0-2122 GCA_046341255.1 Planctomycetota bacterium
GCACAGTGTTGATATTTATTGCTGTGGCTGAAGTGATTATAACGCTGATTGCACTGATCTTCAGGACCATGTATGCGAGCAAAAAGCAAGCTGAAGGTTTGCTTGACGAACTGGGGGATGTGCTGGCTGATGTGACAACTCCGCCCGGCGAACTGGCGGCGTCGACCTATGAAGGTCGCGCTTTGCAGATGGCGCGTGATGGAAATTATCGACTTGCGATTCGCGAGTTGCTGCTGGGCAGCATGAGCTGGATTGAGCGAGCCGGGCTGATTCGGTATCGCAAGGGTCTGACAAATCGTGACTATGTGCGAAGTGTGTGGCGTCGCATGGACAAGCGTGATGCGTATCTGATGACGGCCACACAGTTTGAATATGTGTTCTTCGGTCGGAGAGTTCCGACAGCGGAGATGTTTGAACAGTGTCTGACAAGTTTTCGGGGAGCCTTCCGTGAAGAAGAAACGCCGACTGCTTCAGTCTGACCTGCTTTGGGCCGGAGCGGCACTGCTGCTGATCATTCTGCAGTTCTGGTGGCTGCCTGGGGAAGACGGTTCCGCGGGCGACTCGTACAGTAATACGATTGATGGCAAGCTTGGGCTTTATCGCATCCTGACGCAGTTATGTCAGCAGGTTGAGCGGGATGTGAGCCATATCGTGCCAAAGGCCTCTGATGCCACGATGGTGCTGATCGCCCCGGATCGTTATCCGACCGACGCTGAGCAGCAGGAGATGTACAATTTTGTCATCAATGGCGGCAATCTGCTTTTCGCGCCCCGGTGGTTGCCTCCGGAGGGCCTGTTGGCTGCGCCCGATTCGAATGAGCGCGTCAACGAGGTCCGCATTCCGTCGCTGAGTATTCGAATTTCGCCGCGAAGCTGGCTGGAGCACATGGTCGCGGCGGAACCGTCAAATCCTGTGCCGCCGTCGAATGGTGCAGCGTCTGACGCTGCACAGACTGAAGGATCTGGCCTCGAAAAGGCCTCAACCAGCGAGTCTCTTGCTGATACGTCATCGGAATCCGGAGGTGAAGCTTCGAAGGTGACTCCTGCGGGAACTCCTTCAGATCCCGCCGAGTTGAATGTCGGCGCAGAGGAAGAACAACCGGGAACTCAGGTCACGGTTCAGGGAGCGATCGTCAGCGGGTCCGTGGAGATTCGGACGTCGGGAAAAATCCTTGTTCCGACAAATCCCACTTCGGAGATCCTGCTGACATCCGGGAATGGAGATGTCGAAGCGGCAACATGGAATGTGGGGCGTGGACGCGTGGTGGTGTGTTCCACGGCCGATGTTTTTTCCAATCGCTGTCTGCTGCTGCCGGCCGAGCGCCGCGTAGCAATCAGGCTTGTGGAGCGGGCGACCTCAGGCGCAGAGGATGACGGTCGTCTGGGAGACGCTCGAATTGTCATCGCGGAATACTACAACGCCAGCGATGCATGGCAGAACACCGGCATTCTGTTCAGCCCTGCGATGCGAATCGGGATGTTGCAGTTGTTGCTCGTGACCGTGTTATCGATCTGGATGTCGTTTCATCGCTTTGGTCCGGCGCAGGACGTCGCGACTCAGCAGCGTCGGTCGCTTACAGAAAGTGCAGAGGCCGTCGGAAACCTGCAGTATCGACTACGTGATGGTGGCGGTGTGATCAGAGGATACCTGGAATACATGCGCAGTCAGCTGCGTCGACGATATGGAAGCCTGCTGAGGCTGGAACAACCGGATCAGATTGCAAATCGTTCGAACCTGTCCGCTCAGGAAGTGCAGGATCAGCTTACCGAGGCTCATCGACTTGCGCGGACGCCGGAACTGTCGCAGGCCAGAACGGCCGCCATGCTGCGATGGCTTTCAGGTGTTCAGCAGCGTTTGTCCGGGAAGCGAGATCCTTAGTGAGGACTTCTGGGCAGTCCCGTTTTTGATGCCGCAGGCAATCCTGCAGTCGGTTTTGAAATCACCAACTTTGTCAACGTCTTTGAAGAACGATCTATCATGGAATTACGCGAAGTTCAGCGACTGTTTGATGCGGTCGTCCAGCAGATCAGTCAGGTTGTGGTCGGTCAGATGGAACTGGTCGAAGGAGTTGTGATTGCATTGTTTGCGGAGGGCAGTGTTCTGATTGAAGGCCCCCCTGGAC
>JBKDRW010000646.1:0-6218 GCA_046341255.1 Planctomycetota bacterium
GGACAGGCCGCTGGCAAATGACTTCGTGACGGACGCTGAGTTCGATCGCCTGCTGGACGCGTGGTTTGGAAACGCATCACGCGTTCTGCTGCCGGGCCGTGGATTCTACATCTGGGGCGGCTATGCGAACTGTGCTAACTACCCGCCGTTCCTGAAGAAGCATGGGCTGTATTTCAGCCAGGCCATCATCTGGGACAAGATGCATCCTGTCTTGACCCGTAAAGATTTTATGGGCGCGCATGAGTGGTGCTTCTACGGCTGGAAGGAGGGCGCAGCTCACGTCTATCTCGGCCCGAACAACGCGACCGATCTCTGGCAGGTCAAGAAGGTGAACCCACAAAGCATGGTTCACCTCACGGAGAAGCCGGTGGAACTGGCCGTCCGAGCCATGCAGTACTCATCGCGGACCGGTGAGAATGTGCTGGACCTGTTCGGCGGTTCTGGCAGCACATTGATGGGTGCCGAGCAGACAGGTCGTCATGCGTTCCTGATGGAACTGGATCCGCTGTACTGCGATGTGATCGTGCAGCGGTGGGAGAAGTTCACAGGCCGGAAGGCGGAACGCGTCTCGGCGACTCAGGGAGTGACGGCATGATCTCGAAAGAACTCTGTGAGTTCTACCTTGCCAGCGAGGCCGTTGGCAACAGCGATCGTCTGTTCGTAGATCGAACCTGCGGGTGCGTCAATCTCAATGTTGTTCAGTTCAAGGAACAGCAGTGCAGCGACAGCCCCTGATCGCTTGTTGCCGTCGACAAAGGGATGATTCTGCACGATATGGAACAGATACGCTGCGGCCATTTCAAATGGAAATTCATGCAGAAATGTGCCACCGAATGTGGCCTGCGGCTGAGCTATGGCAGACTCCAGCAATCCTATGTCGCGAACGCTGGGGTCACCTCCATAACGAGCAATCTGATCAGCATGCGCGAGCAACACATCCGGCAAACTCAGGAAGTCGATGTCGCCCATCTACTCAGCCAGTTTCTTAAGGTCATCACCGAACTGATTGTTGATCTTTTGCAGCGCTGCCTGCAGGCGGGCCTGTCGCTTCTTGTCGCGAACTGGCGTGAGCATGATGGAATCGCCGTTCGTAGTCAGTTCGATCTTCGTGTCCGCAGTGATCTGCAGCAAATCAAGGACAGGCTTGTCGATGACAATCGCAAGACTGTTGCCGTGCTTGATCAAGGCCTTTTCCATATCCGAAGCTCCTTTTGCTGGATACACATAGTGTATACCACAGTCGATTCGCCGGCAATTGGAATCTTAGATCCCGGTCGTGTTCCGCAGGATCTCGATACGATCCGGGGGCAGCGTCAGCATCAGATTTCTTCCGTTGTCCCATTCCACATCCGACGCGGTTAGAATATTCGGAGTTGCGAAAGTGCTGTGGATGATGAGTTCCAGATCAATGGTCTGTAGCTGCGTCAAAGCGAGTCGCTGCGAGGTTCTGGTGGCGAACAGCGGTCAAAAATCACAGTCAGCGCGGGCGGTGAGCGCGGCCCAATTCGAACATGAACCTGGACACGGCGACTTTATGCGGCTCGGCGGGAGTAGGAATGGATGATGCCGCCGAGTTTTGATGTGCAGACGATGTCGCTGCCAATCCGCTGTCAAACTTGAAAGACGCGTAATTCATTTGTAAACGAGGGCGCGACATTTTTCGAGGTGTCATGAAGAGAGTTCCTTCCGGGGAGGTGATCACTGCCGACTTTGGTCCAGCAGGTTATCCCTGCGTTCGCATCTTTCGACAATGTTGTTCGATCGTGAGGGAGAACTCACGGACTCTCTGCATCTGTTCTTCGAGTTGTTCAAGAGGAATCCTCGAGTCGTGGATGGATTTCATTCGTCGCGCCAGTTGATCCCAGTCGCGACTTCCGGGCGAAGGCAATGTCAGATCTCTGGCGTTGCCTCGAACCATCCGAAGACAGTCGATCAGTTCGCGGAGGAACACATAACTGTCTCCGATCCGGTGTGCCTGTCGAGGATCGATCAGGCTGAGTCGAGCCGCCTCACGAAGAACGTGCAGCGTGTTGGGATGTCGCAGCGTGCACAGATCGCGACCGAAGGTCAGCTGCAGAGCCTGAACTGCGTATTCGCAGTCGACAATACCGCCGTCGCTCAGTTTCGCGTTGATTGATCCTCCTCGAACGAGTTGCCGCACCTGTCGTTCTCGCATCCCACGCATGGCGGAGAAGTCAAAGACTCCGGTCGAGTAAATGGCTTTCTGGCAGACCGCAGTAACTCGTTGACCAAATTCCGGATCCCCTGCGATGCAGCGAAGTTTGACGAGAGCCTGTCGTTCGTAGGGCCATGCGGATCCATGCGACGCATAATACTGCTCGAAGTCATCCAGTGAGACCGCGCTGGAGCCAGCCTGACCGAACGGACGCATTCGGAGATCCACATGAAAGATGCCGTCCTGCGGCGCGCGGATTCCGGCAGCAACTTCGCTGACCATTCGATCGAAGAAGTGAGCATTGGATATCGGTTCAGAGCCATCGGTGCTGCCCGATTCTCCGTAAATCAGCATCAGTTCGATATCGGATGCAAAGCCCATTTCAATGCCGCCAAATTTTCCGAGTCCGGCGACGACCCACGGACAATCGGAGGCCCCATCTTCGCATTTCGGCGTTCCCGATTCGCGACTCAACTGGGTTTGGGCGAGTTCCATCGCCTTGGAAACCACCAGCTCCGCCAGTTCCGTCAGCTCTTCCGAGAACGCACCGAATGGTCGACAGTGTCCGAGAACATGTCGCATCTCGATACGAAACAAATGGCGATCCTTGAACCGGTTGAGAATCTCCCAGCTCGCTGCGTCTGTTTCAGCCGAAGCGAGAGCCTGAGTCAGCTCAAGAGACAGGGAATCGCGGCACTCACGGAGACCAAGTTCTTCCGCATGGGCGAGCATGGAGAAGAGTTCCTGATGTCGTGACTGAAGAAAGGTTTCCCAGAGATACTGACTGACTCCCAGCACGCGTGCTACCGCATGCAGAACATCCGGTCGTCGCAGCGATTGCATACTGTCGGACAGCATCTGGGCCGGTTGCAGTCTGGCGACGAGTTCACGAAATCTGGCGAGGGCGTGCTGGGGATCGCTGGTCGACGGCAGCCAGTGGGTAAACTGCTTGATCAGTGTGGCGGCGAGCTGCAGTTCCTGCAGCCGTTCGTGACTTTCAATCGGCCGTCCGCTTCGTTCCCGAACATATAACACGTCGCGGACCTGATTCTCTTCGGCATCGATGATGGCTCGCAGGACGCGAAACTTGCTTAATGACAGTGCACTGGCCAGCTCGTACAGGAAGCCCCAGGAATCGGAGCCTGTGATATTCATCTGTGTCAGCACGGAATTCGGCAGGCGCTTCAGTTCCACGTTGACGTCCAGTGTCCGGCTGAACTCCAGAGACTGTTCGGGAACCGCCTCACAGAATCGCGATAACAATTCGGCTCGCGCCTCTTCCAGTTGCCCTTCTCGCGACATTTTGCCCAGCCGGGCGATTTCATTTTCAAGGGATCGTGCCAGATCATCTGCTGACGTTTCGCCGGCCAGCGGCACGACTGATGGCGTAAGTCGCACTTCGAAACATGCGAGGAATCGTCCTGCAGGACAACCATCCCCGAAGTAATTCGTGCCTTCTCCCGTCAGCGCATCACCGCGGCGAATGTCCAGACGATAAATGGAGAGAAGTCCGCAGAGGACCGACAGCCATCCGGAAAAATCGACGCCAGAGACCGTCAGGTCCCAGCTGTCCGGATCAGACATCGCTGGTTGGCATGTCGCAACCGCAGTTCGCCCAGCGTCCAGCAGTGCTGACATCTCGTCAAGATGACGCTTTCTGAGTGAGCGTTGCGACTCTGAAAGTGTCTTCACGGCGTGCGGTTGCCGCGCTGAGTCAGGAGTCGCCGGAAGTGATTCGTTATCGCGAGGCAACGGCAGTTGAGCGATCTCGAGGCACTCTTCAAAGATCATTCGGACAGCCTGACGGTGCTCGTCGAATCGTCGCATGAGCGTATCCGCGTCCGGATAATCAAGCCGATTGGCAAGCCACTCCAGTTGTCGCTGATCAGCAGGCAACTCGTGCGTCTGCTGGTTGTGCAACAATTGCAGCGAATGCTCCACCGTTCGAAGAAAGACGTATCCCGCGCGGAGCTGGCGGTACCACGCCGCACTGATGTGTCCAAATTCCGCCAGCCGCACGAGAGAATCCAGGGTGTTAAAGCTGAGGATTCTCGGCTCCGATTCACCGTGAATCAGCTGCAGGCTCTGCACCAGAAACTCCACGTCTCGGATCGAGCCGATCCCCAGCTTGACCTCTGAGTTCAGTCGACCACGCTGACGGAGACGTGATTCAATACGCTCCTTCATCTGCTGAATGCTGCTTCGCACCTGAGCCGCGGTTCCGGAAAACAGCATGGGACGGATGCGACTCAGAAATGTCACACCGGTTTCCGCGTCGCCGGCCACGACACGGGCTTTCAGCATTGCCTGCTTCTCCCAGATGGCCGCATCTTTGGTGAGATAGCTCAGGTACGAATCCATGGTGCTGACCAGCGGCCCGGCTTCTCCCCATGGACGCAGTCGCAGATCGACGCGATACAGAAATCCCGGTGGACTGTTCTCGGACAGTCCGTCGACTGTCAGCCTTGCAGTTCGCTGAAGTTCGGGAGTGTCCCGATCTGCGATCAATACGAGGTCGATGTCGGAACTGTAGTTGAGTTCTTCCCCGCCGTGTTTCCCAAGTGCGATGATGGCCAGTCGCTCCGGCAATCCGCCTGTCTCCGCCAGGGCCAGGTTCAGACAAGCCTGAACCATCGCATCGGCCAGAAGTGACAATTGCAGTGTGACAAAACGGAGATCAAGGAGTCCGAAGGCGTCACACATGCCGATTCGCAGCAGTTGCCGTCGCTGATAACGTCGCAATGCAGCAAGCATGGCCGGCCGCTTCGTATGTTGCTCCGTTGCCGACATGGCCTCGCTCACGAATTGCTCGCGGGACTTCATCTCAGCCGTTCGACCGTGCAGTGTCAGTGTGGTCAGAAACAAGGGATCGGCCAGCAATGTCTGCGTGAGGAACGGACTCGCACAAGCCAGCCTTGCCAGAATATCAAGGGATCGCGGTGACTGTTCAAACAGAGAGAACACGTCCATCTGCGTGATCGCGTTTCTGACATATTGCTCAATCACATTCAAAACCGTGTCACGCAGCGGTGCTTCACGAAGCACTCGCTGAAGAACCAGATACCAGGCAGGAGTTTCGTCGGATTCTGATTCACGCCTGCCGCCGTCGGCTGTGAACGACGCCGTGGGAGTTGACTGTATGTTTCGCCGGACCCACAAATCATACAATCGACTTATCGCTGCAATTGCGGATTCCGGCGACGCAAATCCGAGGGATTGAAGTCGGCGAGCGTTTTCCGCAGGATCGTCGAATCTCAGTTGTTCACAGGACGGAAACATCAGTCATGACCCGTCGGGGCGCCAGCCGCTTCGGATGAGGTCAGGAACATCAACCATGGTGTCAATTCGTGATCCGGAAACACAAAGGGCTGCCGGAAAACACATGGTTGCAGATGTGTCGGCGGAGTCTGGCTCATCGATGTGGAGGTTCGCTGGAAAGTTGCACAAGAGCTTCGGTGACTCGCACCTGCTGATCCGGAGTCAGTGTCAGGAAACGACGCAGCCCTGAATCAGCGGCAGTAAAAGTTGTCAGTCCCTTGTCATCGACGGTGACTGTGCCGGGCATCGACAGGCCAAAGTAGCCGCGATCAGGAAAGACGGCATACAATACACTGGTCAGGTCCCAGGTGGGGCGATTGTGCGGAGGTGGCTCATAGAGTACGTACGATTCCTTCAAAGGATGGTGGGGAACATAGTTGTAATCCTGTTCGATGCTGGTCGATGGGTAAGGTACTGCCAGGCCGATTTCAAATCCGCTGTAGACGATCTGGGATGGCCATTCAGCAGCCAGTATCTTTGCAGATGGGATATCTTCCACCACATTGTATTCAAAATGAGGCTGTCCGTTGATCGGCGCAAAGGCTCCGGCCATGACAGACAGCAGGCGAACTTTTTTCGCCACCAGTTCTCGTCCCGAGATGGGACAGACATCATCTGGCGGTGACTTCAGCAGACTGGCGAGGTTCGTCGAAAATCCCACCTGCACAATGACCACCGATCCGTCCGCCTGACCTGCCAGGACTCGTCGCAGGAGAGTAACAGC
>JBKDRW010000647.1:0-4270 GCA_046341255.1 Planctomycetota bacterium
GATATTGACTACCCTCGAACAAATTGCCCTGAAAATCGGTTCGAAGGCCGTAGGCCAGCACGGGAATTCGATCATCGTCAGCAACCACCCCCAGTTCAAACACCTGACGCCGAGTCAGGAACTGGGCCTCATCAACAAAAACACAGGAGATATTGGATTCCCGGTGATGCTTTCTGATCAGTTCTACCAACGAATCGTTCAACGAAAACGTGGTCGCCTCAGCATGAAGGCCGATTCGAGACGCAATTTTGCCGAATCCGTCTCGAGTATTCAGCTGCGGCGTCAGGAGCAGCGGCCGCATGCCCCGCTCACGGTAGTTGTAGGCCGCCTGGAGGAGCGTCGTGGACTTCCCCGCGTTCATCGCCGAGTAGTAGAAATAAACCTTTGCCATGCGTCGCCGTACTCCGATCGAAACGGGCATGTTAACAATCGATCAGAATGTTCGGTAGGCACCAGAATCAAGGCATGGAAGTGCAGGAAGTCGGTGACTCACCATGTTCACTGCTGGATGTCTGAGTTATCCTGCAGGGACAACGGACCGGATTGTTTGAACAAGTCCATGATCTAGAGGGGATGCGTGCCGTGGCTGGTCCATATCAGGTTTTCGCCGGTTTGTTTCTGATGGTTGTCTGTTCAGCGTCCGTCCATGCCGCGCCGACTGAGCGTCAGGAAATCGAAAAAGCTGTTGAGCAATCTCTCGATTACCTGTCCTCACTGCAGAAACGTCAGGGTTACTGGGAGGCTAATGGCGGGCAATATCGAGTCGCCATGACAGCACTGGCCGGAACAGCCATGTTGGCGGAAGGATCGACGACCACTTCAGGCAAGTATGCTCGAAGTATTCGATTGGCGGTCGACTATCTGCTGTCCATGAGCCGCCCCAACGGGCTGATCGGTTATCGTGAAGACTACCACTACACGTACGGGCATGGATATTCGATGGTGTTTCTGAGCCAGGTGTATGGCGAAGAGGAGGATGCTCAACGTCGTGAAGAGATTCGCGAAGTGCTGACGCGTGCGGTTCAGTTCTGTGCGGATGCGCAGACGAGCCGTGGTGGGTGGGGATATGTCTCCGCGAAAGAGGGCAGTGACTTCGATGAGGGGTCGACCTGCATCACACAGGTGCAGGGGCTCCGAGCCTGCAGAAACGCGGGAATTCCGGTTTCCAAAGAGATTATTGACCGGGCCAGGGTTTACATTGAGGAATGCACTACGTCCAGCGGAGGCGTGCAGTACAGCATTCGTGGCGGAGGCGAGCGTCCGCCGATTACGGCAGCCGCACTGGCGGCCATGTTCAATGCTGGTGAATACGATACGGATGTCACGAAGCGAATGAGAGCGTACTGCAAGATCCATATCTGGCCGGATCACAGTGTTGCCGAAGCCAACGGCCACTGGCATTACATGCATTTCTACTTCTCTCAGGTGATGTATCGCAACGGCGGAGACGAATGGTCCAGATATCGTGACGAACTGAACACCAAATTGCTCCGCGAAATGCAGTCTGGTGGTGGTTGGCCGGACCCCAGTGTGGGCCCCGTCTATGTCACCGCACTGAATTGCATCATGCTGCAACTGGACCTTGGCTTTCTTCCGATCTACCAGCGCTAGTGGGACTCGGACTGGGACGGCCTTCGGCATTCGTTGTCATCACGGTGTCGAGTCTTGGAGGTTCGCTGCCACCCCAGACACGGTGTCCCAACCGCGGAAGAATCCTGCTGCAAGCAATGTCCCAACCAACTCGCCGAGCCCACTGACTGCGGTCGAGTGGCGTGCTTTCGCTGTCCACGTATCCGCCTGCGGTTGCGATTTTCCGGGAATCCCGAAGCCACGACAGTTTTCAAGCGATGATCGGAAAAATTTTTCGATGTCGCAGGGAGTTTTCAGCGGCTGGCTGAACGTCTTTTCTGGTCATCGCTGTTCCTCGTTCGGAAAGTAAAGACGTGACAAATTTTTGGAAAAAACTTGGGCCGATCCGGGTTCCTGGACGATCGAGAAGACACACAACAGTTAGTGTTGACAATCGGAAGGAGCCCACTATATTGCGGTTACTGGCGATTTGAGCTCAGTGAAGAGTGCGGCTTTGTTTGGCCGCAAACCGTTGTCTGAAAACGGTTTGAGTAAGACGCTTCTGAGTTCATTGACAGTCTGTCGGCGCAGAATATTCTGCACCTTGTTCCGGTAAGGAAGCCCCCTTCGACAGGAGGTCGATTACAGTGACGTTTGTGTCGTTTTCGTTCCCATCCGCTCGTCCTTTCGCTGCCCTGTTTCCTCGGTTTCATCTGCGTGACTGAGGGTTTCCGACGACTTGCTGTTGATCGCTGCTGCGCGGTGGGAAATTGTTGACGTGCAAACGGAGTTCTCAGGCATCAATTCCTGATTCATTTGAAGTCCTGCGAAGACTCAGGCTGCATGGTCGGCTTGACGGAATCTCAGGACATCTGGTTCCTGTCCTGCCCGGTTAGATTCCCGGTTCAATTCATTGGTGTAGATCAAACGGAGCTTCTGCGCAAGATGCGCAGATTTCAGCTGGAAGAAAGTAAGGGGAGTAGCGTCGAATGACTCGAGCAGTGTCTGAATGGATTATTCGCAAGCGAGATGGTCGAACGGTTCCTTTTGAGCCTCGCCTCATCAACAAAGCGATTTTGAATGCGTTTCGTGCAGAGTTGAATCTGGCTGAACAGCAGCCGATGGATCCCGAGATTGAACGTGCGGTTGCAACGATCACGGACGAGGTTGTGACAGAGGCAGCGAACGATGCGGGCACCGATCGGGGGATCGGTGTAGAGTCGATTCAGGACCTCGTGGAAATGCAACTGATGAAGCGTGGTCACTACAAAGTGGCGCGTCGCTACATCGTTTATCGCGCAGAACACGCAAAGATTCGAGCTTTGCAGCAACTGGATGCTGTCGAGAATGCGGAGACGGTTGGTCGTCCGCGGATGTTTGTGAAGATGGAGGACGGGCTGCGAGTCCCATTTGATGCAAGTCGAATCAGTCGCAGGATGGAATTGGCATGTGCGGGTCTTCGAGACTGTGATGCAGAAGAATTAACGCAGGAAGTTCTGAAGTCCGTCTTTGACGGCATTTCTGTCAGTGAAATTTACCGCGCTATGATTCTGGCCGCGCGGACTCGGATTGAGCGGGATCCGGCCTACGACGTGGTCGCGGCGCGCTTGCTTCGAATGGTGATCAGCAATGAGGCTTTGGGGAGTTCTCCGGCGAATGCTGCTGAGTATGCGAAGTTGTATCGCAATCAGTTCGAGCATTATGTGATTGACGGGATCAACGAAGATCGGTTGACCCCCGATCTTCGAAATCTCAATCTGACCCGAATCGCGGCGGCTTTGCAGCCTGAACGTGATGGATTGTTCAAGTACCCCGGTCTGCAGGCGGTTTATGACCGTTACCTGCTGCATATCGAAGGTCGTCGCATCGAAACACCGCAGTATTTCTGGATGCGAGTTGCGATGGGGCTGGCCTTGAATGAGGACAAGCCGGAAGATCGCGCGATCGAGTTTTATAACATGCTGTCGACGATGCGGTTTACGTCCGCAACCCCGACATTGTTCAATTCTGCGACGAATCACCCGCAGCTGAGTTCCTGCTATTTGTCGACGGTGAAGGACGATCTCGAGCATATCTTCAAGTGTGTTTCGGATAATGCCAAGCTGAGTAAGTGGGCGGGCGGTCTCGGGAATGACTGGACCAGCATTCGCGCAACGAATTCCCACATCAAGGGAACCAACGGTCGCAGTCAGGGAGTGATCCCGTTCCTGAAGGTCGTCAACGACACGGCGGTGGCGGTCAATCAGGGCGGTAAGCGAAAGGGTGCAGTGTGCTCGTACCTTGAATCATGGCACATGGATATCGAGGAATTCCTGGACCTCCGCAAGAACACAGGGGACGATCGTCGTCGTACTCACGACATGCACACGGCGAACTGGAGTCCTGACCTGTTCATGAAGCGAGTTCAGGAAGAGGGAGAATGGACGCTGTTCAGCCCCAACGAAGTGCCTGATCTCCACGACCTCGTCGGCCGCGCCTTCGAAACTCGCTACGTCCAGTACGAGAAGATGGCGGAGGCGGGTGAGATCCGGATGTCCAAGAAGGTGCCGGCGCTCGAGCTCTGGCGAAAAATGCTGACTCGATTGTTCGAGACGGGGCATCCGTGGATCACATGGAAAGATCCGTCCAATATCCGATCGCCTCAGGATCATGTTGGCGTGGTGCACAGCAGCAATTTGTGCACGGAGATTCTGTTGAATAC
>JBKDRW010000648.1:0-22763 GCA_046341255.1 Planctomycetota bacterium
GCAAAGGTTGCCGAAATCCGTGGGCCGAACATCATGCAGGCCCGACAGCGACCGGTGTCTGACGGATGAGATCTGAATTGAGCGAAACTTCGGCGAAATTTTCCGAGAGAAGTCCATCGCTGTGAAATCGCTGAACCCACAGGCTTTGCTCGTTGGATTGCTGTTGGTGTTTTCAGCGACTCAAGACCTTTGGCAGCAAGTCCTCGAAATCAAGGTCTGACAATGTTGTCTGGGCCAGCTCCGTTTGATCAAAAATGAAGTCACTCGCAGAGATTTACTGGCTCAATTCGACCGTGATTCAGCAGTTTTTGACGTCCCCGGGAACCAGCGATGTTTTCGTCGCGCCGCTCCGGGGAAGAATGGCGGTTGCACAAATCCGAATCTGCTGCGACGAAATGATGCTCGCGATCACAAAGATGAATTCGCAGGCGGAATGCAGCCGTAATAAAAAAAAAGCCTCAATCGTCAGTCAAGCCGAGGGGAAACCTCTTCTTCACTGGCGGTTGAGGCTCTTCAGAGCCAGAAGAGCTGCAGTCACTTTTTCAGGACGAGGCCCCGTCCAGACTTTCCCCCTTCACGGACGACGCATTTGCTGCGGCGTCCAGGATCTCTTTCCGGAACACGCGAATTTCCGGCGGCGCCTGAATCGACAACCGGACCCGACCGCCCCGAACTTCAGTGACCGTGACACGAATGCCACCCGCGATTTCGATGGATTCACCAATCTTCCGACTGAGAACAAGCATCTTGCGCGCTCCCTTTCAAAAACGTCACACACCTCTTCCGAAAGCCGGGTCGAACCGTTCTTCCATGCGTCCGGCGAAACGTGAGAACTGGACAAACACTCTGTTGCCGTTGTTCGGCTGAACCGTGCAAATCTCGTGCAGATTCGGCATAATCCGCAAGAATTGTTTATCCGTCATCAAAAGAGCCGGCGCGAGGCTCCTTTTTCCTGTAAATCTCTCCATTTCTTCTCGATTCAACGGAATTGAAAACTGATAGGGTTCTGATGTTCAGTATTGAGGTGGTGCATTTTGCGGCGCTGACTGTGCGAAGCTGTCACGGTTGACAAAAATGTGACGATCCAGAGGCGCGGCGGGACGAACGATGCCAGTCCGGGAAGCGCGTGGGGAACAGGGACGTGGTCTCAGGTCACCGATCAGGAACCGACCGACTCGGACGATTCTGCGGAGCGACATTGAACTCAGCCAACCAGCCAACGAGAACGGCTGCAGAAAAGCCATCGAAACGAGGTTCCCGTTTTGCTGCAGCCATCAGTCGGAATGCGTTCCCGCGTCATTCACTGGATCATCGCCTTCATTGCCTGGCGATCAGCGACGGGCAGAAGAATTTCCGGGAGTTCGAGTTGTTCCAGATTCAGCTGAATTTCCGAACGTGACGTGCGAATTTTCGCAAATTCTCTGTCGGCAGGTCGAGTTTCGAACGTGACAGTCGTTGCCAGTGGCTGACTCGTAAACCAAACCCCGGAATAAATTTTTGCCAACTCTTCAACCCGGGGTCGGAACCGTTCCGGACCAAAAACCACGATGGGAACATGGCGTGTCCTGACATCAGCACGCAGGTTGGCGAGGCTCACGGCCAACGGCCATGTGGGCGCTTCGGCACTCAACAGATATAACTCACAGTTCATCTGCTCAGCGGCGAGAAGGAAGCCATCCGGTGCTGATTGTGCCGCTCGCACAGAGAAACCCGCCTGCTCGATTGTAAACTTCAGATCATCCAGAACGCGATCTTCTCCCGTGACAACGACGGCCTCGGGTTTCTCAGAGCCACTTCGGATTGCATTGAACGTCCGATCCAGTTGTGAATCGCTCACGATGAATCTTCGCTCGTTCTGTGCCAGCACAGCGGCAGCGAATCGAACTCTGGGATCTGCACTGTTCAGTGCCTGCCGCAGCACCGGGGTCGCGGATTGAATTTCTGTCGCCGTCAGCGTTCTCGCGCTTAAGCTCTTGAACAGCGTCGTGGTCGGGTTGTCTGATCCGAGTTCCATTGCTGTGTGCAGTGCGTGGATGATCATTTCCGTCTGCAGTGACTGTTCGATGATTGTCTGCTGAGACATCAGGGATGCGACAAGTGACAACACCTTGACTCTGTCACTGTCCGGACTGATCCTCTGTGCGTCTGCGAGCAATCGGGACGCGTTCTGAATCGCGATCTTGCGGGGGTCCTGTATTTCCAGTTCACGCATCGCGGATGTCGACCGGAGCGATGTGAACCGGGCGGATGCATGTTTCAGAAGATTTTCGGAACGTGTGATGAGATAGTCCGTTGCGGACTCTCTGGATGCGACGTCCATCTGATTGCTGGTCAGCAGTTCAATCGCCTGCCGCGATGCCTCTGCCACTTCCGACGAGGTGGAAAACTGAAAGCGCAGCAATTGATCCGCGATTGTTGCATCAGACGACTTGCCGATCAGCTGCAGGGCACGAACCTGAGTTGCAGCATCAAGCTCATCGGCTTGCAAAGCTGCAAGAAGAGGATCCTGAAAAACGGAAATATGCTCAGCGAGCAATGTTTCGGCAATACGACCTTCCGGCGTTCCCGGGGGCAGTTTGAGCAGTACACTTGCAGAGACGTCAGGCGCTGCCAGAAGACTCGTTTGAGCATTGACGCCAACATAGCCGGTTGTCGCAATCTTCGCTGCGGCATTCTCCGCATCTTCTGTGGTGACCTGCTTTGCAGCGGAGGCAGCGTTCAGCCGTCTGAGGACCTCTTTGCCTTCTGGAGATAATCGCTGATCCATTCGAAGAGCGAGAAGTTCATGGGGGCCGATTGATTCTCGAACAACTCGCAGGTCGGCTTCCGTAAGTGTCTGATCGAGGAACCGAATGAGAAACCTCTTCGAGTCATCAATTCGATCCAGACGCTGAGTGATTCGAGCAGCACGCAGAAGATCCTCCGGCTCGGTCGGAATGACCTGAAAAAGGTCTTCGGCGATTGGGCTCAGGTCGCTTCCGGCCGAAGATGAGTTGTCGGCTTCCTGAGTGCCGAACGCCGTGTGGATCGAACCGCTCAGCAGAAGAACGATTGACACACTGGTCAGGAGTTTCTGAAGTCGAGAAGCAGGTGATCGAAAACTAGTCACTGAAAAACTCCCGGTCAGGCATGGGGATCTAGAGGTCCCCATGGTGCGCTCGAACGCTTCGGGATACCAGCGGTGGTTGCCCGGAATTTGCACCCTACCCATTTTCATCGACTCTGAAGTGCGTTTGCCTTCGGAATTCGGGCTCTGCTGATGAGGCAATGCCGTAAATGTCGTCCAACGGAGGGGCTCGGAAGCATTGGCAAGTGCATCTGATGCTGCTTGCGTTTTCAGCAGAAGGCCCGGCACCGGGTGTCATCGGACCTGCGAGCCGCAGACAGAAGCAAGGTTGCGGATCGCAGCCGAAATGGATTCCGTCGCCATGACAACGTTTGCTTGTTTTGTGGACAGTGTAGCAATCGTTCTGAGCATTCATTTTTCCTTTGACATGCATTGGAAAGTGTTTGAGGAATTTGATTTTGATGTAAATCAATTCTGTCGAAGGGTTTACGACTGAGTTTTTTGCTGTACGCAAACTTAGGGCACATTCTTTGCAAATTCAATTCATCGTCGATTTTCTTGGCACGGATGGATGGGAAGAGCCTGGATGGAGTCGAATCGGGCTTTCTTCACTGGGCGGTGGCCGTCTGTGGGCGGTTCGCGAGTGGTTCTGAAGATCGGTGAATCTCTGCTGCCTGTTCTTTTGACATAGGTGGCTTGTAAGTCTGGCAGCAATCGTCAGGCAATCGGCGCGAAACTGGATTTGTACGAGGAGAAGAAGGCGATGATTGGTGGTCTCTCAACCTGGCTCAGATCGGCCGCGGTGCTGGTTTTGCTTGGGATGTCGTTTGTAACAGCGAATTCCGGGAACGTTCACGCTCAGGAAGCTCCGGCGACGGAGGCTGCTGCTCCAGCAGAAGCCCCGGCAGAGGGGACCGCGGTTGCGGCTCCCGCTCCAACTCCCCCTACCGCTGAAGAAGTGATGGGAAAGCTGTCGGTCGGTATCGACACCATTTGGGTCATGGTTTGCGGGATGCTTGTGTTCTTTATGAACTTGGGATTCGGCTGCGTTGAATCTGGATTCTGCCGAGCCAAGAACTGCGTGAACATTCTCTCGAAGAATTTCATCGTATTCGCGGCCTGTTCGATCGGATTCTGGCTGATTGGCTGGGACCTGATGTTCGGTGCTGGCGACGGTGAATTCATTGGTAAGTCAGGCTCCTTCATGGTGCAGGGTGCCGACAATAGTCCGAAACAGGCAACTCTCGGCTATGAGGGCGTTTACGGTTCTATCGCATGGTCGACAGTTCCGCTGTGGTGCAAGTTCTTCTTCCAGCTCGTGTTCGCTGGTACCGCAGCAACGATCGTTTCGGGCGCAGTTGCAGAACGCATCAAGTATCACGCGTTCATTATCTTCTGCTTCATCATGGCAATCGCAATTTATCCAGTCACAGGCCACTGGATCTGGGGCTTTGGGTATCTGGCCGCAAAGTGGAATTTTTGGGACTTCGCTGGTTCGACTGTTGTTCACTCGGTTGGTGGATGGGCTGCCCTGACAGGAGCCATCATTCTCGGCCCACGAATTGGTAAGTTCACGAAGGATGGCAAGATTAATGGCATTCCTGGCCACAACATGACTGCGGCATTCATCGGCTGTCTTGTTCTGTGGTTCGGCTGGTTCGGCTTCAATCCCGGAAGCACGATGAGCATCGCTGCCGACGGTGGTGCGATGGCTGCTCTCTCCGCGGTCAACACGAATATGGCTGCAGCTTTCGCAACGATGACCGCAACAGCAACAGCGTGGTTGATCCTGGGTAAGCCAGACATCGGCATGACACTAAACGGTTGCCTTGCCGGTCTGGTTGCGATTACGGCACCTGCGTACTTCACGAATCCTCTTTGTTCTGCAGTCATCGGAGCGATCTCAGGTGTCACGGTCGTTCTGTCAGTCCTTGCTGTCGACCGCCTCAAGATTGACGACCCGGTCGGTGCGATCTCCGTCCATCTGGTCCACGGTGTCTTCGGAACGATCTGCGTTGGTCTGTTCACAACCGCTGACCTTTCCGCAACGCCGATTACCGGTGGTCCAAAAGCTGGCCTGTTCTTCGGTGGTGGCACCGAGCAGTTGATCGCTCAGCTTGTCGGTGTTGGCATGGTCGGTGCATACGTGCTCGTCGTGTCTGCTGCGGCCTGGCTGCTTCTGAAGTACACGATCGGAATTCGAGTGTCCGCCGAAGAAGAGTTGCACGGTCTTGATAAAGGCGAGCATGGCAATGAAGCATACCACGGCTTCGTCATGCAGACCGGCGGTCAGTACTAAGTTATTGTGATGGCGATGAATCTGGCACACTCAAGTCATTATGATTTGAGTGTGCCTTTTTGTCATTCTGCGGCTTGCCACCAACGGCACTCTGATTTCGCTGTCAGTCCACGAAACGTCGATGGGCTTGCCCCACACTCAAGCCTATCGACGTTTTTTGGGCCTGGTGAGTTCCACGCTCCACCATATCTGACTCTTTCCGCGCAATGCGAGTTTCAGGAGTTTGGCGATGTTTGTTCTGGTTCGACCCTTCCTGACGAGGGTCGTGTGTGCTGCTGTTGCGATGGCGGCTGTGTTTTGTTCTTCAGTGTCTTTGTGTGCTCAGGAATCGGCACCCGCGGAATCTACGGCAGTGGCTGAGTCTGCTGCTGCGACACCTGCTCATCTTGCAGGGACGATCGATACGGGATCCACGACGTGGCTCCTTGTCAGCGCCGCCCTCGTATGTTTCATGATGCCCGGGCTTGCATTGTTCTACGGCGGTATGGTTCGCGCGAAGAACCTGCTGAACATGTTCATGTGTGTGATGGTCTGCGTGCCGATCGTCACGATCGAATGGATTGCCTGCGGGTACAGCATGACGTTCGCGGTTTCTTCGGCCATCAGTGTTGATGGTGGCAGAAATGATGATGGAACTGAGAAGCCTCGCCTGAGTTATCTTGGATGGGACTCCAATCTGGTTTTCTTGAAAGGATTTTCCGGCGTCGACCCTAAAGATTCAGACACATACTTCGGTAAGAATGTGCTCTCAGGCGATACCGTGGGAGGCATTGAAAACGGTGTTCCGGAACTGTTGTTCGCGATGTTCCAGATGATGTTCGCCATCATCACGCCAGCACTGATCGTCGGCGCGATTGCAGAACGAGTGAAATTCAGTGCGTGGTGCATTTTTGTCCCGCTGTGGGCGATTCTCGTTTATAACCCGGTCGCACACTGGGTATGGAATGTCAATGGCTGGTTATTTCAGAAGGGTGTGCTTGATTTTGCAGGTGGCACCGTAGTTCACGTCCTGGCAGGTGCATCTGCACTGGCATTGATTCTGATTCTGCCGAAGCGTCGCGGTTTTCCGAAAGGACCTTTCCTGCCTCACAGCATCGGCTGGACGCTGATGGGAGCCGGCTTTCTGATGGTGGGCTGGTTTGGCTTCAATGCTGGCTCGGCCATCGCCGTTGGCAAAGATTTTCTGCCAGTCTCCGGAGCAGTCGCTGTGATGGCGTTTGCGACAACAGCAATTGCCGGAGGTGCGGCGACTGGGTCGTGGATGCTGGCCGAGTGGATCCATACGGGAAAGCCGACAGCGATCGGCGTCGCATCTGGTATGGTGGCTGGACTCGTTGTTATCACCCCGTGCGCGGGCCATGTCAGCCCAGGCAGTGCCTTGCTGATTGGGCTGATCGGCGGAGTTGTCTGCTTCCTGGGTGTTCAGATGAAACAGACCTTCAGGTATGACGATTCACTCGATGTCGTCGGTGTGCATGGCGTCGGTGGAGCGCTGGGAGCGATCCTTGTTGGCGTCTTTGTCATTCGTCCGGCGGTTGCCGAAGGTCAGGTGATGCTGCAGGTGACGGGAATCACTGTTGCGGCCATCTATGGTTTTGTATTGACGGCGATCCTCGGATTGATCATCCACAAGACGATCGGCTTCACGGTCAGTGAGCAGGCTGAAGAGGAAGGCCTTGATGTTGCCGAGCACGGTGAGACCGCTTACCGTCTGAACTGAATTGCAATCGAAGACAGGTGGCTGCTCAGCGGTCCGACTGCACATTTTTAGCGAGCCCGGTCGAATCGACCGGGCTCGCTGGCATTCGGGAATACCGCGACATTACGCTGTTCTGTCTGACGCGAGTGTAAATTTTCGGAGTGAGGGTCAGATGAGACATTTGAATCCATCTGGCCGGATCTGGAAAAGGAAGATTCAGTGGGGCCCAGGCGACCGAATCATGATCGACCGAGCAAGTCTCCACGCATGCCCCTGGAGACAGAAGTCAGTTGGTTCGTACTCGTGGGGATCCTCGATATCGTCGCCACATTTCTCGCCCTGAGATATAGTGGCGAGGGTCGACTGAGGGTCAATGTCGTAGAGAGCAACCCGGTTGCGAGATGGGTGCTTCATCACTGGGGTGTTGTCGGAATGGCGGTTTTTAAATTGTTCATGATGGGTCTTGTTGTGACCATCGCCGTGGGAATTGAACGATATCGGCCAAGAGTGGCTCGCGCATTGCTTTGGGGTGGTGTGATTGTTGTTGCGGCCGTTGTGATTTACTCGGCACGGTTGATTCTGCTGCATCAGTAGCCGGGTGGTCTCCTTCGAACGGGGCAACTCCGCTGATACTCGCGTCCGTCTCCTTGAGCATGATTGAGAAAAGCCCGCTTTCTATCAGGAATTCGGATGTGAACGAGGGGCTTTGTTTGACGTGATTCCGGTCAGCTCTTATCTTTTCCGGGCCTGCGAAAGTCTGACGTATTGTGTTCAGCCCGAGTGGGTCCTGCCACTGTTCCCTCCTTCAGTTCGCTCCTGATTGCAAGCGAAACGTCGTATTCTAACTACACGTGCCGGTGTGGGATTGGAAATGCGATGACGAGATTGAATCGGAGAACTGTTCTCTCCCGGCTGGTAGTAATTTCTCCGGATTTTGTTCCCGATTTGTCTGCGTTGATGGATCGACGCTCAGAACCGATGTGATTTCGGTCTCGGAGTTCTTCCATGCGTTCCCTTGTGTATGCGGGTTTGCTGATCACAGCACTTGCGCCGCCTTTGTGTGGTGATTCTCCGGAGATCTCTCTGAGAGAAGGTGACGAGGCGCCTTCGTTTGCTGCGGTCGACGCGAACGGTGAGATCTGGAAGTCTGAGGACCACATCGGTAAGAAAGTTGTGGTTGTTTATTTTTATCCTGCCGATCTGACCAGCGGGTGTACGGCTCAGGCATGTGCCTATCGTGACCATCTGAAAGAACTGGAAGAAGCAGAAGTCGAAGTTGTAGGCGTCAGTGGAGACAGTGTCAGAAATCACCAGATCTTTACTCGCGTCAATTCGCTGAATTTTCGTCTGCTGTCAGATGAGCAGGGAAAAGTGGCGGAAGCATTTGGAGTACCCGTTCGAGAAGGTGCAACCCTGACACGTATGGTGGACGGCGTTGAACAGGCCCTGACAAGAGGTGTGACCGCAAGTCGCTGGACCTTTATTATTGGGAAAGATGGGCGGATTCTTCGCAAGTGCACAATCGTCGAAGCGGAAGAGGACTGTAAAAAAGTTCTTGAAACCGTTAGACGTTTGACGGCAGATATCGAATAATCCTGTCAATCGCGGAGTCTTCTCCGCGGTTCGTTTTGTGAGAATGCCGCGTGTCTGCAGAGCGGTTGTGAATCCCCTGCATGTGCAGCGGATCTCTGTTTCAACGACTGGTTCATCAGGGAGTTTCGAAGCATGAAGAATTTTGTTGCAGTGTGTTTGCTCGGTTTGGCTGCCGCCATTGTTGCACCGGCGGTCGCGTCGGATATCAAGTCTGGTCTGCAGGTTGGTGATGGCCCCGGAGCGTTCAACGTAACCGACATTACCGGTCCGAACGCTGGCGAGAAACTGTGCTACCGATGCCAGTACGGTGCGCGACCTGTCGTCAGCATCTTTGTTCGCAAGATGGATGAAAACGTCGCGAAACTGGTGAAGGAAGTCGACGCTGTTGTGGCCAAGAATTCTGAAGACAAGAAAATGGCTGCGTTCGTGACTGTATTGACCGACGATCCGGATGCTCAGGAAGCATCTCTGAAGAAGGTTGCAGAAGAGACAAAGATTCAGCACACGCCGCTGACTGTATTCGAGAATGCAGTGGGTCCGAAGAGCTATAAGCTCAATGAAAAAGCAAATGTGACCGTCATGATGTGGGTTGATTCCAATGTTGAAGTCAATCATGCCTATGCCGACGGCGAACTGAACGGGGAAGCGATTTCCACGATCGTGAAGGACACCGCAAAGATCCTGAAGTAATTCAGATTCTGATTGTTTGAAATCAACATCCGGCTGTGTGATCCTTGATCAGGTCACACGGCCGTGTTTTTATACCCGGCACAAAGTGAGGAGCTTACGAGGCAGGAATGCCGGGGTCATGAAAAATAATCCAACCACCTTCTGCCTCGGGGCATGGAGAATGGCCGATGGGGATCCGGAAGACGAAATGCGGGTTTCCCGATGCTCGTTCATGGCTGGCGACTCCTGCGTCAGAATCGGCATCATGATGCCAGTGGCGTTGTGGTCGTCGCTTAGGGAACCCTCATCATTCCCGTCCGCGTGAGAAATCAGACTGAGTCTGCTGAATGCCATTTGAGTCGTAGAGATTGTCCCCGGCAGATCCTTCTCTGACATTCAGCGGTTTCGAGCAACAGTCGGCAGGCGTTCAGGTACCAGGCAAGCGGATTCGTTGCGAGGATTGCTCGCCGAAACTCAAGCGGTTGTTTGCTAAATCAAGCTGCTTTGTGACAATGCCGGAACTGGCAGAGGGACAGGCGTTCGCTGGGCAGCAATGTTCAGAGGAAAGTCCGGGCTCCGAAGGACGCAGTGGTGGGTAACGCCCACCGTCCGTGAGGATCGGGAAAGTGCAACAGAAAGTAAACCGCCGATCGATTGCCGTTCGCGACAACCGAGGTAAGGGTGAAACGGTGCGGTAAGAGCGCACCAGCGGTTCGGGTGACCGAGCCGGCTGGGTAAACCCCATTGGGAGCAAAGCCAAGCAGAAGGAACGGTCGCCTTCGGGCGACCACGAGCCGGTCCGGTTCGTTATACCTTCGGGTAGGCTGCTGGAGGTGCTGAGCAATCAGCATCCTAGACAAATGAACGCCCTCGACAGAACCCGGCTTATCGTCCCTCTGCCAGTCCCTGATCTGCTGGAGCTGTACCAACTTCGAACACCGAGCCGGGAGGTGCTCCATACTCTTTGCGAATTCACGCTCCGCACGCCTTTGCCGGGATGCTCGGGAGTTTTTCTGGTCAAGGGGCTCCGGAAGAGGAACCACTGGAACCACCGGAACCACCACCGGCCGAGCCGAGCCGAGGGCTTGGTGTCGAGGCATTATAGAGCGAATTGATGTTCTCGACCTCGGATGCCGGTCGACCGAATTCCTGGCATTCACGTACGGCTACAGTGACCGGCTTTCCGCCAGTTGATGTTCGAGCCATGTACGTGTTGACCACCTCGGTTCGCAGATTATCCAGCCCTGCATCATACGATGACTGGATGTAGACAGCCCGGCGTTCTTCCGGAACATGATGAAGAATTCGCTCGAGATGGAGTTCCCCGGCGCGAGTCAACTGCTGGGTATTCGACTCGAAATGGTGATTGAAGAGAGTTGTTTCCTCCTGCCAGCCCAATGCAATCTGGGTTTCCATGAAAGAGCTGACAGCGGCACGATCCTGACACACATACGGCAGAGGCCAGTAATGCTGGTCATAGTATGTGTGCGACCACTGCTGCGGTTCTTGATTCGATCGGGGTCGTGCTGGCCAGACCTTGCCCTTCTTGCATTTCTGCCGGACTCCGGAAGGCAACGTGGCCTTTTCGGCCCACCACGCATCCGATCCGGGCTCGTGACAGCTGTTCGGATCACGATGTCCAAACCAGGTTGGTCCGGCCGAACAACCCTGCAATGCACCTGCCAGCAGCAGGGCGAATGGAAGAGACATCTTCCTCATGGCGCCATCCACTTTCGACTTGATACGTCTCAAACCGACATCCGAGTCAGCAACCATCTTGTTCGGCAGATTCTGCCGAATTGAATCAGCAGCGCAGCGGATTGAAATGGTCTTCTTTTAATTCGACGCTTTGTGAATCCTGCCTGAATGGAAACCTTCTACGAACAGGACTTCCGTTTTTCGCAGCCCGCAAATGTTTCAAAGTCCGCGCAGTCTTCCAAGACATCGACGTGTTTCGCGTCCATCCACCTTTCGAGTGTCATCAGGGCTGACGCTCCCGTGGTTTGAGCGGAGAGTTGAATGTTGCGAGCCTGTTCCTGCGGGACTCATCCGATCGGAAGTGCCTGAGTTTTTTTCCTGTGAGAATCCATTCCTGCTTTGTCCTCCTCTGGAGGGACCACGAGTCAACGATGAGCCAAAACTGGTCGTGTCGTTCGTCTCTGGCTGCCGATCCTGAAAATCCAGTTGGCAACAGGCATGGTCACGGGCGTTCTGCTCAGCATGCTCGGCATTGCAGTCGCACTGATGATAACGTGAGTTTTGCAGCTTCCCTCGTCTGAAGTGGTGGTGCTCTGGACGCGTCTGATTTTTCTTCAGGGTGTCACGCGACAAGAAGCGTCCACATGCGTGGATGGCAACTGGTGCAATTCCCGCAACATTGCAAGCGACGATTCTGCGAAGGTTCTTCATGGGTTCCTGATGGCAGGATCGACCTGCCTGCAACTTGCGACAATCTTGCTTGTGTGGGGCAGGCAATGGCTGAATGATGACAAGCCAGCTCTTCCGGATTTGATCTGCTTCCTGAATCCTGTTGTTCCCGGCGGGAAAGAGCTGCTCGGCATTGTGATCAGTGCCTGCCCTCGCAAATCCTGAAACGCATCCGATGATCCTGGCGACTCCGCGCCGGAATGATCGGGGGTTGATTGCAACGAACGCTCAATCTGACAAGACTGCCAAGAGAATACAGTGCCTGCATCGTGTTGCAGGCTTCATTCTTGAGGCTGGCTTCTGGTCGCTGACATCAAGTTGATCGCGAATGGACGAAATTGTTTATTTTGACCGATATCGTAAGGAGACCCGCACTGAGAAGGTCTACGGAGACAATGCCCTGCGCTGGACGTACGGGACTCTGGCGGGTCGTGTTTCGCTGAACCTGCTGATCAAACGAGCCATCTTCTCGCGGTGGTATGGCTGGAGAATGGATCGACCAGCATCGAAGGCAAAGGTCTCTCCGTTCATTGAGCAGTACGAACTCGATCCTGCGGAATTTCAGGATGATGTCAGCAAGTTCCAATCGTTCAACGAGTTCTTCTATCGCAAACTCAAGCCGGAGTCGCGTCCGATCAGCAGCGATCCCAAGACAGTTGTTTTCCCTGCTGACGGTCGACATCTCTGCGTTCAGGATCTTTCAAAGTCGCCGGGACTATTTGTCAAGGGTCAGATGTTCGACCTGAAGACACTGCTGCAGGATTCGTCTCTGGCCGCGAAATACAGCCGGGGGAGTCTGCTGTTGTCTCGCTTATGTCCGGTCGATTATCACCGGTTCCATTTCCCCGCATCAGGAGTTCCAGGAAAGACTCGATGGATCAACGGCCCTCTGTATTCCGTCAATCCGATCGCCTTGCGGCAGAACATTCAGATCCTTGCCACCAACAAGCGTTGCATCACAGAACTCAACACCGAACGATTTGGCAAGGTGCTGGTCATCGAAGTCGGAGCGACCTGTGTGGGCAGTATCTGCCAGACCTATCAGCCCGGCGTTCCGGTCTCGATGGGTGATGAAAAAGGTTTCTTCAAGTTCGGTGGATCATCCACGATCACCATTTTCGAACCCAAGCGCATTCGCTTCGATGAAGACCTCCTTGAAAATTCAGCGCAGCGAAGGGAACTTTACGGCCATATCGGCGACCGCATGGGACAAATCGACAGTTGACCTTTGTCCTTCCGAGGAACGCCGACGTGACGCGAGATTGCTTCCAGGGATCGATCCAGACCATGATCGGATCTGCCAGCCGGCTTCTTTTTCTCTGCATCCTGTGGATACCAGTTACGGTGTCGCTCCATGCAGAAGACGAATTTGACTGGCCGGGAATTCGAGGGCCGAAGTGGGATGGCCATTCGGCAGAAACAGGCATTGCCGATTTGTGGCCGGAGCAGGGACCGCCAGTGCTGTGGACTCGCGAGCTTGGTCAGGGCTACTCCAGTTTTATCGCATGGGATGAGTTGATTGCCACGCAGTACCAAAGTCTCAGCGGACAATATGTCATTTGTCTGGACGCACTGACCGGCCGGACGATTTGGGAGTATCGATACGATTGGCCGTATGATCCCGCCGGAGTTTATCCCGGGCCGCGAGCGACGCCGACATATCATCGGGGACGACTCTACTTTGCGAGCCCGGCAGGACTGATTGGTTGCCTCGATGCGCGATCGGGGAAGTTGCTGTGGTCGCTGGAACTGGAGACAACATTTCAGTGCAACGTGACGGGATTTGGATATGCCTGTTCGCCGACGGTTGTGGATGACATCGTGATCCTTCCCGTCGGAGGGACCGGCAGCAGCATGGTGGCACTGGATGCAGAGACCGGGAACGTGCGATGGAAAGCCGGTGATGACGCAGCCAGCTACGCGCCGGCGTATCCGATCTCATTTCAAGGACGAGACCTGGTACTCGGCTATCTGGAGAACGTACTCGTTTGCCACGATCGAAAGACTGGTGAGCGACTTTGGCGTCATTCGCTGTCTCAGGGGTATGACGAACACTCGTCGTGGCCCGTTTATCGAGAACCATGGCTGTGGATTTCGAGCCCGTTTCAGGCAGGAACCGAATTGCTTGAACTCCAGAATGAGTCATTGCAGTCTGTGAGATCCGTCAATAAGAGTCGGCGGATGTCGAACGACATCTTCTCGAGTGTTCTCGTCAACGGCGCCATCTTCGGATTTGATGTTCGAGAACCGCAGGCCAAAACACATCGATCGACTCGAGGCGTCTTTCGATGCGTCGACATGATGACAGGGGATGAGCTTTGGTCTGCTGGTGACGATAAGCCAATTCGAGACAACGAGGTTCCTGAAACCGTTGGTGACAAAGGGCCCGGTCATGCGACCGTGATCGCGGTGGATGGCAAGCTGATCCTGTTGAATGACCTTGGCGAGCTGATTCTGGCGAGTCAGTCCACGGAGCGATTTGAAGAACTCGGAAGGGTCTCGGTCCTTGGGGGTGAAATCTGCTGGACCCAGCCCGCTCTGTCGCGAGGGCGACTCTTCGTACGAAATCAAAGCCGCGCGGCCTGTTTGTTCCTCGGGGACCCATCTCGACTGGACTCGCAGCAGCGGAATCAAGCGATCACAACTGCCGACATTCCGCAACAAGCGTACTTTGATTTGGCTTCGGTTGTACTTGGCGTCGAACCGGAGTACGCGTTCGATCTTCCATCACAACGCTGGCTGATGAACTGGTTTCGGTGGTGTCTCGCCATCATGGCTGCGTCACTTCCGATCGCCGTTGGCTTGATTTTCACGATGGGGTGGCAATCGCTGCCCTTCAAGACTAAGTCGCTTTTGTATTGGACACTGGTTTTCACTGCCGGATGCTTCGGCACAACGATGCTGAGTCTGCGAGCGAACGACTTCATCTTCACATGGCCCGTCGCTGTCTTTGCGGTCTACCAGCCGTTTATCGATCGAATTTCACTGTCTCGCAAGAATCTGACTCGACGAGACAAAATGCGATCAGCCATCGCCGGTTTCGTATTCGTCACCGTTTCTTTCCTGTACTTTCTCGCGTGCCGACGACTGAGCCTTGTGTTTGAATGGGTCTTCCTCGTTGGCTTCGTGGCTGCGGTGCCCATTTCACTCGCCGGACGATTCCTGTGGACAAATCGCCGATGGACCACCGCGTGGAACGTGCTGGCAATAATTTTTGCCTTCGCCGTATTCTACTGGTCGGCGGTCTTGTTTCTGCATTTGAGGGTGCACTGACATCCCTATGCCTGCCGTGATGTACTCAGTTGAATTCTTCTGAGCATCCGCCTCACGCATGCCGTTGAGTGCACGATCATCACTTCACGGCAGAGAATACCGAGTCCTTTGGATTCCCTCCTGACTGCACGTAGGCCACCAGATCCAGAATCTCGTTGCGACTGTAAGTGATGAGAAGGCTCATGGGCATCGTGGAAACGCTGGAGGCTTCGAATTCATCGATTTCGTCTCTGGATAGGGTGATCTTTGTCTCCGGCTTGAGGGGGTTAGGCAGCAGCGTCACTCGCTGGTCGTTCTGTTCCAGCAGCAGACCGGAAACGACACGACCGTCGTTCAGAGCAGCGACCCACGTCTGGAATTGCTTGTTGACTTCCGATGAAGGTTCCAGCATCTGCTGCAGCAGCCTTGCACCTTTGAACCGATCTGACACCTTTGTCAGATCGGGGCCCAGATTGACGCCGGCTTCACCGATTTTGTGGCATTTACTGCATCCCGCAGATTCGAAGACGGCCTTGCCCTCGGTGAAGTTGCGGTTCTTCAGTGTATCCGCATCGTTCGCAAGGTCGTTTGTGGTCCACATCTGGATGAATCTGCGAGCCGGAGTGAGCGACGATTCGGGAAGTGGTTCCCCGTCAGGAATCACAAACAAACTGCCCTGCATGACTCGCCAGTGCCCTGGGTAGGTACAGACAAGGCGATATTCACCCGCCTGCTGCGGAGCTTCAAAGTACATCGTGTACTGATCCCCTGGAGGAAGGATCGGTGAGAAGCAGATTTCCCCTGGGGCGTCCGGGACGTAGTGAGTCGCGATGGCTCGAGGATTACTTGCCAGTTGCATCGATCTTTCACCGAATTCGTCGATATCACTGGCTTTCACTACAGCCACATTGTGAGGCATGCTGGGGTCCCCATTTCGAAATGCGAGGGATACTCGCGTGCCCGGAGCGACACGCAAGACACGAGGTTCAAACTGCAGACCTGCCGAAGCACTGACGGAGATCTTCAGAGAGCTTGAGACCCACCCAAAGTCCGTACCGTATCTTTCCTGTTGCACCAGTCGCGGATCTTGTTCGTACTTTTCCGCAATCGGAAAGTCAGGGGCCCTGCGTTTCGCAATTGCTGTGTACCCCGGGAACTGCGTAAATGACGGACGCTGTTCGTAAATTGATGCAAACAGATCCGGAGTCACCGGATCTCCCTGCCGGGTCTTGTAACGCAGGTGAGTGTGCAACTGCATCACTGGATGCAACTGAGGAATCTCAAGGAAGACCGATTTCCCATCCGGCAGCAGATGAACGGACTTCACATCCACCAGTTCATGCCCCTGACGGCCGGGATCCTTGATAGAATACTCCGGCGATCCGTAACCGGCGCTGTAAAGATAATTCCACTGCTGACAGAATGTTTCAGAAAGCGTGACCGAGGCAGGATCAAGAGGCCCGGAAAATCGCACGATCACTCCGTTTGCATAGGCTTCAATGGCCGTTGGAAGTGAGAGAGGTGTCTGAGTGAGTCGAACGCGATGCAGGCATCCATCTTCCGCAGCATAGCTTTGCCAACCCTCTGTGCCCGCAAGGTAGAGATGGCCGTCGTGATTATTAAAAGCAACTCGACAGACTCCGCTCAGATAATCCCCAGGCAGAGGGACAATCGCTCCCTGGGATTGTCCATTCACAACATCCCGAAGAACGAGATAGGCCTGACAGGCTCCGAAGGATGTGCCGATTGCCGTGCCGCTGAGCGGGCCGAGTCGTGGGTCCTGCGGCAGGAATCCGATTTCTCCCGACGAATTATCGACACCTCGCGGAAGGAAGCACAGCGGCAGATCATACCCGTATTTTCCATGTCCTGGTTTGGGCCCCTTCAATCCATGATAGCTGTGTCCTGTCACCTCGAAAATCGCTGATGCCGGAGTCCACGTCCCTTCCTGAACGGTGGCCAGAACGACTTTGCCATCGCGAGACACCCCGATACCGTTGGAGTTTCGAAGTCCGTTGCCAAGCGAATCGATCTGCCCGCTGCTGTTCATGCGAGCCACTCCAAAATCGCCTGATGAAACGGCCCAGTACAACTGACCATGATCATCCTGTTGCAATGACGTACAGAAATCATGACCACCCGTCGTTGGGAAGTTGTTGGTCACGCATTCGTAATAATCCGTTTCTCCGTCGCCGTTGAGATCGTGAAGCTGAGTGATCTGATCGGAACCCAACACAAGAATTCGTTCGTTCTGAACCGCGACGCCAAGTGCCTGATACAGTCCTGCTGCGATGCGCTGCCAGCGGAGAGGCTGGTCCAGTTGTTCTGTAATTCCGCTGACGAGCCAGACCTCACCCATCAACGTCGAGACGACGACTCTTCCGTCTTTCAGGCAGCCAACTCCACCGACCCGCATGGCTGATCGAAATGGATTCACCGCAGCATGTGGTAACGTGATGCTGTCGATAGCCAACTGTGTCGTGTCGTCTGCTTTCACGCCACGGGTTTCGGTGATCTGCTGAATCCACTGCCCGGTGGCCCCTTTCCGGAAATCGGCTGCACCGGGAAGATTTGCCGTTGTCGGCATTACATCACCCTGCAGGCCGAATGCGATCCGAATCGGTTCGTTGACGGATTCAGCAAACTGAATGATCGAACCGCCATCGCGTTCCGCGAGTTTGATGCCATCCGGCGTGTTCAGCAACTTGACAGAAGCTGACCTTCCAAGCGTCAACGACGTTCCTCGGGGCAACGTTCCGTCAATGAACAGGGTGCGAATCAGAACGCCATCCACCACAAACATCGAATCGAGAATCGCGGCCTTGCCGATCTGAGTTCTGAAGGCCACATGTTTTCCAGATCGGTAGTAGCCCTGATACTGAGCCGTTATTCCATCACCGATCGTCCATGAACTGGTGGAAAAATCTCCGAATCGCTGTCCTGCTGCCTCAACTCCCCCCATGAGTCCGAATCGGACGAATCCCCACTTCACGAAACCGCCCGTCCATGCATCGATGAACGTCATCTTCAGCGGATCAAACAACACGCTGATTTTCGATGTTTCATCAATCTGAACGCTGACACCTTTGGCTGTCGTTTGTCCAAAGTGATGAGTGAGTTGGCATACGACGTTTCCGGTGTCCACATCATTCAATGACTGGTCGAAGCTGACACTTTCGGGATTCTGTCCCCAATGTCCGAATCCGCCTCCATCGAGCCCCGGAAACTGGGGCAGAATCTCGATCGGCTCCTTAGGCGGCGAGGAAAGAAACTGTCCAGCCTGCCTTGAATAAAAGTCTTTCACTCGATTCTGAGGAAACGGCAGGAGTGGATCCGACTGAGCATCGGCTGAATCGCTTGATACAAACGGGACAGCAAAACTGACAATCGCCAGCACACAACGCGTAACGACGACTCGCATGGCAGGTTACTCAGGGAAGGATGCAGTTGAGCGGGAGCAGGAATATTAGCGTTCGATCGGACAACTGGACAGCATCGGCAAGGCTTATGCCGCCGCCAAACATCTGAAGATCATTGCACAACGCTGCAGGAATGATCCGTGAGGGACGTAAGTGGCCATCCTGAGACTTTCGATCTGGTGGCACTGCAAGCGAATCACCAGTCTGTCGGAATTCCGACTGTTCGACAGGCGGAGCAAATTGACGGGGTTCTGACGGTAAGTTGATGACCAGTGAAAGACGCAGGCAGACTGACGCTGGCGGACCGTTGTTTTCCTGTATCTGCTGCGGTCCCCGATCGTGATTGCTTCACAGGGATCAGACTGCTCCGCATGAAACGTGTGTCAGGCCGGAAGTTGAACCGTGGATCGCTCGGATTTCCTGGATGAGCTGACATCCCTGCACCGGCGGAAATTGCCGAGTTATCAAAATATGACATGCCGGATCTGGACTGTCGAAGGCTCCTGGCTTACCAGATCGGAACGTTCATTCCTTGTCAGAATCTGATGTGAACGATCGTCAGGAATCGCTGCGACTATCTGGTGAGTTCCGACGATCCTCCAATGGTTCACGCGATGGTTTTGCACGCGTCGAGGAGTCGGAGTTTCACATGAGAAGTTCTGCACGTCACTGGGCCAAAATGGCTTGCTATGGATTCGCGATCTGCATGGCAGCAGCGAGGCAGCCGGTCAGCGGACAGAACAGGCTGGAAGGCAGTCCCGCACAATCTGTCGCGCCTGTCTTCGGTTCCGCGGACGGAACAGACTGCGGGGAAACGTCATGCGGCGAAACGTTGTTTGAGGCCATCAAGCCGCTGACCTGTTCGCAACTCACGGGAGACTGGTTTGGAATACGGCCGGAGCTTTCCGACTCTGGAGTGGACTTCGAGGCGAACATCGCCCAGTTCTATATGGGAACTGTCAGCGGTGGTACCGATCGTGGTGGGCGCTATGCAGGACACGGAGACTACGTTGCGAATCTTGACGGAGACAAGCTTTTCGGAATGACAGGCCTGTTTGTTAAAATTCGAGCAGAGCATCGTTTCGGACAATCCCTGCGTAATACCACAGGGGCACTGTTACCATCAGCAATTGCAACAGATCTGCCTCTACCCGACAGCGAACAGCTCTGCTTGACGAACGTGCTGTTCACCCAGATGCTTTCTGAAACCTTTGGTGTCTTTGCAGGAAAACTGGACACACTCGACGGTGATCAGAATGCTTTTGCCAGTGGGCGTGGGCTGACTCAGTTTTCCAATATGGCTTTTGTTTCTACACCCATCGGATTGCGCACGATTCCCTACTCAACGCTGGGAACAGGCTTTGTCATTCTTCAGGACCTTGAGCCGATCTTCACATTCAGCGTGCTGAACGCACGCGAAGGTATCAAGGACTCGGGCATTGACGAGTTGTTCAACGATGGAGTGACACTTGCTCCTGAGTTGCGACTGCCGACGGAGTTTCTGGGGCTGCCTGGACACCAGTCATTCGGAGCAACGTGGAGTAGCCGCAATTATGTGAGCCTTGATCAGGACCCTCGTATTGTGCTGCCAGACATCCCGATTGCCAGAAGTTCAGAATCGTGGTCACTCTACTACAACTTTGACCAGCATCTGATCGTTGATTCTTTGGATTCGAAGAAAGGCTGGGGGTTGTTCGGGCGAGCGGGTCTGGCTGACGAGGCCACGAATCCGATCGGATGGTTTTTGAGCGGTGGAGTGGGCGGAAACAGCATGATTCCGGGCCGCAGCAGCGATACCTTCGGAGCGGGATACTACTATTGCGGAACAAGTTCACAACTTGATCCGCTGCTGACCCTTGCCGTGGGTGGAGTTGGTGACGGTCATGGTGCTGAAGTGTTCTACAATGTGGCTGTCACTGAATGGTTCCATCTGACCGTTGACGCTCAGCAGATCACACCGGCCCGGGAAGCGGTCGATTCCTCGCTGCTGCTGGGACTACGGGGTGTGTTGCAATTGTGAACCGCATCGAATGAGTCGCCGAGTTTCGTCAGGCGATCCTCGCTTCTGCGGAACCTTGTTTGTTTGTGACGGTGCTTGAGTCGCAAGCGTCAGGAGAGAAGACCACTCAAAGTGGCGAGTGTCAGGTTGAGGACTGCCAGTCTCTGACTCGGGCTGATTCCTTGTGGGACTATATTAAATGTCGATATTCACGGCAGTCAGTGTTTGCCGCGAGCGGTGAACATTCGGCTTTTGTCTGATCAAGGACCATGGCTTTCGATCGGATCAGCGTTACGTGCACTCGTGAATCACTTTGCCGTCGGACGTTCATGTCGCTCCGCGGCATCAGATCAGCCCTCGATGTGTGAAAACGTCAGATCCGAGCAGGGATGCTCTGTCGATCACATGGCTCGGAGAGCGATGATTCAACACGTGGAGATGCCCGCCGGACCAGTGCAGCAGAGTCGAAAACGGATCGGGCGATCAATATCTGAACGAGACAGTGTCACGGCGATCATTGATGTGTCAGATTCCGAGTGGGACGTTGATTTGTCGAAAGATGGTCGTCACGCGGCACAAAGATAGAATTCGATGTACTTCCGCGTGGCGTCGTCGATTGATTTGGTGAAGTCGATCGGCACCTCGGTCTTGAAATGCCTGAGTGGGGCAGTGTCGCTTGTCAGAAGATATGCATTCCTGACTTCGGGTGATGGAGTTATGGGGCCTGCGTGTAGATCGTTTTCCAGTCTTCTTTCATGTTAACGACAGTCCAGCCTTTTGAATCGGCTTCATGAAGCGCTCTGTCGAGTCTGCCCACGTGGGAAGATCGGTCATAAGCCCATTCACGCTCCGCATCGGTGTGGTGAACAATCAGTCCGAAACGCGGGCCGTTGCCGGACGTGACCCATTGCAGCATCTCAAGGTCACCGTCAGAATTGCCAAAGGCAGCGATTGGTCGCCGACCGATGTGTTGCTGGATGCTGACAGGTTTTCCAGCTTTATCATCGATGAAATTGATCTCGGGCAATCGTACAAGGACCGGCTGGTCGTCGCGTACTTCAAATCTTGTGCGGATGCTGCTTCCGATGACCTGCTCTGGAGGGATTCCATAGACCCTTTCGGTCCATGGACGCATGAACTCGATACCGCCACCAGACACGATGTACGTCTTAAAGCCGCTTGCCCGAAGGTATTCGAGAAGTTCCTGCATCGGCGTAAAGACCATCTCCGTGTATAGACGTCCCGAAACAGGATGTCTTGCTGTTGCAATCCAGTCTTTCACGATGTGCTCGAACTCCTCTGTCGTCATGCCGGCATGGGTGGCCATGGCCATTTCAAGCAATCCGAGCTCACCGCCACTTATGGCTGCTTGCAGATCGCCGTGGAGGATCGACGCAAATGGCTCTTTGCCTTTCCACTCAGGATGCTGCGGTGCGAGAATTCTGATGCGATCCGCGATGAAGAATGCCTGAAAATACATCGGTTGTTCGCTCCAGAGGGTCCCGTCATTGTCGAACGTGGCAATCCGCTGTTCCACTGGTACATAGTCCGCAGAACCCTCGCGTGAAACCCGGTCAACGAAGGCGATGATCGATATTTTCGCCGGACCATTATTCCAGTCTGGAAGGGGATCATCTGCAGCATGTGCGGCGCTCACGGGGAAGAGAAAAATGCAGCCGAGGATCGCAGAAACGTGACGCTGTCGGTACATAGGCTTCTCTGAAGCTTTGGGCAGATACTGTCACAACCATGAAAAGCCGGTATGGGCCAGCGAATCCGGAATGCTTTCAACAGGATCAGATGTCAGCGAGGCTGGAAAAAACGGGATGTCGCGTTTGACGGCGACATCCCGCGCATTGCGATGGCTTGCAAGACTTACTTTCCGCCTGCTGTCATCTCTTTGATCTGCTTCTCGAGTGACTCCAGACTCCAGTCGCCCGGTTTCTGACTCGGTGGATATTCCTTCATTGTCATCAGGAATCGACTGGCAACGGCTTGCATCGGGCCCAGCACATATGCCCGATCGATCATCCAGTCGTGGTACGTATTGGAGTTTTCATACGCTTTCTCGAAAGGATCGCGTCGCAGATTGAACAGCAACGGAAGACGCAGCTTGACAAACGGTTCTCGCCAAACCTGCAACTGCTTCGCGCGATTTTCGAGGTACGTGGCCTTCCAGTCACCGACCCGGATCGACATGATGTTGCCGTCATCGCCGACATAGATAAATTCATTCCGCGGCGAAGTTTCTGATTTGCCGCTCAGATAATCCAGCTGGTGGTAGCCATCGATATAGTTCTTGTATCTGCGTCCGTTCAGTTCGACGCCCTTCAGAAGTT
>JBKDRW010000649.1:0-4406 GCA_046341255.1 Planctomycetota bacterium
CATGTCACCTGTCGCCGGGTCAAATACCGGGAAGCCATTCAGTCCGGTCGAAAGCCCATCGGCTGCAGGGTCATTCTGCTGGGTGTAGGTCTGAACGCCTTCAGCACCGAAAATTCCATCGAGCTTTCTCGTATTGGTTCTGACATATTGAAGATCAAAGAACCAGTCTCGCCGGGCGTCCAGTCCCTGAACCGTATTGTTGAACCATAGACCGTCAGAAACGTAGTTCTGTTCAAAGACGTTCTGATACGGCGACTGGGGCTGGTATATGCCGTAATTCTGGGCATACATCCCGTCGGATGGAGCCGGACCGTATTGAGCCTCCACGGTTCGCCCGGCAGCAAGCATCAGAATAAAGGGCACGAACGCCTTGAGTGAGTGCCGAATCCGCATTGATCCATCCTTGGAGAAGCTGCAGTTTTCACTGCCTTCGCTGATGTTTCCCCGTCCGGCTCGAACTCAAGGACGCTGAAAAACGTCCACGGAGTCCGCGCATCATGACGGTCTTGCGGGAAGTATCGGTCAGGTAATTTGTGAAACTGTAGCGATTGTTATGGATGTACCGTGTTTTCGGATTCGACCGATTGTCAGCATTGTGCCGGATCGCGTCAAAAGTCCCCGAAACGCGGCGATCCGATCCCGTTTGCCGCAACGATTGTTTTCCGATGACCTGAATCAGCCGGTTCTGCACGGGGAGGACGATCGGCAGATCGTGCCGCTTCAATGCTCGGCCGACGCTGGTGTTCCCCGGCCAGCCTCGCAGATTGTCAACGGCTATTTCACGGCATCAGCAGACATGGCGTCCCACCACCCGGCGTCCGATTTTGCGTGTTGGCGAACCACATCCATCGTGGGCCAGTTCAGATCCTGATCTCGTCTGCGATCTGAGACTTCAGTGTCCTGCAGATTCGCTTTTGAAGTGCCCTTGAGACTCGCACTTGCCGTCAGATTCGCGGGGCGGATCGTTACACCTCCGGAAAATGCTCCGATGATGAGTGAGCCTGCATCTTTGGTGTTGACCTCCGGCAGAGTCGTTCGGGGCACGCTGTAGCTCGCGATAGAAAGTGACTGCTGATCGCGCAGAGTCCTGAGCGTCCAGTTCAGACGCCCGGAGGATTCCGCCTCATTGAGAATGGCTCCCGCTGTCAGAAGATCAAAAATGTTCTGGAGATCGGCGAAGGCGGGGACCTTCTCAGCCAGCTGATCGATTCGATCACTGAACAGCCGGGCAAATTTCTCTGAACTGGGCTGTATGAGATTGGCTTCGATAACCTGCCCTGCATCGTTAATCAATTCTTCCCGTCCGTGCAGCTGCAGTCGAGGTCCGGAAAATGCGAAGACTCGAGCATCTTCGGTCCGGTCCAGCGTGTAACACGGAGTAAACCACCAGCGTCTCATCATGTTGTCATTGGGCCGGGCCAGTGCCAGACTGCTTCGCAGGCCTCGAACGCCTGGGTTTTCGGATCCGATTGCAATCCTCTTCATCAGATAGTCGGCCTCGACCATCGCAAGACACATGCGAGAGGTTTCCGGAACACCGAATGTCGAAACGGTCCATTCCCCCTGAAGCTCCACACTGCGTTGCATCCTGGCTCGGGCGTCGGCTGGCGTGGCCGGAGCAGAATTTGCTTTGAGCCAGTCCATCGCCTGTTGGAGTCGCTGGATATCCGGATCCATGGAGCACCCCACGTGATTTTCCTCACTGGCACCGCGAAGGGCTACAAGGAGGTCGTCCAGATTCAGAACGGGGCGGCCGGACTCGACGCTGATGATGCGGCCATCGGGACTGGATGCAAATCCTGATGCTGGCCCCGCAAGAATCACATCGTGTTCCTCGACAATCACGAAATCGATCCGACTCAGTCCAGCCAGAAATTTCATATCGGCCGAAAGAGACTCATTCGCGGCGAGCTGTCGGGCAATGGCCTCATCCAATCCCGCCAGAGAAACAAATCGTCGATCTGAGGGCTGGTTGAGATCCTCGTTCAGTGCCTTCAGTGCATGATTCCGAAGTTGTCGCAGTGCAGCGGCATTCACGGCGACGCTGTTGACGCGGTTGACCAGACCATTTGGAGAAATCAGTATGCCGCCGGGGAAACCTCCGTTGCCGTTCCCGCCACCGCCTCCTCCATTCTGGCCGCTTGCAGACGAGGTGAAGGTGACGACGATCAGAGCAACGGCAACGAGATGGCGCTGCAGGTCCATTGAGTTCCCCTTGTGCAGATTGTGGTCCGGCTGTCTTCCTATGGTGCAGAATTGTGCCGGAGACTTCCAGTGGCGAGGGGTGGCCGCTGTGGCGAAACGCAGAATTCCGTCTGGCGATCGAGGAAAGCGAGCCTCGTTTTGAACAGGCACGGCGTCGCTGTTCAGTGTCAACTAAAGTTTTGCGACGACGAGGTCGCCCATGGCGGTCGTTGATATGGAAGGACCAGTGCCTGCAATGTCCTTGGTCCGGTGACCGGCTTTCAGGACATCGCTGACAGCGGCCTCAATGGCGTCGGCTTCGTTGTTCATATTCATTGAGTATCGCAACATCATGGCGGCGGCCAGAATCGTGGCAAGCGGATTCGCTACGTTCTTTCCCGCAATATCCGGTGCGGATCCGTGAATTGGTTCAAATAACCCCGGACCGCCTGAGCCAATCGATGCAGACGGAAGTAATCCCAGTGACCCAGGCAGCATGGAGGCCTCATCGGTCAGAATGTCGCCGAACAGATTTTCTGTCACGACCACGTCAAAGTCACGAGGGCGAGAAATCAGGTGCATGGCCATCGCATCGACCAGCACGACGTTGTACTGCAGATCCGGGAATTCTTCCCTGACGACGCGTTCGGAAACCTGCCTCCAAAGTCGTGAAGCCTCGAGTACATTGGCCTTATCAACCATCGTGAGCTTACCGCGGCGTTTGCGAGCGGCGTCAGCGGCAAGTCGTACAACACGCTCAATCTCGCCGGTGGAATACACCATCACGTTGTAGGCTTCTTCTCCGGATGGATGTGGACGTCGTCCGGATTCGCCAAAATAAATCCCTCCGGTCAGTTCACGCACAAACAGGATATCAGTGCCGGCAACGATTTCTCGTTTCAGCGGAGAAGCGTCCAGCAATTCATCCCAGGTTTTGGTGGGACGAAGATTCGCAAACAAGCCCAATTCTTTTCGAATCCGAAGCAAACCGGCTTCCGGACGCGTTTTCGCCTTCGGGTCGTCCCACTTCGGCCCGCCCACGGCTCCCAACAAAACTGCGTCGGCAGATTTGCACGCGGACAATGTTGCCTCGGGCAGAGGATCTCCGTATGCGTCAATCGCATTCCCGCCAATCGCATGTTCAGGCATGTCAAAAAAGTGACCGAATCTGACCGCGACCACCTCAAGGACTCTCTTCGCCTGAGCCACGATTTCGGGACCAATGCCGTCACCCGGCAACAGGACAATTTTCGCTTTCATGAATCTCGCTCAAGTCTGATCGGTGGAGTTCCGCTCTGCAGTCAGGTTTATTCCCATGGGGCGGATGAAAAGCCTGTCACTTCCGCTCTGGACTGACGTCAGCAAAGACGCACAGCGTAAGGCCTTGAAATTCCGTTTCAACCATTCGGGGAATGGAGGACCGCAATTATCAGAGAACGTCGGAATACGGTGCGACTCTTCGACAACAAGCGACCCGGACCTCATTGGCACCCATCGAACCATCTCGCAGGTCGGCAGAATTCGAGGAGCAATGCGCCCGAGTGGATTCGAACCACTGACCTACCGCTTAGAAGGCGGTTGCTCTATCCAGCTGAGCTACGGGCGCTTGTGCGAAACAAGGATGGTTGTGGGCTGTCTGGCGGCCAGGCGAATCCTGAGTCGGACAGGTATCTCGACGATTGCGACCAAGGGGATTGTCCGACAACGCATGGCCAGACCTCGCGCCAAACGATAGACACTTCTCTTTCTTTTTTCCACGCGCGAGTTGCAATTCAACGGAAATCGGACACGACTGCGGATTTTGATGATTCCCAGTCAATTATCACAACGGATTTGACTTCCTGATGGTCTCGACAGGAACTGTGGATACAAGTCCGGACGCGGAAGTCACCAACGTGAAAAGTTGACTCGCATGGTGCTGACAGTTGCCGCTGGGAACAGGCCTGATCAGCGGCCTTCGCGGAGGCGATCACCGAGGAAGTTATCAAGTTCCGGAATGGCGTAGATCTTTTCGATCGTCTTCTCCATGTCGTAAGCCACACGATGGAACTCGACATTGCCGCCATCCAGTGTCACGTACGACGAACGCGGATCGTTGTTTCTGGGCTGGCCAACAGACCCGACATTGATCATCACCTTCTGGTTCGTCAGCTTGTACTTGTAGCCAAGTTCCTCTGGCGAAAAGAACTCGAGAGATTCCGTGAAGACGCCTGGGATATGGG
>JBKDRW010000650.1:0-6611 GCA_046341255.1 Planctomycetota bacterium
GGGCGTGACAGATGCTCTTCTGTCAGTATTGAGCGACATTCACCACGGTGCCTCGCTGTACCTTCGCGACGGATCAGCCGTTGAACTGCAGGATGTGATGACAGATGTCGCATTTTTTGCTCAGGAAGCCCGTACACGAGTGATTTCGGGCTCTCTGAAGACACCTGCATTCTGGCAGATCTGCCATGATCGGTTTCTCGCGGGTGCAGTCTGCCTCGCCTCGCAATCCTTCGAACGAGCGCCCCAGACGCGACTGCTGCAGAAACTGGAGGACTGCCTGCCTCTGCTTCGAACAATCGTGGAAAGAACTCTTGCCTGAATAATTGGACTCGATCCGGCCGGGGCTTTCCGGCAGTTGTGTCCCATGACAAATCAGGTTGATGGCTTCTGGCAGAAAATGCGTGAGAGCAGGAGACTGGTTTCCAGAAGGCAGCAGGCACCGGTCCCAGGAGGCGTGAATCAGGCAAACACTGACGATTGAACCTTTGGTGAAACGAGGTGTCCTGAGCAATTCCTTCAGCGAAGATGAAAACGCCGACGGAAAACGGCCGAAAACTGGAACTTCGGCCGGGTTTGGAGTCGTTGGAATTTGCCAAACCTCAGCTGAAAATCAAATTCCGACGCTTAACCTGAAGGGGCAAAGTTGCCAAACTTTCCCTTTCCGAATTTTGGCGGCTGGGCAGTTCTGTATAAGGACGGCTCAGTCTTTTTCGTTTTCCGGACCGCCCTGTTGAAGTTCAACGGGCAGTTGCTCATGGCCGTCACGACACCATGAAACACCTGACATCGCTGCTTGATATCAACTCCGAAGAGTTGTTTGCAATCCTCGCGAAGGCCTCTGAACTGAAAGCTCGCTTCCGCAAAGGGGAACGTCCTGCGCTGTACCCCGGACGAGTGCTCGCACAATTGTTCGAGAAGCCCTCGCTGCGAACAAGAAACAGCTTCGAAGCGGCCATGATCCATCTTGGTGGATCTGGTATTTTTCTGACGACTGCAGAAGCCGGATTGAACGGTCGTGAGAGTCTGCCGGATGTTGCCAAAGTGCTGAGTTCGTTCAGCGACATCATCACGATGCGCACGTTTTCGCAGAAACTGATTGAAGAGATCGCACAATACTCCTCATGTCCGGTGATCAATGGTCTGTCCGATGAACGTCATCCGTGTCAGGCGATGACGGATCTCCTGACAATCCAGGAATCGCTTGGTGACGTTAAGGGCGTACACCTTGTGTTTGTTGGTGATGGCAACAATGTTTCAATGTCTCTGGCAATTGCATCGGCCATGGTCGGAATGAAGCTGACCCTCGCCTGTCCCCGAGGCTTCGAATTTGATCGCTCGTTCTCGGATCTCATGTCCGTCCGTTTCCCGAATCATCAGGTTCATATTTCACACGACCCTCAGGAAGCCGTGCGAACGGCCGACATCGTCTACACGGATGTCTGGGCCAGCATGGGACAGGAAGATGACGCGGATCGTCGTAAGAAGGCATTTGCCGGTTTTCAGGTCAACGAAGACCTGATGAAACTGGCGCCTCGGTCTGCCAGATTCATGCATGATCTGCCCGCAAAACGCGGCCTTGAAGTCACTGATGGTGTCATGGATGCGGACAACAGCATCGTATTCCAACAGGCAGAAAATCGCATGCACCTTGCAAAAGGCCTGTTCGTCTGGCTGCTTGAGCAGTGTTGAGAATCTGCTGAGTTCATCCGCGCCAAACTGGTCGAACGCTCTTGACTCGCAGCGGACTCCCCTTCGACACTTCTCTCCCTGCGGACGGCCCCTTGTGCGACATCTCGCGGTTGCCTTGCGTTCATTGTCTTTTGATTCTGTCGGGACCCAAAGATGGACATCCGGTTCTACAATACGCTGACCAATTCGATTGAGACCTTTAAGCCGGTCGAATCCGACTGCGTTCGCATGTATAGCTGTGGTCCAACGGTTTACGACTTCGCTCACATCGGCAACTTTCGATCGTTTCTCTTTGCCGATCTGGTTCGTCGAACACTCGAATTCTTCGGGCACAAGGTCCATCACGTGATGAACATCACTGACGTGGGCCACATGACTGATGATTCGAATGCCGATGGTGGCGGTCAGGACAAGATGCAGGCTGCGGCCGCACGTGTGAAGGAGGACAAGAAGTCCGGCAAAGTCCCCGAGGGTGCCGTTCAGAATCCGGACGATCCGTATCAGATCGCTGAATACTACATGAACGCGTTTCTGGAAGACGCGAAACTACTGGGAGTGAAGGTTGCGTCCGAGCCGGAAAACATTCTCCGCGCGACGCAGAACATTGACGTGATGCAGGAAATGATCACCCAGTTGCTGAAAAACGGACACGCGTACGTCGGACCGGACCGAGTCGTGTATTACAGCGTCGAGAGTTTTCCGGCTTACGGCAGGTTGAGCGGCAACACGCTGGATCGACTGATGACAGGGGCTGGTGGACGCATCAGTGATGAAAATCAGGCGAATAAGAAGCATCCGGCGGACTTTATGCTGTGGAAACCCGACCATTCGCACATCATGAAATGGAAATCGCCGTGGGGCATGGGTTACCCAGGCTGGCATATTGAATGCTCGTGCATGGCTCGTAAACGACTTGGTCGCGATATCATAGACATTCACACCGGGGGCGAAGACCTGATCTTTCCGCATCACGAGTGTGAGATCGCTCAGACCTGCGGCGCGACGGGAAAGGATACATTTGCAAAATTCTGGATGCATACTCGCTTTCTGATGGTGGAGGGCGAGAAAATGTCGAAGAGCAAAGGCAACTTCTGGACCGTTCGTGATGTGCTGGAAGGCCGCGCGACCGGGACTCAGGTGCATCCGGCGGTGCTGCGACTGGAACTGATCAAATCGCATTATCGAGCCAACATGAACTTCACAAAGAAAGGCCTGCTTGACTCCGCGGGGGCTGTCAAACGCCTGACTGAAATGCGAGCGAGGCTGGAAGCGGCCTGCGGCGGCAAGCCGGAGAAGGTCGGCCTCGACTATCCGATCCTGAAGGAGTTCGCTGAAGCACTCGCGGATGATCTCAACATCTCCGGAGCCCTGGGAGCCATCCTTCCCTGGGCCGCGTCCACTCCGTCAGACGCCGCTGCAGCACTTGGCGCCCTCGACAGAATCAACGACGTACTTGCTGTTGCTCCGCTCGGGGCGAATGCTCCCGTCTCAGCAACTGAAAGCAGCGAACAGACGGCGATTGAAGATCTGTGCCGTCAACTGGACGATGCTCGCAAACGCAAGGACTTTGGAGCAGCCGATGCACTGCGCGCAGAAATCCAGGGCCGCGGCTACGTCGTCAAGACCTCGCCGAACGGCACAATTGCCGAGAAACCGCTCGCGTAGTGCATCTCAGCCACGTTCAAAGAATGACCCGACGACGACACAAAGAATACCGAAGTCTTTGACCCTGTTCGTCTTTCCTGGGTATCCCTGAGAATTTTCAATGCCGCCATTTGCCGCTGCAAACGGCGAGCTTACGACACTGCTTTGCGGGACAGGGCGATGCGGCGGCGTGCCGTATCGACCTCCACGACGGTGACCTTGACGATGTCTCCTACAGAAACCACTTCCGAAGGATCGCGAACGAAGTGGCTGGCCAGCTGCGAGATGTGAATCAATCCATCCTGATGAACACCGATATCAACAAATGCTCCGAACTTCGTCACGTTGGTAATGACGCCTTCCAGCACCATCCCGATCTGAAGATGTGCAATTTCGCTGATCGTCTCCGAGAACTTCGCGACCTTGAATTCGTGGCGTGGATCTCGGCCCGGGCGAGCGAGTTCCGTCAGCACGTCTCGCACGGTGAACTCGCCGGCTTCCGCCAGGAAGTCTGCAGCGTTGACCTTCGCAACCAGTTCTCGATTGCCGCCGAGCCTCTTCGGATCGCTGCCAAGCCTCTGCGCCATCTTCAGAACCAGCGGATATTGTTCGGGATGAACGGCTGAATTATCAAGGGGTTGTGCACCGCCTCGGATGCGAAGAAATCCGGCCGCCTGCTGATACGCTTTCTGTCCCAGACGAGGCACCTTCAGCAGATCCTCACGGGACTTGAAGGCTCCATTTTCGTCTCGATACGCCACAATTCGTTTCGCCAGCACCGGACCAATGCCGGCCACATACGACAGCAAGGCCGGACTTGCCATATTGGCATCAACCCCCACAGAATTTACGCACGACTCCACTTCCCGATCCAGAGTTTTTTTCAGCATCGTCTGATCAACATCATGCTGATACTGTCCCACCCCAATCGACTGCGGGTCAATCTTCACAAGTTCCGACAGGGGATCCTGCAACCGATGCGCAATACTGATCGCGCCGCGAACGGTGACATCGAGATCGGGATATTCAGCAATCGCTGTTTCGCTGGCGGAATACACCGATGCGCCCGCTTCGTTGACAACGACTTTGGTCACATTCAGCCTGTTTGTACGGATCAGTTCCGTCACAAACCGGTCTGTTTCCCGTGATGCCGTACCGTTACCGATGGAAATCAAAGTTGCGTCATACTTTCTGATCAATCGCAGCAAAGCGGCTTCAGCTCCCGCGATGTCTTCCTTCGGAGGCGTTGGATAGATTGTTTCGTTGCACAGGAATCGTCCCGTTTCATCGACCACTGCAACTTTGCAGCCTGTGCGAAAACCAGGATCGATCCCGATCGTCACTTGCGGCCCCGCCGGCGGAGCCATCAGCAGGTCTCGCAGATTCTTCGCAAACACTTCGACAGCTTCGCGGTCTGCACTTTCCTTCAAAGTCTGGATCAGCGTGCTTTCTGCCGCCGGGCGAAGCAGTCGGTCGTAGCAATCCAGCACCGTCGCTTCCAGTTCCTCGCGAAACTCAAACGCTGGGTTTGTCACGAGTCTGCTCTTCAGATGCCTCTGATGAGTCTCATCATCCATCGCCGTACTCAGCTTCAGGATCCCTTCCGCCTCGCCTCGCTGCATGGCAAGAAATCGGTGGGACGGCATTCTGGAAATCCGTTCGGTACAGTCGAAGTAGTTTTCAAACTTGCTGCCTTCGTCTCTTTTTCCTTTCTTCACTACCGACACAAAATCCGCCTGCTGAACACGCTCCAGCATCCACGTTCGATTGGCGACGTTTTCCGCCCATGCTTCCGCCACGATATCGCACGCTCCCTGAATCGCCGCACGTTCGTCCAGCACACCATTTTCTGCGTTGATGAACGGGCGAAGCAGTTCGGTTCGAGAGCCCGCTTGCTGCTGACTCATGAGAACATCCGCTAACGGCTGCAACCCCTTCTCCCTCGCAATCTGCGCGCGAGTTCTTTTCTTCGGTTTGAAGGGCAGGTACAGATCCTCCAGCACTCGCGCGTCACGGCAGGCTTCGATCTGCTGTCGAAGATCCGCAGTGAGTTTCCCCTGTTCTGCAATCGTTCTGAGAATCGTCTGTTTGCGAGTCGCCATTTCTCTGGCTCGTCCGAGCAGATCTTCCATAGCTCGAAGCTGCCGCTCATCAAGTCCCTTTGTGACTTCCTTCCGATACCGCGCGATGAACGGAATCGTATTACCGTCATCAAGCAGCCTGACGGTGCCTTCGAGCTGGCTGACAGTCAGACCCAGTTCTTTCGACATCTGCTGACAAAAGTCATCGAGCGAGAATTCGAATGTGACGGTATCTTTCGATGCAGGGGTCGAGTTTGACATAGAGATTCTGGCTTGTGGTGGTTGAGATCGTGTTTCGAAAATGATCGAGTCCCGCGTCGTTGTTGTGAAGGTCAGCGAGAAACGCTTCGACGGGAGATGAGATTGTGAAACAGATAAAAGCTTGGAGGATTCCCCGACGATCGCGAAGCTGTGACAGCCGTGATGCAGGGACTCGAGGACCGTATATGAGCCGCGTGAATCCCGTTGTTACAGAGGAATCGGCCAGTTCCATCCGGAGGAAAACCCGCCATCAACGTAAAGAGTCTGGCCCGTCATAAAAGCGGATGCCCTTGAGGCCAGAAAGACGGCCGTTCCGATCATATCCTCCGGCTGCCCAAGTCGCCCCAGTGGAGCATTGGACACGTTCCATGCCTGCATACCGGGATCTGACCAGAGTTTCTTCGTCAGATCGGTCAGGATAAAGCCTGGTGCCAGACTGTTGACGCGAACACCATGCGGGCCCCATTCCATGGCCAGTCCTTTGGTCATCCCCTGCATACCGTATTTGCTCATCGCGTACGGCAGCACAGCTTTCAGCGGCATCCATGTGTTGAGCGATTCGATGTTGATCTGCGCGCCGGATCTGCGTTCAATCATGTGACGCCCGATTTCCTGTGACATCAGAAATGATCCCCGAAGATTCGTATCGAGGATCGCATTGTAATCATCCAGCGTCACCTGCGTCGTCGGCTTGCGTCGATTCATCCCCGCAGCATTAACCAGCGTATCAACATGTCCCATCGTCGAGATCGCGTGCTTTGCTGCAGCAATCACCTGTTCGGGATCCGCCACATCACAGGTCATCCCCTCTGCCTTCAGTCCTGCCTCCGCCATCTCGCGTAGAGCCGTCTCAACCGATTCCGGACTCTTGCTGCAGATCATGACCCGGGCATGACGTTTCGCAAACCCCTCCGCGATGGCACGACCGATACCACG
>JBKDRW010000651.1:0-3732 GCA_046341255.1 Planctomycetota bacterium
GTGGAGACCACCTCCATGCCTTCTCCACTGCTTGCCATCTTTTCACGAACACGGGCAGCCGCAGATGATGCTTCCTCCATCGAGGCAGCCTGAGCCGCGGCAAGGGATTCCGATGATGGCGATGTCGTTTCGGGAGTTGCCGGTGAAGGATTCGAAGCAGTGTCCTGAGACTCTGGCTGTGCTGGGTCCGTGGTCATCTCAATGTGATCCTGTCAGATCCGATTGTCTGTAGTTGATGGAAGAGCACTTTGGCGACCGCAACAGAGATCGTCTGACTTCGATCTCGAATGATCATCAAAGGAAGAGCGACTGATCCGAATCGACGCGAAATGAAGTTGATCCTGAACCAAACAGAATCGCGTGACTGAATCGTCGGATCTTGCGTCGGAAACCTGTGGAGACTCTCGATCCGATGGCAGAGGATATCCAACAGAATACGGCTTCGCCAAGCGTCCGGAGGCCTCTGAAACGGAATTCATTCCGTCTTTATTTTCACGTTTTTGAGGCGTTACTCGGTCTGAAATGTTCCACGCCACCCGCCCTCATTGCCCGATGTGAGAGCAGGAAACTGCGATTGACCCAGTGATTTAACGGGACGAGAATCGTGTCGGGGCGGATCTGATGGCCGATCATCTGATGCTCCCGCTGGTTCATTTTGAGGCAAGAACCCTCAGGTTCTGCCGGGAAATACGATCCGATCCAGGCCACAGCACAGGCGGATTGGGGACTGGAAGACTCGTCGGTCAGCGTTCCCTTGCCACATCCCACACCATGGCTCCATTCCCGACTTGCATCTCACGATATGTCACTCGACTCCTTCCATGACCGCCGGTTGCTCAGTCTTCGTGAGACACTCGGCGCGGTGAGTTTTGTCGGGACCGGCGATATCAAGTTCTCCCGTTTTGTGTGCGACAGCCGCCACGTGCGGCCGGGCGATGTGTTCTTTGCCTTCCCTGGGTTTCGCTACGACGGCCGTCAATTTCTCGATCATGCCATGGCCGCCGGGGCCAGCGCGGTCGTCGTGGATCGACCAATGGCGGCCATCCCGGTGCCTCAGTGTGTGGTGGCCGACCCTCGGGCCGCTTTCGCCCGCATATGTTTCGCAAGTCACGCCATGCCTCAGCAACAGCTGACCATTGCCGGTGTCACAGGAACAAATGGAAAGACAACCTCGACATGGTTGCTGCGTGCGATTCTCGAGGCGGCCGGTATTCGGTCCGGATTGCTGGGAACGATCGAATACAGCGATGGCATCAATCGTTCGCTGGCCACTCTTACGACGCCAACCTCCGACCAGATGGCCGCCATGTTTCGTCGTATGGTCGAACGACAGACGACGCACTGTGTCATGGAAGTCAGCAGTCACGCACTCGACCAGAGCCGTTGCGCATCTGTACCTCTTGCAACAGCGGCGGTCACCAATGTCACAAGAGATCATCTTGATTACCACGGCAACCAGACTCACTATCTCCAGGCCAAGGCGAGAATTGCAGAACTGCTCAGGCCACATCAGCCTCTCCTGATTGGCATCGATGATAAAGGCTGTCGACAACTTCGTTCCGTTGTCCGGCCGGACACCGAAATCCTGACCTTCGGGCTGGATTCGGCAGCGGCTTTGTCGGCGACACCACTGGAAGAATCGCCGGCGGGAACAACTGTGCAGCTCCGACTGCTGAATTCGACGCTGGCAGTTCGCATGCAGCTCGTCGGCCGCCACAACATACTGAACGCTCTGGTGGCGTCGGGCATGGCGGAGCAGCTTGGTGTGCCCCCGGAAGCAATTGTCGCGGGTCTGGAGGGAATTCAGGCCATACCCGGACGCATGGAACGGATCAACGCAGGCCAGGATTTCACAGTCCTGATCGATTACGCACACACGCCGGACGGGCTGCAGCATTGTGTTGCAACAGCACGCAGCCTGACCAGATCACGCGTGATTCTCGTCTTCGGTGCCGGGGGCAATCGTGACCGTACGAAGCGCCCATTGATGGCCAAAGCGGCAGAATCGGCCGACTCAATCATTGTCACTTCAGATAATCCTCGTTCGGAGACTCCTTTGTCGATCATTTCCGACATCTGCGAGGGGTTTCAAACGATGGATCGAATCAATCGGGTGACTGACCGTGAAAAAGCGATTGAGCAGGCGATTCAGATGGCCCGAACCGGAGACGTGGTCGTGATCGCTGGTCGTGGTCATGAGACAACTCAGGAAATCGGACAGCGACGAATTGCTTTTGATGACCGCAAGGTCACCCGTCGTCTGCTGCTTGAATCAATCCGGAACACAGCCCGGGCAAACCCTGACCGAATCCTGAAAGTCCGCGTGTCATGAACACACTCAGGCAGATGCACAATGTTTCCGGAGCGTTGACGAGGCATCTCCGGAGCATCAAGGAAGATCCTCGTCATTTCGTCGACGCGATCTGAACCAGAAATCAATCAGCCAGACCGGCCCTGATCGGCCCCTTCATATGTTCCCCATCACCGTCGAACAACTTGCTCACCTGATCGGCGCTTCAGCGCATCCGTCGGAGCCACATGAGTTCCGGTTTCCGCAGCTTCGGGACGTTGGTCAGTACGAACTTGATGACATCAGCCTGCCACAAGAGGTAATGAGTCAGGAGTTGATTGTCGCCGGGGCGAGCATTGATTCTCGTTCGATCACCGCGTCTTCGTCAGGAGGCCCGGCATTCTTTGCACTTGCCGGCGAAAAGAATCATGGAATCCATTTCGCAGCAGACGCACTGCGAAATGGTGCGGCGTGTGTTGTCACCGATCGCCCGCTGCCTCAACACATGGCCACTGCGGCGATTCGGCGCCGAGGCGATCAGATCCATGCTGTGACGTCGTCGGTACAGGCCCTGCAGACGCTCGGCCACTGGAATCGACGGCAATTCGAGGGATTGATGATCGGTGTCACCGGCAGCGTGGGCAAGACGACGACGCGTCAGATGATTCACGCGGTACTGACTCAGCAATTTTCCGGAATCCAGAGCCCGCGGAATTTCAACAATGAACTCGGTGTCCCTCTGACACTCTGCGAACTCAATGCCGGTCACGATTTTTGCGTTCTTGAGATGGGCGCCGGGCGCCTCGGAGACATTGCCGCCCTCGCGACCATTGCGGAACCGGAGTTGGGAGTTGTGACGCGAGTCGCACCAGCCCATCTGGCATCCATGGGAACGATCGACGGCATTCAATATACGAAGCAGGAACTGATCGAATCCCTTCCGGAACATGGTCACGCTTTTCTGAATGCGGATGACCCTCGAGTTCGTTCCATGGCCAACGTGTGTCGCGCTCAGGTCACCATGTTTGGCACATCTTCGGACAGTGATGTCCGAGCCGAACATATCTGCTTCCGTAATGGCATGACCCACTTCACCGTCGATGGTGTGACGTTTCAGCTCCACGGCGGAGCTCAATTGATCACGTCCGCGCTGGCTGCCATTTCGATTGGTCGATTGACCGGCGTCACGATGCCTCAGACAGCGAACGCCATTGCGGGATTTCGCCCGGATGCCGGTCGCGGTCACGTTGTATCCACGACACCCTGGACAATTATCGACGACTCCTACAACGCAAGTCCTGCAAGTGTGTCGGCCTGCATTCAGAATCTTTCGGACTGGTCGGCGTCCGCGCGTCGCATCCTCGTCCTCGGCGACATGCTGGAGCTCGGTCAGGAAACGGAACCTCTGCATGCAGAGATCGGTCGACTGATCGCGCAATCAC
>JBKDRW010000652.1:0-2668 GCA_046341255.1 Planctomycetota bacterium
GTCCGGGTGGTTTCCCCGGTCGTTTCTCCACAAAACTGCGGAGCATCGCACGCACATCCCGTCTGACAATCACTCGACTGGACGGTCCACGTTTTTGACGTCATGTCCCATGTCCACGTGCATGATCCGGAACATGGGGCCGGAGTCGTTGTTGTCGAACTCGTCGATCCGGTGCAGCAGGTGCGACGTTGCTCAGCGGCTTCCGCCTGTTCCGGAGTTGGATCCGGCATGGGTGGCTGGCACGAATAGTTGTAGGTGCAGCGATCGACAGGTTCCCGGTTTTCATCCAGGACCAGCACCCATTTCGTTACTTCAGGATCATCGACGTCGAATTCCGCTTCGTACAGGCAATGGCCCGTGGTCGGACTGCAGGTGGTGGTCGTCGTGGTGGGGCGAACCGGCTGCGGATTCAGGTGAATGACGACCCATCGCAGATCGCCTTCACCGAGGACATCATCCGCCCAGACGATCGGAGCAATAGTCTTCGTGCGGCGACGAACACTGGTGACGATGTTCTGCCGAACATCCGCATAGAATCCTTCGGGACCGTCTTCCGGATCGTACAAGCGGGCAATCGTCAGTCCGACAGCCACAGCCAGGCCGACGCCATTGTTGCGGACCGGTTCCTGCAGGACCACAAAGCGACCGGAGTGTTCCTGTTCATCCGGAACGACGCCACGGAATGTCACTTCACGGCGGAAGGCGTCCAGCGATTCCTGCGGATCGAAGATCGGTGCTTCAATGCCGAGCACTTCGAACTGCTTCAGGTCGCGGCCGCTGGTGTTGCGAACGCGAATCAGTGTCGACGAACGTAACTCAGCGGATCCGGAACGCACACCGGTCTGCTGGTTCCGCTGATACGCCGCTGACGCATCAAGGAAAGCGTTATAGGCAGCGGCCGGAATCTGCAGTGGCTGGCCTGGCTGCACACGTCGAAAGGGATCGCCCGTCATGATCCGATCCCCAGCAAAGAAAAGTTGCCGGAGGGATAGACGCGATTCACAATCACCGCGACGGGACGCTTCACCAGCATCTGAGCGGCTTCGTCTTCAAAGTCCGCGTAGCGACACCAGAGATACTCCCAGCCCTTTTTGTTGATGCCTGTGATACTGCCGATGGTCAGCCCGGTCACATTCGGTGAGGCAGCAAAGGCAAACGAGATCTCCCAGTCTCCGGCACCGCGACGACTGCCACGAGCCCCCTCAAACAGCACCTCTTCCGGCTGAAATCCCCGGAACGCGAGTTGGTTCACGCGACCAGTCAGATTAAACAGCGATGCTTTGTAGCCACTGGTGACGATGGCTGCCGGCAACCGAAACGTCTCAGTCCATTTGTAAGTCGGCACGACAATGTCCACGCCGTCGACCGAATCACGCGAGACGCCAATCGCATTCTTGAAGTCAGGGGCCGTTTGGCCGGGCGCGACGTACACACCGGACGTGCCAATTGCCTGTGTGATGTGCGCAGTGCCACCGCCTGTTTCAAATGTGAAAGATGGTTCCGTGTCGGTGGCTGGTTGCGTGGTATAGCGAACGGTGGCTTCCAATTCCTTCTCGCCGATGCGTGCGAACGTGACGCTTTCACGTGGCAGTCCGTTGTAGAAGGCCGGACTGTCGAGCAGAACCTGTGATGCGACTTCTGCATCGTTGTCGGTCCCGGTGACCAGAAAACGGAGCTCGACCGCACTGGATTCCGCCAGTGTGGTATCGCGTGAGTCCCATTTTTCCAGAACGGTCACAGGCATGGACAAGGGTTTTCAGTTGGCAGTTTTCAGTCGTCAGAAAACACAGGAAACGGAGCGAACAACGGGAGCGGTCCAGAACATTTCGAGCGGTAGCTCGAACCGGGTGAAGGGCTTTCAACCCTTCTTACGAGAAGGTGGGCTGGCCGAGGCGGGAGCGTTCTTCGAGTTTCTTGACGGATTGGGCAGTGGCTTCGGTGGCTCTGGCGGTGCGTTCTTCGGCAGAGCCGCCACCCAGACCACGAATGGCCGCGGCATTGAACGTGCCGGTGGTACTCAGTCGCTGTTCGCGGACATTGACGAGGCTGCCCTCCATGCCCGCCAGATTGTCCTGAGCTTTGCGCAGGCGATCCGGAAGTTCCGGAGCGTTGGCGTCTTTCTGTTTGGCGGCCGCTTCAGCGATGGCTGCTTCCCACTCGCGTCGGGCTTCGGAGAGAGCATCGGAGGAGGCCTGCAGATCGTTGGCGTTCTGCTTCTCTCGGGCCTGACGTTCGGACTCGGCTGACTGGGCGACTTCCGCTTGCGCCCCCTGGCGTTCGGTTTCAATCTGCGACCGCCGCTGTTGCCGCTGCTGATCGCTGGCCCCGATCTGTTCCTGCATCTGCTGATCCACAGATGCGTTGCGTTTCTGCAGTTCTTCGTCGAGGATCTTTGAGGCCCCTTCGACGTCCAGTTCGCTGTCGAACAGCTGCATCAGCCTGAGCACGCCTTTGCTGATGAAGTTCTGAGCCGTGCTCCAGCCTTTTGTCAGGCTGCCGGTGAAGATGGTCCAGGCGTCGGACATGAAGGCTGTGGTTTCGACCCAGGCGACCTGCATCCCGGCCCATGCATCCACCAGCAGAGACACCGTGCCATAGAAGGCATCGGCTGCCAGGCTGACGAAGAACTCCTTGAAGCGGATCCAGTGTTCCTCGAGGAACGCGATAC
>JBKDRW010000653.1:0-7551 GCA_046341255.1 Planctomycetota bacterium
TTCCATGGCTGGGCGCAACAGGGTTCGCGTTGTTGTCACGGGGGGCGGGGTCGTGTCTCCGATCGGACTTGGCACCGCTCGAGTGTGGGACAGTGTGATTCACAACCGTTCGGGGATCGATTTCCTTCGATCCGTGCCGGCTGACGGCTTGCCATCCGCATTTGGCGCGGAAGTTCGTGATTTCAACCCTGTGGAGTTTCTGCGTGACCGCAAATTTGTGAAGGTCATGTGCCGCGACATTCAGCTGGGCGTTGCCTCGTCGAATCTGGCTGTAAAGGATTCGGGGCTCTATTCTGGCGATCTGGATCCCGACAGATTGGGTGTGGTTTTTGGCGCGGGCCGGATGACGTGCCATCCGTCGGAGCTTGCGGCGGCGGTGGAAGCCTGCCGCACCGAGGGGCATTTTGATACAAGTAAATGGGGCCCGGAGTCGCTGCAGAACATTGCCCCGCTCTGGCTGCTGCGACAACTTCCCAATATGCCGGCAAGTCACGTCTCCATTGATCACAATGCCCGGGGACCGAACAACACGATCACGTGTCGTGATGCCTCGGCATTGCTGGCCTTGTCTGAGGCGGTGCGAGTCATCGAATCGGAGCGAGCCGACTGCATGATTGTGGGGGCCTGCAGTTCGAACATTCATCCGGTTGATATTGCGAAGTTTCACAGCTTTGAAGGCTTGTCGCGTCGGACAGATGACCCGTCCAGAGCCTGTCGCCCGTTTGACTTTGAGCGGGATGGAACGGTTGTCGGCGAAGGTGCAGCCTCGTTTATCGTCGAAAGATACGAACATGCGGTGGCTCGCGGGGCGGACATTTACGCGGAGGTGCTGGGCGTCGGCGCTGGCTGCGACGGATTTGGTGTTGCCAATGAATCGGCTGGACTTGGACTGGTTCGAGCGATGGAGTCGGCGATTGAGCGATCGTCGATTCGGCCTTCGGAATTGGGTCACATCAACGCTCAGGGCAAGAGCACTCAGCCGGACGACATCGTGGAAGCACGGGCCTATCATCGCGTGTTCGGGGACTTTGCCCTGAAGATTCCGGTGACCGCGCTGAAAAGCTATGTCGGGCATTTTGATGCCGGCGCGGGCGCTGTGGAACTGGCCGGGACTCTGCTCGCTTTAAAGCACGGTTACGTTCCGGCGACGTTGAATTACGAAATCCCGGATCCACGGTGTCGCCTGAATGTGGCTCGTGGCGAAGCCACTCGCATCAATAATCGCACCGCGATTACAGTGAATCGCACGGCCATGGGGCAAAGTGCTGCTGCCGTGCTGCGGGCACTTTGAGAGCGCTGCCTGCGGTTGTACTTGTCTGAAATCCTGTCCCGGAGCATTCTTCGACGAGGAAGGTGACGTGCCGGTGGCTGCAGCAGCCATTGCGAATCGACCGTCATCAACATCCTGCATTCGGAGACTCGTTCAGCCGACACCGCGAGATGACATGGTCATCACGGGCAGCAGCAGCGCCATCACGATAAAGACCACAACGCCGGCCAGCAGCAGCAGCATCATGGGCTCCAGCAGTCTGACAATCATGTCGATTCGACGAGCCGTCCGTTTTTCCAGATTATCGGCAACGCTGATCAGCACGTTCTCAAGGTTATTGGCCTCCTCGCCCACCGCAATCATTTCAATCAGCTCTTTCGAAAACTGACCACTGGCCCGCAGGGGATTTGCCAGTGACTTTCCGCCGCTGACATTGTCCGCTGCGCTGCCGATGGCTTCGGCCAGAATCACGTTCCCGCTGGCGTCTTTTGCAATTCGAAGTGACTGCAGAATCGGGACACCGTTTTTCAGCAGGGTCCCCAGCATACGGGCAAATCGAGCCACAGCGAGGTTCTGGAGAATCGCGCCCAGTCCTGGCATCCGCAGTTTCCAGACGTCAAGAGATCGTCGCCCGTTTTCCGATTGCAGCCACGAGTAGATGAAGAAGCCCGCCACGATCAGCACAATGGCAATCAGCCATCCATAACTGACCGCGAAATCACTCATGGCGAACAATGTGGTTGTGGCAGTCGGAAGACCACCATCTTTGGCCATGCTGTCAAACATCGGCTTAAACTTGGGAACGATCCAGCGCATGATGCCCGCGACTACGAGCACACCCACAGTCATCAGGAAGATCGGGTACACCATGGCCCCAGTGACCTTCCCCTTGAGTTCCTCCTGGTGATCGTTGAACGAGGCAATGCGAGACAACACGTCTTCCAGAAAACCGCCCTCTTCGCCAGCCTTGACCATGCTGACGGTCAGAAAATTGAAGGCTCTCGGATGACGCCGCATGGCATCGTTCAGACGCGAGCCGTCAGCGACCTGCTCGCGGACATCCAGAATCACCAGTTTCAAGGCCGGGTGAGACGTTTGCTCTTCCAGCAACTGCAGTGAGCGAAGCAGCGGAACTCCGGATTTCAGAAGATCCGAGAGCTGATTGTAGAAGACCGTCAGGACTTTGCCCGGAACTCGCCGGGATCCTGTGGACGCCTGTTGTTTCGCCTGCTCCGTCAAGGCCACGGAAATGGGGAAGAGACCCCTTGCGGAGAGATTTGCCAGCGCGTCTTTTTCGCTGGTGGCGGTCAGTGTTCCCGTCACCTGCTTTCCGGTCAGTTCGCGAGCTGTATATTTGAAGTCAGGCATGAGTCTGTCAGAGCTTCTTCAATCGGGCGGTCAGCCCACGATGTCCCCGCGAGTGATTCTCAGGACTTCCTCGATGCTTGTGACTCCGGCCAGTACCTGTTCCCAGCCACTGGAGCGAAGTGTGGTCATTCCGGCTGACATTGCATAGTCTCGGATCTGAACCGAACTGGCTCCTTCCGAGCACATGCGTTGAATCGTCGGGTCCGTTCTGAGCAGTTCAAAGACGCCGATTCGACCGGAGTACCCGGTATCCCGACATTCACGGCAGCCCACGGGCTCGAAGACCGAATCGGGCCAGGGCTGCGGAAAGTCATGAGGGATTTCCAGCTTTCCGACCGGTGTGGCTTTCTTGCAATGCGAACATAGTCGCCTCACTAGTCGCTGAGCCAGAATGCCTTCGACAGTACTGGCCACCAGATACGGCTCAACACCCATATCAATCAGTCGGGTAAAGGTTCCCGGAGCATCATTGGTGTGGAGCGTGCTGAACACGAGGTGCCCGGTGAGGGAAGCCTGAATGGCCGCCTGGGCCGTTTCGCCGTCTCGAATTTCCCCGATCAGCACCACGTCCGGGTCATGTCGCAGAATGCTTCGCAAAGCCGCGGCAAACGTCAGCCCAATTCGGCTATGCACCTGGATCTGGCTGATACCATCCATCTGGTATTCCACCGGATCCTCCACCGTGATGATTTTGATCGTCGGGTCTTTGATTTCGTTGAGGGCGCTGTAGAGCGTGGTGGACTTTCCGCTGCCGGTCGGACCTGTGACAAGAACAATCCCGTGCGGCAGGTCAATGAGCTGTTTGAAAATCTTCGATACGGTCGGCGGCATCCCGACGTTTTTCAGGTCGAATTTCATGCGCGCCTTGTCGAGCAGTCGCATGACGACACCTTCACCATGCATCATCGGGATGATGGAAACTCGAACGTCCACTTCTCGACCCGATACCCGCAGCTTGATACGCCCATCCTGTGGCAGTCGCTTTTCGGCGATATTCAGGTGCGACATGATCTTCAGTCGCGTCACAATCGCAGAGTAGAAGTGAGCCATCTCCGGCGGTGTCGGCTGAACTCGGAGCATCCCGTCCATACGGTAACGGACACGCATGCCGTTTTCCTGGGGCTCTATGTGAACGTCGCTGGTCTGAAGCTTGATGGCCTCCATCAGCAGTTCATTCACCAGTTTGATCACGGATGGCGCCTGAGCGCCCTCGGCCAGTTCCCCGAAGTCTTCATTGATTTCTTCAAGAAGTTCGATGCCCTCTTCACTGCGACGTCGAACGAGTTCATTGATCGTGTCGCCACCGACACCGAGCAGTTCGTGGATCCGACTTCCAAGTTCACCTGACCGAGTCAGAACGGGTTCCAGCTTGAAGCCTGAGACTGTGCTGAGCTCGTCCAGTCCTTCGAGATTCAAAGGATCGGATGTCGCCACAATCACGTGGCCGTTCTGGCGGTACAGCGGCAGCAATGAATGGCGATAGATCGCAGAAGTGGGGAACTTCGTCAGCAACTCCGGATCAACTTCCACGTCCTTGATGTTGATGTACTGCATGCCGAACTCGTTCGACAGGGTGCGCAGCACGGCATCTTCGGTCAGCACCCCCGTTTTAATCAGAGCCTGATCGATTCGAATTCCGCCGTGCGCGTCACGGGCAGCGACGAGCTGATCGCGCGTCACGAGACCTTCATCAATAAAGAGCTGGCCGAGTTCCATTGCAGGACTTTTGACTCAGAGTTTGGAAATCTTATCACCGCCTGTTGCCGCGAGCTGTCCAACGTTTGCGTTTCAGCGCTCACCACCACCGCGACCGCCACCACCACCGCGACCGCCATCACCACCAAATCCGCCTCGTCCAAATCCGCCACCACCAAATCCGCCCCCGCCAAATGGGGAAAATCCGCCTCCGCCAAATGGGGAACCCATACCGCGTCCGCCCGTCTCTGACCCGCGCTGCCGCATCCGATCCTGGATCATCTGCTGGAACGGATCCACCGGTTGCGGCTGGTTGTTATCGCGGCCGGCCCCAGGCGTTGCGTTGTTACTCGAATTGTTATTCGAATTCGTCGATGAGGACGTCGGCCGCGTCGAGCTGGTTGTCACCCGGGGGACCAGCGAGGTCAGGGAATTGGTAATCATCGCTGCGTCAGCATTCTTCAGCTGCACAACTCGAATTGTACGATTCTGGTTTCGTGCCGTCTCATCCAGTTCTTCAACCAGCTTCCTGACTCGCAGATAGAGGGCTTCGCTGGATGATACGATCAGCGAGCTGCTCTGCTTATCGGTGGCCACGGTCAGCTGCACACCCTGAGGTTCGTTGCCACCTCCGCCGTTGCGGCCACCACCTCCGCCTCCAAACATCTGAGCAAGGGGGTTGTTCTGTGCCTGACGACCGCCCGGAGGTTCCATATAGGGCTTGAATGACTCTGTCACGATACTGGCAATGTCTTCAATCTCGGCGTACTTCACTTCAATTCGCCGCGGCTGAAGGTTTCGGAGAGATTCCGGGATGTTGTTCGAATCAAGGACCTCGAGGAACGACTGGCATTCTTCCACAAGCGACTGGGGCCCCGTGACAAACAGGGAGTTTGATCGGGGATCCGGAATGATTCTCAGAACCTGAGGATTCGCTCCGAGACTGCTGAGTCCCGTCATACTCGATACCGACTCGGTAATCGGACTGAACATGGAAGACAGACCAAAGCTGCTGGTCGACGCGGTATTCGTTACGCTGCTGCTGGGAATGAATTGTTCCAGCAGGGCTGCCGCTTCTGTTGCATCTGCAGCCTGCAGGTAAAAGACCGTCCATTTGGTTCGAAACGGAATGGACTGCTGGAGAAAGTCCATCGTCTCTTCAAGTCGATCGAGGGCCTCTTCATCGTTGGACAGCAGCAGCAATTCGTCACCATCCACCACGATCTGGATCTGTTCCGGAGGCTGCTCGTCCCCCGGCGGCTGTTGCCCCTGAACATTTGCGGGAGCAATCGCCGACTGCTCCTTCGCCGGAGCAATTTCGTCCTGTTCTACGGATGTCGGGAAGTAGCCGGATTCCATTCTCAGGCCCGGCTTGCGATCAAAGCGAGTTGTGGGTTCCGACGGAGCTTCAGGCTGTGATTCGAGCTATCCGGCAGGTGTCTTCAGATAGCGAATCGGACCACTGTTCCGAGGTACGACAATTCGTATGTGTTTCTTTTCATTCGATTGCCATTCCCGCTCGAGATAGTTGAAGAATTCCTGCGGATCTCGACCTCGCAACGAGTAGCGCCGAATCGTCCCGCCTTCACTTTGCTTTTTCTCGCCGTCCTCTCCGAGGTCCTTCAGAACCTGCTTGATCTGATCGACCTGAACGGCGGTGCCTTTGACGATAATTCGATTTCCGTAAAGATCGGTTTCAATCGTGGGAGCCGCATTTCCTTCGGCGATGAACAGATTTCGCAGCGTCGCGGCAGCCGACAAAGGATCCATCTTGAACAACGGAATGACCGCGACTGATCCACCTGCTCCGGTGGCCTGAGCGAATTCCTTGATCCACTCCTCAACCTGTTGCTGCTGCTTTTCTGTTCCGTAGATATGGATGGTGCCGTCACGACCGCTTTCATTCACAACGACTCCTGGCATCATTGAATTGATGCTCAGAGCCACCTGGTCAGCCTGTCCCGCAACCTTGTAAACCTTCAGATACGGTCCCGTGTTTCCGGTTCGCGTCAGAGGTTCTCCATTCGGACCTGTGGCACCGTCCACCACCTTCAGAATCTCCTCCACCAGCGCCTGCTGATCCGGAGTTCCTGTCACATACAGACTGTTGGTACGAGCATCCGCCAGAACCTGCAATTGTGCCTGCGCCGTCGGCGCCGGAGGTCCGCCACGACGGTCACCGCCACTGCTGGAACTGACGTTTGCCACGCCCTGTCGCATTCCAAACTGGCTCAGCAGCATGAATTCCGCTTCTTCGACGTCGATATTCTTCAGTGCGTAACTCTTGAAGACCAGATCACCCTTGCGACGCGCAATGGAAGCGTCGACGTACGACTTGATGCGGCGCAGATTCGCGCCGGTGTCGGCGATAATCAATGAGCCCGTCTGAGTGAATGCCGTCATGGTTCCCAGCGGGCCCAGAAGCGCTTCCACCTCCTGAGCCATCACGCCCACGTCGAGTCGCTCCAGCGGAATCTCAATGCGAACAATCTGGTTGTTGCCAATCGTGTGAAAGCCGTTTTCCACCTGCAGAAGATCGTCCACCGAGACGTCCGGGATCAGCGTCGGCAGAAGGCCCTTGTCGACGTTCAGACAGACGAGGAAACCGTCCTTGACGATCAGGGCGTATCCCTTGCGCTGAAGATAGCCGTTCATCACATCCAGCGCCTGAATGGCCGTATATTCTTTATTATCCAGGTGACTGAATGTTCCAGGCGGCACCTGATTCAGATCCAGCGTGTATCCCGCACCGACGGCAAAGTCTTCGAGGACCTGATCCCAGGGAGCGTAACGGAAATTGAAGGAAAACTTCTCGACCAGCTTGGTCCCGTCGGAACCATCTGATGCGGCTCCGAAGCTGGATACGATTTCCGCGCCCGCTGGCGGCGCTCCATCTGACGCCATCGTTGTGCCGGTCGAATCAGCGACGGCTGCTGGCTCAGCGCTGTTCGGACTGGCCACCTGCGGAACAGCGGCAATCTGGGCGTCCCAGATCTTTCGTTGATCCGCCGTCAGAATCGCCAGGGCTTTATCATCCCATTCCTTCAGGAATTTGGTTCGATCTTCTTCTGACATCTCCGAAGACAACTTTGCTGATGCCTCGGAACTCTGCTTCGCCAATTCCTCAATCTGTTTCTTTTGATCGTCGGTCAGAGTCAGGTCAGCGGCAATTCGAGGATCCGCAAGCGCTCTGGATCCGGCTCGGGTCAGATAGATGG
>JBKDRW010000654.1:0-16706 GCA_046341255.1 Planctomycetota bacterium
CACGAATTCCGGTCCGATTGAATCAGCCGTCACACCCAGTCAGGTTTTGGAGTTCGATGCACGGTTCGCTGCGTCGCGACCTGAAGTGCTGTCACTTCATCGACAATACGACGAACTTCCGCCTTCGTGGTTGCAATTTCAAACTGAAGCCGAAACGTGACCGACTCTCCCGGAGCCAGACTGATGACCCGCCCCCCTTTGCGCTCGACCTGACGAGGATTCGGAAAACTGCTGCCCGGCTCCAGTCCGGTCACGTAGCCATCTTCCTTCGCCTGAGTGTTTTTCCAGAGAATGAACCAAGGCAGCGTCGTCGTATCAAATCGCACACAGAACGCAATCGACTGATCCGCGTCCGTCAGCACACCGATCCCCTGTCCCTTCGCATCCGTTGCGGCTTTGGAAAAATAAACCTGTTCCGTGTAGCCAGCGGTCGGTTTCTCGTACAGATTCCACATACCGATGCCTTCCGCAGCCCGGTCATTTCGAGGAGCGACTTCGGAAGCTGCTGTATGACAGATCGAGCCTTCTCCGAGGAATGGTTCGCCAATATTGCAGTGGTAGAGCATTTCCACTTCGGCCGGTGACGCTCCAAGATTGGTCACCACGTCGATCACCTCAAAGTGACTGGAATCCACAGGAGATCTCAGAGTTGACTCCAGCCGCAGCCGACCACCAAACAAACAGCCTTCGTCAACAAGGCCCGTCACTGAAACCGCTTCTCCGTCAACCACCGCCGAGACCCTGTGAGCCGGAATGTTGGCAATTCGCCCATGCAGCGGAAGGAATTGCTCGGAGACAACCTTGCCGGTGTCATCCAGAATCTGATCATTCCCCGGCGCTCCGTGCCACCCAAGTCCGCACCGGCAGATCAGTTCGTTAAAGCCGTCCAGCCAGCCGATGCCGCCTCGACGCATCGGATCAACGAACATCGGATTCACCGGACGCTCAACGGGTGAGTTCCACTTTAACGGAACACCATCAATTTCACCCTTCCAGACGCCCATGCCCCGTGTCGGAAGAATCTGCAGCGAAAGCCGACCGTTGTTGACCGTGATCACGTCAACACCATCTGCAAGACCACCGACCAGTCTTTTCATCCAGATACTGGCTGCGTTGCTGGCATTTGAGAGTCGCGACCGAGTGTCATGGATGCCGTCATCAACATTGATCAGTTCGTGCTGTACTGCAGACATGGTAAAACCCGCCAGAGCTTGTAATCCCAACCAACCCTGCGAAGTGCTTACCTGCCTCGCAGGCTACCACATGGCGTCTTCGCCGGATTGTTTTCGGGATCATAGCAGGCTGCAGCAGGATTTTCTCTGTTCTCTGCAGTTAAGAACTTCTCGAGAGCGTACTTTGTGCAGGCGGCGATCAGTGAGCCATACGGACCAGAATTCGTTCCGAAAGGCCGTTCGTCAACCCGCCCCAAGGCTTCAAGGCCGACCTCGTGACGCCTCCGCGTCATGATCTGCGAGTTCTCTGGCGACGGGCATGAAGAAAATCAGCGAGAGCCAGCTCAAGCGGCTGATCGGTCATCAACTGCCGATACGCAGCACCCACATTTTCACACGCCGACTGAATCGTCATGTTGTGCTCATCAAATCGCCGCTGGTAATCCGCTCGGGCCATGTCGGGGTCCGCGTATATTTTCCGGTCGGATTCCAGATCTTCGAACAACTTCGGGCCATTAAATGCCAGGCTCTTCTCTGCCGGGTCAAGAATCTGGAACACAATCAGGTCATGCAGACATCCTCGCAGAAGTCTCAGGCCATCTCCGATCTCCTGAACGGGTGCCAGCATGTCGGAAATCAGAATGACAAGTCCGCGCTTGCGCAGTCGCTGAGCCACATCCTCCAGAGCGACGCCAGGCTGGGTATCCAGCCCGGAAGCCGGTTCTTCAAGCGTGACAAGCAAACGACGCAACTGACCTGGCCGGTAACGAGCTGGCACAATGGATCGAACCTGTTCGTCAAACAACGTCAGCCCCACAGCGTCACCCTGACGATTCAGCAGCCACGACAGAGATGCCGCGACAGTCCGGGCGTAGTCGTGTTTCGTGTAGCTGCCCGAGCCGAAAGACATGGATCGACTGATGTCCAGCATGATATAGCAGCGAAGGTTGGTCTCGTCTTCAAAAAGACGGATGTAGCTTCGATCGGTGCGTGCGAACAATTTCCAGTCGAGAAACCTCGGATCATCTCCCTGAGCGTAAGGACGATATTCGGAGAACTCCACGGAGAACCCATGCCGCGGGCTCTTGTTGAGCCCCGTTCGAAAACCGTCAACAATCATCTTCGCCCGCATCTCCAGCGACCGAATGCTCATCACGACACCGGGATTCATGAAATCCGTGGACATCATTCAACTCCCCTCGAGTGCCATCGCCGTCTATGCAGACCGAATCGTATGAAGTAATTGCCGACTGGCGAGTGACAGCACCGGAACTCGTGTTGCTCGGTCCCGTCGACCATCCACCTCCGCCCATCAAACTTCTTCCGACCGGTTCTCGCCGGCCGCTCACCAGGTCAGGTGATCAGGCCACAGCCTCATTCTTCGGATGCGCCACCACGCTCAGCAATCGTTCCACCAATGAATCCACCGTCAATCCCTGAGCCTCTGCGCGGTAGTTGGGCAGGATGCGATGACGAAGTACGGGCTTCGCAAGAGACTGAATATCTTTGCTCGACACATAAGCACGGCCGTCCAGCAGAGCCTGAGCCTTTCCGCCCAGCACCAGGTACTGCGCCGCTCGAAGACCCGCGCCCCACGAGACAAGTTCGTTAATGAATTCCGGTGTTCCCGACTGCCCCGGTCGCGATGCGGAAGCAATTCGAACCGCATATCTCACAACGTCGTCCGCCACAGGAACTCGCTGAACGACCTGATGGAACTCTCGGACCATGTCACCCGAGAACAGTGATTTGATCGACTGAAAGCTGCGAGACGTCGTCTGCTGCACCACTGTCACTTCGTCATCTTCCGGCAGATAGTCGATCAGCACGTTGAACATGAACCGATCCAGCTGTGCCTCCGGCAACGGATAGGTCCCCTCCATCTCGATCGGGTTCTGAGTCGCGAGGACAAAAAATGGTTCTTCCAGCGGATAACGTCGACCGGCGGCGGTGACCTGATGCTCCTGCATGGCTTCAAGAAGTGCCGACTGAGTTTTCGGTGGCGTTCGATTGATCTCATCTGCCAGCAGCACGTTGGAAAAGATCGGACCAGGAATAAATCGCATCGAACGATTTCCCGTGCCGTCTTCCTCAAGAACCTCAGTGCCCGTGATGTCGGCAGGCATCAGGTCAGGTGTGAACTGAATTCGATTGAACCTCAGATCAAAGAGCTGAGCAATGGACTTCACCAACAGCGTTTTTGCCAGTCCAGGAGCTCCGGTGATCAGGCAATTGCCGCCAGCCAGCAGTGAAATAAGCAGCTGCCGAACAACATCCTTCTGCCCAATGATGACCTTCGAGAGTTCACTGTCAATCTGCGTCCGCAACTGCCTCAATTGAGTGATCAATTCCCGTTCACGCTCCGGAGTCAGCTCTGTATTCGTCGTACTCATGTCTGGCTTTCGACTGGATTCCATGGAGAGACTGCAGGCAGCACTGCCGGAGTGTAGAGCCGGTTTTTAACCGTCGCCAGCGACTGAAGATCTTCGGCTTGCGATCGGGGCGACGGCCATTTTCAGAACAATCCATGTTCTCGATGAATCCCATGAAACGCGAACAGGAAGCCTGTTCGCGTCCCCGACGTTCAGAACCTGCGTTCTCATTTGCCATCGCCCGTCCTGATGTCTCCCGCGCGAATCACAGTCAGACTGTCGGAGATCACATACTTCCGGAATGCTGCCCTGATCTGGTCGATCGTCAGGTTCTCGACCCGCTTGTCTTCCTCGGCATCATGAGCGAACGTGCGGCCAAGATAAAGATTTGACGAGAGTCGACCAGCAATCGATCCGTCATTGCTTCGGGACAACTTGCGAGACTCGAGCCAGGCCGTCTTTGCTTCAGCCAGTTCCTTCTCCGTCGGTCCATCGGTAATGAACCGATTCAGCTCTTCAAAGGCCGCCTTTTCGACCGCGTCAATATTCGCCGGGTTCGTAATCGCATTGATCGAGAACCGTGCGTCATTTCCTTGCGACGGAATACTGACGGACGACGTTACACCGTAGGACAGACCTTCCTTCTGGCGAATGCGATCACCCAGTCGAGATGACAACGTGCCGCCTCCGAGGATGAAATTGCCCAACTGCAGTGCGATGGCATCCGGATCTTCGTCATTCATCGCAAATGACAAGCCAGCAAGAAATACGGCATTGGCCTTGTCCGGAGTCACAATATCGTTCCTGCTGCCCTGAATGTCGGACTTCGCCTCTCGAACGACTGGCTCGTAAGGCACGTCGGTCTTCCAGCCATGCAGGATTTCCCGAACGGCAGACAAAGCAGGTTCTGGTTCGAAATCTCCAACGATCGCAATCTCGCCCGTTGCTGACGACAATTGCTTTGAATAAATCTCCTTAACCTGATCCAGAGTGACCGACTGAGCCATCTCAGCCGACTCTTTCATCGTCGCTGAATATCGCACATCGCCCTTCGGATACTGCGACAGACTGCGCGACAGCAACTCACCGGCCAGTGCATCCGGCTCGGTTTCCATACGCGACACGCCGTTCACCGCGCGAAGCTTCATCTGTTCGAAATCTTCCTGCGGGAACGCAGGATCACGCAGGATTTCACCCAGCAGCAGAATGCCTTTTTCGAGCGATTCCCTGCGAGCCTCGATGCTGAACGACAGCGTCCCGGCACCACCACCGCCGCCGCCACCACCCCGACGACCACGGCCACGGCCGCCGCCACCACCATTGCCGATCTGGACGTTCAGCTTATCCATTTCCTGCTGCAACGCCTGCCGATCCAGTCTTTTTGTACCAGCCATCAGCATGGACGGCAGCATGGCGGCCGCCGTGGACTGCTCCTTCAGCGATTCTTCGTTTCCATATCGCAGCGTCAAAGTCATGTTCACGGTTTCACCACGATTTTTCTTCGGCAGCATTGCGATGCGGATTCCGTCCTGCTCAACAACCGTAGTTCGAGCATCTAGATTTTCCGGAGTCGGATCGAATGCTTCACCGGATGCAACGGCGACCCCCCCCTTGTAGTCCTTCACAATATCCGCAATCGAAGGCACCGACGGGATGGTCATGCGCTGAGGGGTCTCCGTCGGAATGAACAGTCCCAGCGTGCGATTGTGCGGCTGGAAGTATGTCTTCGCAACGCGATTGACATCGTCAACAGTAACAGCCTGAACTCGGTCTCGCATCAGGAACAGCAGGCGCCAGTCACCCAGTGATGAGGAACTGCTCAGAGCCTGCGCCATCGCCGAGGCGCTCGTCATCAATTGCTCGGAACTTCGTTGAGCTCGCAGTTTCGCTCGATCGACTTCTTCCGTAGTAAAAGGAAACTCGCCCATCCGCTCGATCGTCTGCAGCAGAATGTCTCGAACCGTTTCCAGGTTTCCTTCCGTGGGAGATGCAGAAAATGTGAACAGGCCCGGATCGTGAGAACTGTCGGATCGACCAGATGCACTTGTGGCCAGTTTCGTCTCGACCAGAGCTTTGTCGAGCCGTCCTGCCTTCGTCTCCGAAATCACGCTGCCGAGGATCGACAGCGGTGCCCAGTCTTCGTGAGCCGCAGCGGGCATATGATAAGCCACTGCAACGGATCCCAGCTTACCTACGCGACGAAGAATAACCGTACGATCACCATCCTGAGGAGGCTCTTCTGTGTACGTCGCCGTCAATCGGCGTTCCGGCCTTGGAATCGAGCCGAGATACTTTGTCGTCAATTCCAGAGCCTTCGCTTCATCGAATCGCCCCGTCACAATCAGCACTACGTTGTCGGGCTGGTAGTATTTGCGATAGAACGCCTGCAGGTTATCGATTGGAACTCGTTCGATATCCGATCGGTTGCCGATCGTTGTCTTTCCATAATTGTGCCATTCGTACGCTGCTGCCATGACGCGTTCGAAAAGAACACCTTCCGGACTGTTCTCACCGCGTTCAAATTCGTTTCGAACAACGGTGAACTCGGACATGAGATCCTCGCGATCAATGAAGCTGTGGACCAGCCGATCGCATTCCATATGAATCGCGAACTCCAGATTCTCGTCCGTCGCCGGCAGGGTCTCAAAATAGTTTGTTCGATCCTGATTGGTCGTCCCGTTGAAGCTGGCTCCGTGATCTCGCAAAGCCTTCGGAACTTCAGGAAACGTCGGCGTGCCCTTGAAGACCAGATGCTCCAGCAGATGAGCCATTCCGGCCTCGCCGTATCCTTCATGTCGCGACCCGACAAGCACTGTCATGTTCACCGTAATCGTGGGCTGCGAACCGTCCGGAAACAGCAGAACGCGTGCCCCGTTTGCATAACGGTATTCCGTGACGCCTTCCACAGCAGCCAACTTCTCGGGCGACTCGGCTGCGGCCAGCGATCCCGTGACTCCGAACCCGACAAAGAACACCAGTGCCACACAACGACAGACCATGAACCACCTTCCGATGCAGGCTGAAAGAAAGAAATTCTCAAATGAGAATGCACGCAACCGCCAGAGTGCAGACCGAACACTGATCTCAATCATTTCACGTTCTCCCCCGCAGGCAGGCTGCAACGCACGCAACAGACGACCGTGTTCTTCGTGGAATCTACGCAGGACAGATCAATTTTTTCCACTCGGTGAGCCCGATTCGTGTTCCGGAATTCCGGGACATGAACATTTACGACTCTCAGGACACTCCGCCGAGACGGTCTTCGTTCGCAAACCTGAAGTCTGCCATCCGTCAGACAAGCCATGCCACGGGGAATGAAACATTCGTATGCCTGAAATGACGAGGCAGATCAACCTGAAGTCCTGACAACTCAGCAACCTCGAGATTTTCTGATGTCCACAAACGCGTCGTAGAACCCACTGCCTCCGCCCCAGTCCGTTGGCTCCTCGGGCGTCGTGCTGTTGATGGATCGCCTGTTTCCTGCGGCATCCACAAGCCCGCCAAAGGGCATCCAGACAACGCCCCTCCGTATACGGTCCGAAACCCTGCAATCAGCCGTCACCGTGCCGAACTCATTCGATACGTCAACCAGTTCACCGTCCGTCAATTCGCGATCAGCAGCGTCATCGGGATGCACTTCAACGAACAGCCGTCCTTCGCGTTTACGATGTCGTTCAATATGACCATAACTCGAATTCAGATAGTGCAACGTCTTGCCGGAGATCAGTTGCAGGGCGCCGTTCTGAGCCTGTGGAAAATCACCGCCCGAGGGAAGCGGATCCAGCCCTTGCTCCATCATCGACCGGGACCACAATTCCGCCTTGCCGGAAGGAGTCCGAAAACCACCATTCGCGAACGGTCGCCAGTCGCGATCGTGATGCAGTCGGATTGAGCCTGCTTGTTTCAGTCGATCCAGCGTCATTCCCTCCAGCCACGGATGTCCGCTGTTCAGCGCGGTCCGGATCAGGGACTCATCACTTTCAAAGAGAAACGATTCCCCAAGCCCCATCGCTGAAGCAAGTCGACGGAAGAACTCCGTATTGCAGACCGATTCGCCGATTGGAGCAATCGCTGGTTGATTCAGCGAGAGATAATGATGTCCCCAGGCGGGAACAATGTCGAGATGCTCAATCTGACTGGTCGCCGGGAAGACATAGTCCGCAAACTTCGCCGTCTCAGTCACGAACAGATCATGCACGATCAGCAGCAGATCATCTCTCAACAGCCCCTGAATGACGCGTTGCTGATTGGGAATCGACACAACCGGATTGGAATTCCAGACACACAAACCACGAACAGGCGGTGAAAGCGTCGTCGAACACAGATCTCTGCCAAGATCTCTCATGTTCAGAGTCCGAACACCCGGCTTCTGAAGCTCAGGCATCGTCAGACCGCGGTGATTCAGCGCTGAATACTGAACCGCACCGGTCGAACGAGACAACCCGCCTCCACGATGTCGCCACGATCCGATCAACACGGGCAGACATGCCAAAGCCCGAAACATCATCGCTCCGTTTCGATGATGCTCAAGTCCGATCAACGGTCGCAGAAGTGATGGCTGAATCGTGGCATACTCATATGTGAGCCGTTCAATCACCTCAACAGACAAGCCGATCCGATCTGCCACCATCGCCGGCGCGTACTGTTGCACTCGTTCGACGAGTTGCTCGTAGCCAACAGCATACTTTGTAACGTAATCGTGATCGACAAGGTTGTCGCGGATGATGATGTGCATCATCGCCATCGCCAGCGTCGCATCGCTGCCGGGCTTTGGCTGAATGTGCCAATCTGCCTGCTCTGCTGTACGAGTTCTGATCGGATCAATCACGACAATCTTCGCACCGCGCGAACGTGCTTCGAGGATTACAGGCCAAAGATGCAGATTGGTCACGATTGTGTTCGTGCCCCAGAGGATGATGTACCGGCTGTGAACCAGTTCCTCCGGATCGACGCCAAAACCGTTACCCTGAGTGACAGACAGGCCGGCCACCGGAACTTCACCGCAGATGCCGCGTTCAAGCTGCGTCGCACCCAGCACACTGAAGAACCTGCGATCAAGCGACGCGTGCTGAATCAATCCCTGGTTTCCAGCGGAGCTGTACGGCATGATCGCTTCAGCGCCGAATTCCGTCATGATCTGCTGCCACCTCGAAGCAACATCCGCCAGCGCGTCGTCCCACGATACCCGAACAAATCGCCCCTCACCCTTCGCACCGACTCGTTTCAGAGGATACTCAAGTCTTTCAGGGTGATAGACCCGCTCCAGATAATGATTCACCTTCGCGCACAATGTACCTCGAGTAAAAGGATGCTCCGGATCGCCATAGAGCTTCTCGGCCCGGTTCCCACGAACCTCAACGATCCACGAACATGTGTCCGGACAATCATGGCCGCAGGCTCCACGTATAATCGTCATTGCGTGATCCGGTGTGGTCATGTTCTGTGGATCCCTGATTCATGGCCGGATAAATGCGTCACTACCGTCGGAGAAATGCCGGGGGCTCAGGAACAAAGCTCGCCGCGGAACGCGATTTGAGCCCACGTGGCCCACACCCGGCAACCCCTTCTCCTTCCGGCAGAGTGAGAATCATACGAGACCCCAGATGATCAGCGGCAGGAAGTCAGCCGTTTTTTATCAGGACTCCTGAAACATCGATCCGCGTGTTTCTGCCCGTTACTCCACCAACAGCGCACTCTCGTCGTGATGAACAATGCATGTCTGTTCGGCACTCCCCATCGCAACATTCACAGTTATCCAGCAGTCACACCGGTGACGCGACTCGCCATCAGACACCCCACACTCATGCCGAGCCACGTCAATGCCCGGACATTTTTTTCCCAAAGACCGGCACACCGGCCGCGCAATCAGACCTTGCGCATCGCAGGCAGGTCACCCTGCCTCAGCCTTCGCTTCATAATCGCCTCGCGATCGGCACAGAATCCACAACCGTCCGTGCAGCAACTGTTCATAGGGCTCTGGATGCTTCTGTGACGTGTGGCTGTTGCTCGCCACTGGAACCCGGTTCCGCACCAGAGAGTGATCCCCTTGTGTCGTCAGACACAGAACCAACACATCTCCGCAGAAGCGCAAAAAGACAGCCCGACGGTTTCTGCGTCGGGCTGTCAGCATCCGGATCAGCACCTTTGAGATGATTTTCGGCTTACTTCTTCTCAAATTCAGCGTCAATCACATCATCATCACCCTTTGAGCCAGCGCCGGCTGCAGCAGCGTCAGAGTCAGCCGCACCCTTATCCGCATACATGTGCTGGGCAAGTGCAGACGCGGCCTGCATCAGTTCATCAGTCGCAGACTTGATGGCTGCCGTGTCGGTACCTTCAGCCGCATTTTTTACCTTCGAGATGGCAGCTTCGATAGCCGACTTTGAGGCGGCATCGACTTTATCAGCATGCTCCTTCAACGTCTTTTCTGTCTGATGGACCAGTGATGAAGCCTGGTTTCTGGCAGCAGCAAGCTCCTGCTTCTTGCGGTCTTCGTCTGCATGAGCTTCGGCATCCTTTCGCATGCGTTCGATCTCATCCGAAGACAGACCGCTGGAGTTCTTGATCTGTACAGAGTGCTGCTTTCCGGATGCCTTGTCCTTCGCTGAGACGCTCAGGATACCGTTCACATCGATATCAAACTTTACTTCAATCTGTGGTACACCACGAGGAGCCGGAGGGATACCGTCCAGATTGAATTCATCCAGCAGACGATTATCCGAAGCCATTTTGCGTTCGCCCTGGAAGACCCGCACCGTTACGGCTGGCTGATTGTCGGACGCTGTTGAGAACGTCTCGGTCTTCGTCGTCGGGATGGTGGTGTTACGATCCACAAGCACGGTCATAATGCCGCCCTCGGTTTCGATCCCGAGCGACAGCGGAGTCACGTCCAGAAGGACAACGTCCTTGACATCGCCCGCGATGATGCCACCCTGAATCGCAGCTCCCAGGGAAACCACTTCGTCCGGATTGACGCCCTGATGAGGTTCCTTGCCAAACATGTCTCGAACGAGCTTCTGCACCTTCGGCACTCGAATAGAACCACCGACCAGAACGACTTCGTGAATGTCGCTCGGTTTCAGCTTTGCATCTTTCAACGCGTTCAACACAGGCTGCCGGCATCGCTCAACCAGCGGGTCGATCAGTTCCTCAAACTTCGCTCGAGAAATGCTCAGCTGCAGGTGCTTCGCACCGCTTGCGTCGGCGGTAATGAATGGAAGATTGATGTCCGTTGTCTGCTGTGACGACAGTTCCTTTTTGGCCTTTTCCGCGGCTTCACGAAGTCGCTGCAGAGCCATCGGGTCCTTGCGAAGGTCGATTCCCTGTTCCTTCTGAAACTCAGATGCGATATAGTCGATCAGTACTTCGTCGAAGTTATCGCCGCCAAGATGCGTGTCTCCGTTCGTGCTGAGCACTTCAACAAGTTCATCACCAACTTCCAGGATCGAAACGTCGAACGTACCGCCACCAAGGTCGAAGACACAGATCTTCTCCTCTTTTTTCTTGTCCAGACCGTATGCCAGAGCCGCCGCTGTTGGCTCGTTGATGATGCGTGCAACCTCAAGTCCTGCAATTTGTCCCGCGTCTTTGGTTGCCTGACGCTGAGCATCGTTGAAATAGGCCGGAACGGTAATGACCGCCTTGTTAACCTTGTGACCAAGATAATTTTCCGCTGCTTCCTTCAGCTTTCGCAGGACCAGTGCTGAGATTTCCGGAGGTGTATGCTCCTTTCCGTGCACATTGACCTTCACGTAGTCGGTCGCGCTGCCAATGATCTTGTAGGGAACCATCTTTTCTTCAGACTCGACTTCCTTATGACGTCGGCCCATGAATCGCTTGATCGAGTAGATCGTGTTGGATGGATTCGTCACGGCCTGACGCTTCGCAGGCTCACCCACCAGCGTTTCGCCCTTCGCGGTAAACGCGATCACGCTGGGAGTTGTGCGGCTGCCTTCCTGATTGGCGATGACTCGCGGCTCGCCGCCTTCCATAATGGAAACCACCGAGTTTGTGGTTCCAAGGTCGATGCCGATGATCTTTTCGCCTGAGACTGCCATGACTGTGCTCCCGTGAGACGCTGCGAGATAGGAGTGAAAGATTCGCCAGGCCGCGCGGGCTTGACGCTGATCGATTCGCTGATCGCTGGTCGAACACACGTTTCGACAGCTTCCCCCTCATCAAGCATGTTCTATGCCGCGACCACAATAATCGACACAAGTTGTTTTATTTGATCATCTTACGATCGGTCGCGAGCACCCTGAGCTGCCCGCACAATTGCCACTCTGGCAGGCAACCGGCGAGACCGAATCGAACTTCAGGGATGCCAAAACGACACAGGCGACCCTGAATGTTGATGGACTGAGCCGAGTCGTTTATTCGCCAGAATGCTCGAGGGGTCGCGCGACTCGGATACGATTCTGCACCAACTCGGATCGAAGAACCGCCACGATCCCTGCAGCCTGAGGCGTATCTCCATGAACGCAGATCGTGTCAACCTTCAGCGGGATCACAGCCCCCTCAACACTGGCGATGCATTGATCACGAAGCATGCTGACAGCACGCCGGGCGATGATAGATGAGTCCAGCAAAACCGCATCCGGTCGACCACGACTCACCAGTTGTCCGCTGGCATCGTAGTTTCGATCGGCGAACGCTTCGGAAACAACCCTGATCCCTGATGCTTCGGCAAGCGTCGCTAGTCGGCTGCCACTGAATGCAAAGAGCAACAGCGCCCGATCAACGGCAACAATCGCATTGATCAGAACCTCCGCCGTCTCATCATGGTCGGCCGCAAGATTGTAAAGTGCTCCGTGAGGCTTCACGTGCGCCAGATTCAGGCCTTCTTCAGCAGCGATGACAGAAGCCAGCCTGATCTGCCTGACCAGCAACTCGAACAATTCGATACGGTTCATCGATACCACCTGACGACCGAAGTGTTCCCGATCTGCATATCCCGGATGAGCACCAAAAGCGACGTCATGGATTCGGCAGAGTCTCGCGACGGCTCGCATGCGTTCGGGACTTCCAGCGTGCTCCCCACATGCCACGCTGGCAGATGTGATCATGGGAATGATGGCGGCATCATGCGCCAGGCCGACTTCGGTTTCGATCTCGCCAAGATCGCAATTCAGGTCAACTCGGTTCACCCACCTGAGAGGTATCATGACGGCAGCCTCTGTTGCACAGACATCAGGCGTCCTTCCACGATCAGACGGAAGGCCGAGTCGATGGTAATGACGCCTCCAGGGTATGAACGGCTTCCTGGACAAGTCGAAATGATTCATGCGTTGTGACCTCGGTGGCTCTTTTCATCTGGCCCGGCAGGTCTTTGAGTACATGATCGTGGAGCAGTCTGGTGAGCCAATCGGCACGACGCATTGTAAATGCCGCATGCAGAGAATGAATCCAGGCGTGGAGCCAGCCTGCCCCCGAAACAGCCGCCGAGGAAACTGCCGCGTCTCCGGCAATGGCGGTTGCTGCTCCCCCGGCAACATCGGCAGCAACATGCACAACCGCCGACGCCGCAGCATGACCCAGCACTGGTGCGACGAGGTCACCCGCCGGACCGAATCCGATCGAAAACAGCACAAGACTTGTTACCGGTCGGACGGCAGCAGACGCGTGATGAATCTGACTGTACAGTCGAAACAGTTGCGGACGATCAGATTCCAGCCTGCGTGTTTCATGATCAACGACGGCTTTCAGTTCGTCATCAAAATCAACGCATTCATGCGCTTCTCTGAGGAGATCGACAAGCCTTTGCTGCGCGTCTCCCTGAAGCAATGGCTCCAGATGCGGACGAATCATGTCGTTGCCGGACGAGGCCATCCATCGCAGTTTTTCAAACAATTGCTCCACCACCGTCAGAATCGCAGCCCATTCGCGCGTGCGATACTCATTCATGACAGGTATGGGTTCGCCCTGCAACGCTTTTCGGGCTGCTCGAATCGGCCAGAGGATACTGTCTCCGAGAAGATTGTAGGCCGAGTTGATTTTCCGGGCCCAGCCGTGCTGTCGCATCTGCCACCATTCACGAACAGCCGTAATGATGGCCGAGTTTGACGGCATGGGCCAGTCGCGAATCTGCACCACGCTGTCCATCGACAGTCTCGCAACCGTGCGAGACAACTCTTCGCCTGCCTGACGCAGTTCATTCAGATACGCCGGCACGCCACGTTTCGGATGGATGATTTCGCGAAGTGAGCCAAGCAGTGTCCGGACCCGAATCTCTTGAAATCGAAACCGCGACAGATCGGCAGCGAGGCTTCCCGCGATGTCATCGACGTCCGACACCACCCTGTCAGTCGTCGAAGTCGAATCGCCGGAAGACGTTCGCCTGAAGAATGGCAGTCGCAGTTCTTCGGCTGCCCTGCGATCCGCCGGTGCGAGGTAAACGGCATCCGGAGTGATCCTCGTTTCGCTGCAGAACGTTTTCAGCCATATCGGCCAGTATGGCTCATCTTCCGGCAGGAGCACCTGATTGAAGACAATCAGGACAGCCTTATCTTCGTCGCCGGCCTTTCGAAAAAATTCCCGCACCGCAGCATCGTTGTACTTCTGCTGAGTCAGCACCGCAATCAGCACGTCGGCAGAACGACGCACGGCATCTGCTCGGACCCAATTCACCCGGGCATCACTGTCGATATCCGGCGTATCAAGAATCAGCAGTTTCGGCGGAAGCGAGGGCGACCTTCTCCAGAACAATCGGTGATCTTCACTCTCCTCCAGTGATGCACCGGCATCCGACCACTCGTGAAGCTCAAAATCCGGAAACACAGACTGCAGCCGATGGGTCACATTAAAACCCTCGGGCACAAGACACACCGGATGCTTTGTCCCTGAAGCCAGCGGACTGCTCGCGCTGGCACGTGAGCCGGACAGATGATTGAAGATCACACTTTGGCCGATGTTTGTCCCACCGACGACCGCTGCAACCAGATAGGCTTCGTCGCCCAGCTGCGGCGCGAGCTTTTGCCGTAGGACTTCATACCACTCGCGACCGGCGATGGTCGGAACTCGCAGCATCTCGGCTGCCGCTTCCAGCCGCGGCAGTGCGGAGAGCAGTTGCTGCACCGCATCTGAGCAACGACGAAACAGCGCATCAGAACTCGCGGGCTCTGACATCGATTCAGCCTGACAAAAGAAACCTGGATCGGAAGTGTTCCGCGAGAATTGTCCAGAAACATCCGGAGGAATCAAAGGATTCTTTGACGAAGCGGCACTGCTTATTTCTTCGGCTGTTCCGCAACTTCAATATGAAGGTCTCGCAATTGACGATCATCCACAGGAGCCGGCGCGCCGGTGAGCAGGTCGGCAGCCTTCTGCGTTTTTGGAAACGCAATCACGTCACGAATATTGTCGTCACCAGCCAGCAACATCACCCAGCGATCAAGACCCAGGGCAATTCCGCCGTGCGGCGGTGCCCCATAGCGAAGCGCGTCGAGCAGAAATCCGAAGCGTTTCTCAGCCTCTTCCGAGTTGATTTTCAGGAGGTCAAACACCATCTGCTGAACTTCAGAATCATGAATTCGCACGCTTCCGCTGGCGGCCTCATAACCATTCACCACCAGATCGTAGCTGTCTGCACGAACCTTGCCGGGATCGGACTTCAGATACTCCTGATCGGCAGGATTCGGCTGACAGAAAGGATGATGCTCCGCATCAAATCGCCCTTCATCGGGATTCCAGGTCAACAGCGGAAAGTCAACCACCCAGATACACCGGAACTCGGTCGGATCATACAGCCCAAGGTCCTTGCCGAGCTTGTTCCGCAGCGCGGCCAGTGCGGCATTGGTCACCTTCGGAGTATCGGCCACGAACAGCAAAAGATCGCCATCCTGACCGTCCATGCGGCGAATGATGTCCTGCTGCTGAGCTTCGCTGAAAAACTTCGCGATGGTCGATTCCAGCCTGCCGCCGACCACCTTCATGTAGGCGAGACCCTTTGCTCCGAAATCCCCGACAAAATTCTTAAGGTCGTTATCCAGAATGCGGCGACTGAGCTTTTCTGCGCCGCCCTTGACGTTCAGACCTCTGACTCGACCTCCGGAACCTGTCACTGCTTTAAAGACGCCAAACTCGCTGGCGGACGCAACATCACCGATATCAACAATCTCCATACCGAAACGCAGATCCGGCTTATCGCAGCCATAGCGTTCCATCACATCGTGATAGGTATACCGAGGCAGTGGCGTCGGTATCTCAACACCACGCACCTGCTTCATGACGAACTTCACCAGCGCGTCAATCGTGCTCAGAATGTCATCGCGTTCGACGAACGCCATTTCAACATCGATCTGAGTAAACTCCGGCTGACGATCGGCTCGAAGATCCTCGTCGCGGAAACACCGTGCAATCTGATAATAACGATCATACCCGGCGACCATCAGGATCTGTTTATAGATCTGTGGCGACTGCGGCAGAGCATAGAAGCTGCCGTGATGAACTCGGCTGGGTACCAGATAGTCTCGAGCCCCTTCCGGAGTGCTTCGGCCCAGCATCGGCGTTTCGATTTCAAGAAACTCGCGTGAGTTGAAGAACTCGCGGACGGCCTGCACAAGGTGATGTCGCAGGATGATGCTGCGCTGCAGCTCCGGGCGACGAAGATCAACAAATCGATACTTCAGCCGAAGCTCCTCGTTGGGAAGGTCTCCGCCCTCCAGTTCAAACGGGGGCGTCTTGCTTCTGGACAATACGGTGAGCTGAGTCACACGGACTTCGATTTCTCCCGTCTGCAGCCTCGGATTGACCAGACCGTCGCCACGATAACGCACTTCCCCGACAACCTTGATCACGTCTTCACGACGAAGCTTGCGGGCAATCGCATCAATCCTCGCATCATCCTCCGTGATGAAAACAACCTGAGTTTTCCCGTAGCGATCGCGCAGGTCGACGAAAACCAGTTCCTTACCCTGCTCTCGATAGCTGTGGACCCAGCCAGCAAGAGTGACCGTGTGGCCGGCATGTTCGCGACGGAGTTCTCCGCAAGTATGTGTTCTGTGCACGGAAATTTGCCTGGGCATCAAAAAAGTGGATGAGATCTTCGGTTTCGGGTCGCGAAGTATAGAAGCATCCGATGAGTCCGAAAATCCAAAGTTCATCGCAAACACAGCCCGGTTCGTGTTTTTGCAGGTTTCAGACGGGCGGAGGCGAACTCCAGAGA
>JBKDRW010000655.1:0-3773 GCA_046341255.1 Planctomycetota bacterium
CGAATGATGTGGCGGGCGAGTTGTTCTTTAATTTCACGATGATGAGGAACCGGCTGCGACACACCAGTACCGGGATTGCGATACCAGTCATGTTTCGCGCCGTGACGAACCAGAATGCAACCCAGTTTTTCAATTGATCGAATCAGGTCGACCCGCTTCACGATACGACCAAATCTTCAACATGGCGAGCACCTTCAATCAGCCCACCACTTAGATCTGCGTACAGATCTTTCAAATGTTCACGCAAATCGTCCGGAGTCTCACCTTGAGTCCAGTAATCCGGATACTCCTGAAGGTATCCAAGCCAGATGCCGTCGTGCTGCCAAACAACGATTTTTTTGGTTTCCATGCCGTGGGACACTCATAAACCAAAGGAAAAAAACAGAATGTGCGTTTCCAGTCACTGACGGAAAACCGACGGTGTCACAGACGCCTGCCCCCATGTTACCAGACCTGCCACTGCGCACAAAGGGTATTCGGAACATGCGATGGAACGTGCCACCACCGATTCAGGTGGAGCGAAAAATCGCGTCATTCCATTCTCAGGCATAACGACTCACCATCATCCGGCACGCGGGGTGATGTTTCAATTTGAAAAGACGCCGTTTGCGTGCTCGGCGTGCATGGTGTTGTTATGCCGTCATTTGATGTTGAGTTTGAAGTGTTCTGCGCAACATGCAATGCCGGGTTGTGCGACCAGTCTTATGGCCGGAGTAGCCGGAATCGACACCAGCCACAAGTGACTGTCGAAGTGTGCAAGGATTGCATCGAGAACGCGACAAAGCCGCTAAAAGACGAGATGTCTGATATGCAATGTCGCATCGACGAGCTGGAGCGAGAAGTGGAAGGATTGAGACAAGCAAGCTGGCAGCCATTGTCAGATGCCGAAAAAGATCATGCCATCCGCATGGGTTAATACGCATAACGGCGAGAGTGTGCTGTTTCGGTCCCCCGTAGTCAACCTAAATTCACTCAACAGCCGGTGGGCCCGAAATCCGCACCTCTCAATTGTTATCTTCCTCTTCACCGAACGCCTGAGGAGGACCCACTTCAACGCTTGTTCCAGCGAAAAGGTCTCGCACCGCTCGATTCTTCTTAAAGCTTCCCAAGCCAACGCTGACTTTTTTTAGCGTGGGATGTTGGACCATCGGCTTGAATACATCCGCCGAACAATGCTTGGCATTCCATAGCGTGAACTCTTCGAGTGCCGGAGCAGCCGCAATCGGCGCAAGATCGGTAAGGGATTTTAAATGTCCGAGGCACACTCGCTTCAGCTTTCTGCAGCCAGCCAAACTAGGAAGCGTGACGAGGCGCGGAAGATCTTGAAGCATGAGAGTTTCCAAGTTCGGCATGTGCACGATGGAGTCTACATTGTCCAGCCCTCGAACCTGCCAAAACTCGAGCTCCCGGACACTCTTTAGGCTAGGAAGTGCTTCGAGATTCGTCGTTCCTCCAAGCTTGAGACTCAAGGTTTGGAGTTTTGGAAGAGAAGCCAAGAAAGATAGTGACGGTACGGTAATTGACCTAAGAACCAAGTTTTCGAGGTTCGCTAGCATGCCGATCGTATCAATACTTTTGTGGTGGCGCTCAATATAAAGTGTTCGAAGCCGCCCGAAGCGTGAAAGCGCCTCTAGAGAAGGCGCCCTCGATTCCGTCTCCTCGAGAAAAAGTGTCTCTAGAGTTGGAGGTAACGCATTTAAGAAGCCGAAATCCTGCAGTTGCAAGATGCCGACGCCCAAACTAACCAAATTCTGCAGTTGCCCGAGTCGGTTAGCGTTCTCAACCGGACCCGAAATACAATTTACGACGAGGGTAGAGACCGATGGTATGTATGAAAGAAAATTGAGATCGCACTTCTCGCGATAGAACCCATGAAATCGTACCTTGATATCTCGACGATGGCGCAAGAGCCTTTCCTCTAGGACTTGCAGCACCTCAGCCGCGGGTGTAGCAGCGAAGTTCGTTTCGATATGGTCTGCCGTTTTTGCCCGCATGTGGATTTCGGCAGCGGAAGTGCTGTCGGTGATAAGGAAGTAATCGTGAGTAGCCATGTATTTAGAAGATAACGCTTCGGTTAACCGGGCCGCGGCGAACGGCACTGATTTGAAAAACCCGCGCAACCCGCGGCTCCGGTTGAACCGTTTGTTCGGTGCTCAGTCTCGATTGGGCACGGCATAAGATGTCCAAGAATCTCGGCTCCCATCCGATTTGTCAAGAAGCGATTTGTCGGCCAACTCCTACCAGCGGGGCTGATCTTCTCTTGCGTCCGACAACAGGACACCGACCGGAACTCGCTGGCAATCTCCCTCCGGTGGAAAGGTCCGCTCCCTGGCCCATTCAGCAATCCGAGCTATCCGAGCGGTAGCCGCTTCTTGGGTCGGATAGACCGAGTCGAAGGCACGAAGTACTTGTCCGAACCCGTACGAGTACCGACTGACAACAAACACAACGTCGGGTATCGGGCCTTCAAACTCGAACTCGAGCATCAACAAGTCCTCGGCCGATAGTCCAGGCGACTTGTACCCCTGGTCGTACCAGGGGTCGGTCTGTGGATCGCGAGAGTACCGCTTTGAGTATTCGATGCGCGCGCCCTCCGCAGCCTGCTGCCGGACGAAAACGCCAAGCAGGAGGTCCGAGCCTGTGTATGAGGAGATCTTTCGAATGAGCAAGTACACGGCGCGAATTCCTCCAGGACGTCGTTGTCCCTCTATCACCGCCTTACTTGGCCGAACGACGCCGATAACCCAGCGGCGGCCGAAACATGTTGATTTCAGGAAACGTCCGATCCGCCGCTTGGGTTCATCGGTTTGTTCGTCCCAAATGTGATCTTCGGTTGCTTGCGTTTGGTTTTCTGCTTCTCCTGGGACGCAGCAAGAAGCGCTGCGCCGGCGACTCCAGAGATTACAGCAAGGAGGATCGAATAAGTTGTTGCTGCTGGAACGCTTGGCTCAAGTTTTGATTGGCCAGTCATTTGCTGCATCATTCCCCCCATCACTCCGCCCATTGGCGAGTTATTCATCATTCGATTTACCGCCTCTACCGCCTTTGCGTTGGTTGAGTATCGTTCCCATGCGACAAAGAGCAACACAGCGGTAAGAGCCAAACATACGTAGCCAGCAATTTTCATGTTACCCTTGGTCATCGAGCGATTGCCTTATTAGTTATGGAAGGGACGAACGTAACCGATCACGGGGCGGCGACGATTGATTGTCCATTTCAAATCCGCCTGACTTCGCCGCTCCCGTGCATCGGCTTGTTCGTCGGCATCGTTTGCGCTACGTGTGAAGAATTCGAGACCGCAGTTTCACATCGGCGTCGTCAAGCCACATTATGCATTCTTCCGGGTTCACGAGAATACCGCCGGCCGCAAGCGACACCAATTGCTCAGGCACGTACGCCAACAGGTAATTGTCATAGCTTCCCTTGACGTCTACACCGTCGCGGAAGTAGCCAACCCATGTGTCCCACGGCGGCGTGTTGTAAACGTCAAAGAAGCCATCCGATACTTGTTCTGCGGCACCATCGCACAGATCGGCATCGGGAAAATAGCAAAGAAGACGCCCACCGTTGAGGCTAGGCATTGAAGACGCAGGAGCCGTTGTTGTTGCCCGTATCCGCCAATGCCGTGACGATCCGACATCGCACACAACGTCATCTCGTCCATCGTGAAAGAGTCGTGGGCAAAGTTCGCCCGATCGCAGCGACGAACCCACGCCTGTTTGATCGAGAATCTGACGGCACCATGCGATGTCGTCGGCCAATCGCGAGTGCAA
>JBKDRW010000656.1:0-9500 GCA_046341255.1 Planctomycetota bacterium
CCACAACTGGGTCCGTTCAGGTTGAGTGAGACGTTCAATCCACAAATCCTGCGGGAAACTCAAAACCGCCGGGTTGATTCTGGACGTTTCAGAACAAAATCGTCTCGGAAAGGTGATTCCATCGCTTCGTGACTGCAAGTCTTTTGAGCTCTTTTCTCAGCGAATTGCAGCGGACCCGCTCAATGCATCGATCGGCTCCCCCCCTGCCGCAGCCCTGAACAGATCCCTCCGGTTCATTCCCGGCCAGCGTTTCTACATGGCAAGACTCCGGAGCAGATGAAGCCTGCCATTTGAAGTTCACGGAACACGGTCATAGGCAACGCGTCAGGAACTCACTTGCCGCGACCCTTCCGAAGTGATGTCAACCGGCACCAGTTCCTCGTCGGCCCAGCCAACGCCCACTTCTGCAGCAAAGCTTCCCCAGCCTGGACACAGGCTTTTCCAGGAAAGTCTCCACGTTCCACCGCGACACAATCCGATCTCAGAACGGAATCCTGTCGGGCCGGGCTTTCAAGCGGTCACGGAATTCGCCTGATGAATGACGGATCGAGATCCCGCTCCCAACCGGTAGCCACGATTTGACCGCACCTTTCTTCCGGCTTCTTCTGATCCATGATTCACGGCGGCTATCATGATTCTTTCGAGGTCTGTTTCAGTTCCACGCCGTGATGCAAAGCTGCAGGACTGTGGCGGTGGAGACCCAGATGAAATAGGGAATCTGAGCCAGTGCAACCCACCGATGGTGCCGCCAGATCGCCATAACCATCCAGATAATGGAACTCCAGACGATCAGAATCACAAGTGCCGCCAGATTGAGATCCCTCAGACCAAACTGGATCGGTGTGAAACTCAGATTTGCCGCCAGGTTCACAGCAAAAGGGATCGCGGCACGAACAGGAAGCTTGCGCTGCAAAGTCCTCATGAAGACAAAGGCAAACGTCACCGCGATCACCGGATACAGGATCGACCAGATCATGCCTATTGTCGAACCTGGCGGAGTCCACGATGGCTTCTCCAGTGCATGATACCATTCCTGCCATGACATGCTGTGACCTCCTGCTCTGTACCCTTTCTTCAGGACTCGGTACCGTGATGGAATGATCCAGGCGAACCGAGTCCAGACGTGCCGTTTCAGGCTGAATCCCGTTTGAGAACAAATGACTCACCGGGCTTCAGAACCAGTGGCCTTGCGAATGTCTTCGCAGAGACAGCATCAGCCCACTCTTGCGGATCCTGAGCAATCACGGGAAAGGTATTGTAGTGCCCCGGGATCACATACTTCGGGCGAAGAAACTCGACCGCCCGGACGGCATCGTCAGGACCCATCGTGTAATTGTCTCCAATTGGGACAACAGCAACATCGAGCCCTTCATCCCCGATCAGCTTCATGTCCGAAAACAGGGCAGTGTCGCACGCATGGAAAATGTTGCCATCGGCTGTCCTGAGAAGTACACCATTCGCACAGCCTCCATAACTGCCGTCGGGCAGCATTGAGCCATGGTGGGCCAGTGTCAGTTTGACGGTGCCACAATCCAGCTTAAAGGAACCACCGGTGTTCATTCCATGAGTCCGCTCAACACCGTGGCTGCCAAACCAGGCGGCCAGCTCATAATTGGCGATCACCAGCGCACCTGTCCGTTTCGCAATGGATATCGTGTCACCCACATGATCACTGTGTCCGTGAGATACAATGATGTAGTCTGCCGCGACCGCGTCTTCGGCAATGGAGGCCAGCGGATTCCCGGTCAGAAACGGATCCATCAGAATCGTCCGGCCGCCGGTCTCGACAGACAATGCTCCATGCCCCAGCCATGTTATTGTTGTTGTCATCGTCGCTGCCTTTATGCTGACCGGATGCCCAGATTCGCCTGCATGTTCTTTTTGTACGCTTCGACGCCGGGCTGCCCGTACGGATTCGTACCGACCAGACGCCCCTCGACCACCGTCGCCAGCATCAGCATCTGAAAAATCTGCCCGATCGAGTGCTCTGTGATTGCAGGCAGTGCCAGATCCATCGTCGGACGACGCTCGTCGGCATAAGCCTGATTGGTTCCATCAATTGCGGCCTGCAGAATCTGAGGCATCGTCACGCCGGCCAGCTGATTCAACTGATCCTGATCCAGTTCATGTCCCGGGACCTCGATCGGAGCCTGAGCGGGACGCCCCGGAAGCAGATTGGTGATCAGCTTGTCCCTCCGACCTTCCTGATGCTGCTGACCACGACTGTGCAGATCGCGAGTGTTCACCACCGTCAGCGGCATGGCGCCTTTTTCATGCTTGCCAAGGCTTTCACTCAGCAACTGATCATACCACAGACCAACAGCCTCAAGTTTGCTGCCCCACGTCGAAAGGATCCGAATCGTCATACCCAGATCGAGTTCATACGCGTGCGCATAAGCAACATATTGCAGAACCACGTTGCTTTCGAAAGGTGCAGATCGAAAGTGCTGCGTCATATCGGCCGCACCCTGCAGCAACCCGCGGATATTCATGCCGCTGGCTGCCGCCGGCAGCAGCCCGACAGGCGTCAGCACAGAAAACCGACCGCCGATACCGTCGGGAATCGAAAAGATGTCTTCGTATCCCGCCGCGTTCGACAGATTTCGGAGTCGGCCCGAGTCACCGGTGACAGGAACAATCAATTGCTTCGCCAAAGCGGGAAAACGCCGTTCAATGAACTGCCGAAACGTGCGGAATGCCACGGCGGTCTCCAGCGTCCCTCCCGATTTGCTGATCACGATGACAGCCGTTCGACCACCCACTGAGTCCGGATCCGCAGCCGCTCGCTGGTCCAGGTGATCCAGCAGAGTCCGCTGCTGATCCGAGTCGACATTCCAGCCTTCAAAATAGATTCGCGGGATTCCTCCGCGAGTCTTTCGACACTGCTCATTGTGATACGGGTGCCTCAACGCTTCGAACATGGCTCGCATTCCCATGTACGATCCGCCGATCCCGAGAACAACGACCGAATCAACCTGGTCTTTCAATCGTGCCGCACAGGCTTCAATTCGCGAAACAAGGCTGTGCTCCCTGTTTGACAGAACATCATCCAGAACCTCCTCAGGCCACTGAATAAACCCCGCATCGAGTGGTTGTCGATCTGCCGGCACGTTTGTGCCAGACTGCCAGAGTTCAACGTCGTTCAACGTTTCTTCCCTGGCCGCCAGCAAAGAATCTTTCAGCAAATCGATGCGGCCTGGGGGCAACAGTCTGGCCGCAGCGTCCGGATGAAAGCGGAGCAGTTCCTGAATCATGTTGGATCTTTCGTAACCTCAAAATCCCATCGCAGTCAGCGGTCGAGACTGCGTCTCCATCTCCGATCGGCTGGTCAGCAACGATGTCTTATTGACTGCTTTCAAGGAGTGAAACTGCCCCCGAACCCTCTGATTGTAGTGCCGAGCGATGAAGAGATTCGTCATCGCCGCGAGCTCAAAACCGCACTGACCTGTCACGTCGACTCGAGCGACATACTGTTGTCCTCGCCGCCCAGGATTTCCTTCAGACGACGAATTGCTCGAAGATATCGCATTCCGGCCGCCGGAGGACTGAGCCCGAGGGCCTCTGCCACATCGCTGTTTCCAAGATGTTCAAAGTGACGCATGACAATGATCTCACGGTCGTTCTCTTCAAGCTGATCAAGTGCCACCATGAAGCGTTCTTCCATTTCCTTGCGCAACGCCGCGGCCGCCGGAGTAAGCTCCGCATCTCGCAGCAGTGCAGCCAGATCGGCCGCCGACTGCTCGTCCTGACCCAACCCACTCAGATTCTGCTCCCGATCGACAGAACGCCGCTTGGCGCCACGGTGACGACGATTCATATCAATAATGCGGTCTTTTGCCAGCTGCCGTAGCCATAGATGAAACGGCATCCCAGGGTTCTGCAGATAATCGCTCAATCGCTGAGATGCCTCAAGCATGACGTCCTGCACGACATCGCTTGCATCAACTCGACGGGCAACGGCGTGATCCAGTCTCATCTGAATCATCCGGCGAACGGCTTCGCGATGACGATCCATCAGACGATTGACTGCCGATGCGTCCCCGCCAGCTACGCTTTTCAAGAGATCCTGAGTCTGTTCACCTTCGGGCCACATTGGCCTGCTTTCCATTGCTGCACAGGTTTCAGATTGAACCCTCCGGTTCCGAAACCGGAGGTCGCAAACACTGCGTTGCACCTGCATCCACTTTTTTCACCCGGCAACTGCAATCCAAGGATCAGCCTGCCACATCAGCCGATCGAACCGATCAGCTGATGACAGCCGGAAATCCTATTTCTTCTGCTCCACGCGCTCTTTGACAGGCTCGTCGATTCCAAACTGAAACGAGGTGGTGGATTTGAAGGTCTCACCCGGCTTCAGAATGGTGGTCGGGAAGTTCTGGTGATTCACTGAATCCGGGTAATGCTGAGTTTCGAGACAGCAGGCGCTGCGATGGTTGTAGACCTTGCCGCCTTTCCCCGTCTGCCCCTTCAGAAAATTCCCGGAATAAAACTGAACCCCGGGTTCCGTGGTCATCACTCGCATGATGCGGCCGGACACCGGCTCAATCAGTGCGGCCGCAAGATTGAGCTTCTTGTCATCCTCTTTTGGGTTGAGCACAAAATTGTGATCGTATCCAATGGCAGCGGTCTTACCGATCGACTCAATTCGATCACCAATCCGAGTTCGCTGTCGAAAGTCCAGATCCGTACCTTCGACCGAAGCAATCTCACCCGTCGGAATCAGCGTGTCATCCGTCGGGGTGTACCGATCGGCGTTCAGCCGCAGCACGTGGTCCAGAACTGTCGTGCTTCCTTCTCCCGCCAGATTGAAATACGCATGGTTGGTCAGATTGACCGGAGTCGCCTGATCCGTCGTCGCCGTGTAATTGATCGTCACCGTATTGAATTTGTTCGGCACGAAATAGTCGACAGTGACATCGAGCTTGCCAGGATAACCTTCGTCCCCGTCCGGGCTGCTGACCGTAAATCTGACGCCCTGGCCTTCTTTGCTGGCATAAGGTGCAGCCTTCCACACGAGTTTATCCAGACTCTTTTCGACTCCGCCATGAAGATGATTTGGCTCGTTGTTGATCGCAAGTGTGTAGTCTTTGCCCTCGAGCGTGAACTTGCCCTTCGCAATCCGATTGCAGACTCGGCCGGTTGTGCACCCGAAGTACTGGTTTGCGTCGGATTCGTACCCGCTGACATCGTCAAATCCCAGCAGGACATCAGTCGCCTTGCCCTGCCGATCCGGCACATGCAGTTGAACCAGCGTTGCACCACGCGTCATAATTTTTGCGGTGAGTCCGGCTTCATTCGTCAACGTATACAACTCGACGGCAACACCGTCCTTCGTCTGACCGAACGGCTCCATCCTGGGCTCCGTGGCGGACACTGTTGATGTCATCAGGATCGCTCCGCAAATTAAGGAACACAACTGTTTCATGGTCTCTCGCCCCGAGAAATAAACGACTCTTCTCTGAACAAACTCTGTCAGGAATCCGTGTCTGCCGGGAAGCACTCCCTGAATTCGACCGAGCCTTTCGCACATGATCGATTCGCGGTGCGCTCGATCACCAGCGTGACGACAAGTGCCCTGTCCTTACCAGGAATATCTCCCACCCGGACAAGGAAAAAAATCCTGTCCGGCAGCAACCGCTGCGATTATCAGTCCGAGGCGTCAAACAGACAAGCGATCGGACCCCGGCAGATCCCCCGATTGCTGCGAAGTTTTCCCGCGAAGCACTTCCTGCGAACTGTTGGGCACAAAACCACTGCACCCTTCCGATCCACAGCGCAAGACAACAACAGAAACGGATCTCGTCTGAGTCTCCAGAGGATCGCTGCTCACGATCCCCGGATCACTCTGACGAGATCCGCTCAGATTTCAGCGATGGCACTCAGCCCTGCGTCGAGGCAAACTCGCGGCTTTGAAGAGCGGCGGCGAGAACCTCACTCAGTTCTCGTCGAAGCGTGATGTCTTCACAGTCCCAGCCGTTCACAAGGTCTTCCAGGTTCCCACGACCTGAGCAAATGGCTTCCAATGACGAGTTCGAAATTCGGAGGACCGGCGAGTCTTCCCGAGGCAGACCTCGATCGACACCGTGAATCCCGCGACGGGACATCTCCACGGTCAACTGAGCACCACCCTGTCCGATCACATCGAGCCCAACTCGCCACGTCGACTCCGAATTCCCCTCCAACTTTGTCGACAGAATGGCTTCGGCAGCCCAGAAGTCCACAGGATCGACTTCTGCACGACGCTTGCCCCAGCGATCTTCATTTCCGAAATCGATGTATCGGAAGATAATCGTCTCATCCAGTTCCGGACAGACGATATCACCAGCGAACTGCCTCGTATTGGTCATGTCGAACACGTTATCCGTACTTTCATACGGGGCGTATGTTGTCGCGTTCTCGGTCAGTACACGCTCAAACATCCACTGATCCTCGTTGCCATCACGAGTCAATGGCGGCAGTTCACCAGGACCACAGAACTCAACGCCCGTCGAATTGAAATATTTGCTGCAATACTCAATCATCCGACGCGATGTGATCGGATCGTCGGGAGCAATATGGAACGTTTTTCCTCGAGCAGCAGGTGTTTCGAATAAACGACACATGACGGCCGAAACCCAGTCCACCGGAATGATGTTTCGCTTCTCTTCACCCGTCATTCTCAGCCGAATCGGAGTGCTCCGAGATCCATCCGGACTCCTCGGTATCGGAGGAATCATCACGGACATAAGCCGCAGATACAGATACAACCCATGATATGTATTTGTATAGCCCGTCCGCGAATCACCCGATATCACGGCCGGTCGATAAATCGTCACGTGATCAGCAAAGTCGATGGCTCGAACCAGTTTCTCTGCATGGAACTTGCTCTCTTCGTAATCATTTCGAAACGACTGACCAACATCCAGAGAGTCTTCCATCACGCGTTCCGTCTGGAACCCGGCTACATACGCCGTCGAAACGTAATGAATGTCAAGGATGTTCAACTCACGGCACAGATTGATCATGTTCTGAGTGCCGTTGAAATTCGTTCGCCAGGGTTCCCCCTTCCGATCCTTACCATAAAACTCAAGAATCGCGGCGCTGTGAATAATCTTGTCACAGTTCTCACCGACCCAATCGCGGTCCTCACCCGAAAATCCAAAGCCCGGCTCCGCAATGTCGCCTTCCAGAACCACAGGACGAGCCAACGGACGACCCAGTTCACGTTCCCAGTGCTGCAGGATCTCCTCCATACGATCCCGAGGTGACTGCTTTCGGCTTGATCGAACGACCACCGCAAGCTGATGTCCGCTCAGCAGCAAATCTCGAACGAGGTAACGCCCCACTAACCCCGTCGCACCAGTCAAAAGCGTATACATTACATCCCCTGTTCAAGACAAAACGGCCACGGGCCTCAAACCCGGCCAGCGACCCGCGAAGGCTGAAGTGATGGAACCCCAGCCAGATATGGACAACCGCCACATCGCGACCCTTCCGGCTCGACCTGCGACTGTCTCGCGAAACCCAACATTGAACCACGAACGAGCAAAAAACCAAGAAGATTTGGCCAGCTCAGCCCCTCAGTCCCCAAAACTGAGTCCTCTGAGCACCAAATTCACCCAACCATGGCAATCCACGCAAAATCTCTTTTTATCCCAGACAACCGACTCAACGCAACCAGGAGCAGCGTTTCTTCCCGCGTTTTCAGTCGTCGACCGACGTATGGATTTCGACACAAACTGAGATCAGTCAAGTGATTACACTCAGACGATCTGCTCGTGCGCCATCGAGGTCGCGGCAGAAATTGCCGGTCCGGATCAGCTTTCGGATCAATGGCGGTTGTTCTGAAGCGATCGCCGAAAGAAAACTCCGGTTCGCCCCGAAATCCCTGCCGCTGCCAGGCAGAGGCGATTCACGTGGCTATGTTTCACTTTCTGGTGGAGTCTTCTCAGATGAAACCCGCCATGCCTTCCATCCAGAAAAACGTTCGGTCCAGAAACATTTTCCTGACAAATGACGAAATGCAGATCAAAATCGTCGGTCGACCGCATCTCAGGGGCCCTGCAGTCTGCATTGCCAGTATTCCCACGACCCATTCTTCCTCCTCATTTTCATCAGGCGTGCTTCATGCCAAAGTTCTCAGGCGTTATTCCGCCGCTTGTCTCGCCACTGCTCGCATCTGACCAACTTGACGTCAAGTCCGTGGATCGGATCGTCGAGCACCTGATTGCTGGTGGTGTGTCCGGACTTTTTGTACTGGGTACGACAGGTGAAGGGCCATCTCTGACATACCAGATGCGATACGAGATGGTCGAGCGGACATGCGAAGCCGCGGATGGCCGAATTCCCGTGCTGGTTGCTGTCACCGATACCAGTCTGGCCGAATCCATCGCGCTGGCACAACATGCGGCTGAATGTGGAGCCGCAGCCGTGGTGGCCGCGCCCCCATTTTATTTTGATGTGCCCCAATCGGCTCTGCAGCAATGGTTCTCGCACCTCGCAGACCGTTCACCGGTCCCCCTGATGCTGTACAACATGCCGAGTTGTGTCGGCGTGGTCATTGATCTGACTGTTGTGAACGCCCTGTCCCATCATCCGAACATTCTCGGAATCAAGGACAGCGGTGGAGACATGGCCTACTTCGAGGAGCTTTGTAAACACCATCGTGATCGAGACGACTTTGTCATCTTCATGGGCCCGGAAGAGCGACTGGCAGAAGCTGTCGCACTGGGGGCTGCTGGTGGCGTCTGCGGAGGTGCGAATCTCTGCCCGGAGGTTTATTCTCGTCTTTATCAGGCAGCCGTTCGGAACGACGAAAACGAAATTCGATTCTGGAATCAGACGATTCATGAGATCTTTCAGACGGTTTACCGCAACGAAGACGGGATCATGAGACTGATTCCGGGTCTGAAACATGCCATGGCTTTGCGAGGACTTTGCTCCCCCACCATCGCACCACCACTGCCTCCGCTCTCCGAGTCACATGCTCAAAAAATCTCCAGACATCTCGAGCAACTGGTAGCATTCAGCCTGACCGAGGAGATTCCAGTCGTGGCGTGAGATGATGGCTGTTAAACTCTCGGCCGGATCCAATCGCGCAGCCGGGTGCAGGGAGTTCACGCATGGCGACCCATCACCGTCTCAAAACCTAGGAAATATGCGAGATTTCGACGTGGATGCGCCTTGTACGGCGCGTTGGATGGTGCAGTCGGTGCGTCCCCATGCAATAGACTGCGAGGGATTCTTTCAGGCGACAGAACTCACACAGGTGGCTGCATCGAGGAACCAGAATATGCGAATCGAAAAACTTTTTGGAACCCTCTGTCTGGTGGGATTGATGGCTGGCTGCGGAGGCGGACCATCCGATCCCTCTTCATCCGAAACAGTGGTCACCGTCAATCCTGCGACACCGACAACAACACCCGAAGTACAAACTTCGGGGAACAGTAATTCGACTGTTCCATCCGAAACGGCTCCGGTTGAGTTCAAGCCACTGCATCTGAATGCTCTTGGTCCGAGTG
>JBKDRW010000657.1:0-8631 GCA_046341255.1 Planctomycetota bacterium
ACGCTCCAGTTCGCCCCGTTCATCCGCCGTGCTGTTTGTATCCGTCAGTTGTCCGCGTTCCACCTTCAATCGCGCCAACCACTCGTCCGCCTCGGTGCGAACTTCCCTGGCGACCGGCCCCAGTTCGTCGGCAATGGCTGCAAGTGCTGAATGAGTCGAAACAAGTTGCTCGACGGACGGACGGTTTGCGTCATCGAACTGAAGCAGTCGAATACGCCATTCTTCATTCTCAGCCGTCAATTCATCGAGGACCGGATTGTTGAGCTGAAACTGCTGCAGGTCGGCATCATCCAGTTCCGCCTCAAGCGAGGGAGGCAATCCCATCCGCAGCTTAAACCCGTCCAGCTGGGTCTGATAGGCAGCCTGAGCGGTCAACAGACTCAATCGTCCCTGTTCATAATCCTGATACACCTGGTCAACCTGGAACTGAGAGACCAATCCGACGGCAGCCAGAGCCTCATGCTCCTCCAGATTGCGCCGCAGACTCTCCAGATTGGCCGCCTCGTTGCGGATTGCCTGTGCGACTTCCAGCAGACCAAGGTATCCACGGTCTCCGACAGTATTTACGTAAAACGTCTGCCGGAATCTCGCGAAATCGCGAACCTCATACAACAGGCTTCGTTCGGCCCGAGTCAGTGGTTCCAGCTGAATCTCACGGAATGCTCCTCGCATCAACGGCTGCAGGAACTGAAACGAGAGCACAGAGCCAGACCGGATATTTCCGCCTCCAAAGTCCCAGACCATCGTATTGGAGAAATCTGCCAGCAACTCACCGCCGGACGCGAACTGACGTCGCAGTCCAAGTGCCGATGTCTTGGAAAAAGTCGAGGATCTGTTCCCCTCGCGCTGAGTCAGCAGGTCAACACCACCAGCCCACTGAGTATCAAACGCAAACCGTTCCAGAGAAACGGGAAGGGCTGCCAGATAGACATTTTCCACAGCCGTCTGATATTCACGACTATGCACCAGAGACAACTCCATGGAGCGCTCTCGAGTGAGTTTGATGACACCCTGATCATCCTGCGGCAGAAACCTCGTCCAATGGTCGAATTCAACCGTTTCCAGCGAACCACGCTTCTGCCAGATCCTCGATCCCCGCGATCGATAGGGCCGACTCATATATTTTGAGGCTGATGGATCATCCGGCGGAAGGGGACCGCAATCCGGATCCGACAAATCCGCCATTCGCGAATGCGACGCCGGCAGGACCGGACGATCTGCAATCCGAAATTCCGCCTCCACGCGCTCCATGACCAACTGCTCAGCTTCGCAGTCTGCCTGAACCCGATAGTATTTCCGACTGCACCCGTTCAACAGCAACAGCAGCACGAACAGAGCGATCTCCAGCGCCTGCTGCGGTTGCATCGAACGACTGCGGACATCTGCAAACATGTGTCATGTTTCGGCAGTTTCTGCCGATTGAGGATTTCGCTGCGAACGAGGTCTGTAACTTCTGTGACTATCGGACCGAGAATTCCACAGAAATCAGATCTGTGCATGCTGCGAATGAAATCACGTGCACCGGCAGACATTCGGGCGACAGATGTTCTCCATTTCGAATAATTGTTACGGGCCTTACGACCGGTCCGGTCAGAACCCGTGCCAAGGCGGGGGACCGGTCGCCAGTCGAATCGCCGGAACGGATGATCCGGTCTGACCGCTGAGATTGTCCGTGACCGACGGAACGAAATCTGGGCCTGCCGTCCCGGCCTTAAGCAACACGGCCGCGGAGTGGGCACTTTGTCAGGGAATCGAGGCGTACATCAACCTCACATGGTCAGGCTGAGCGGCGACCAGCAATTCGCTCGCATCAACATCGCGGCCACCAGCCACCTGAAACCCTCCAGGAGACACATCACACCGCCTGCGACAACATCCTCTTCGGGAGCGATTGTTGTCGCGACAGTAAGACCGACCGTCATTTCCAGACGACGATCGGACAGCATCGTCAGCGATCTCAGGCGTGTCATCACGGGCTGACGTGATCGCCTCACCGGTTCAATGGAATCCATGGATCAATCGATCACAGTTCCGGCCGGATGAACCATGGGGCCCTTCAGATGCACAAGCGGACCGATCACGCAATTCTCTCCCAGTGTGACACCTCGGTCGATCACCGTAAATGGTCGGATGACGGAATCTCGTCCGATGGTTACACCAAAGTCGATGCTGGTCTGTGATGGCGATTCGATGGTGACTCCGGCTGCCATCAGTTCATTCATGATGATCGCCTGACGCGTTGCACGGACCTCAGCGAGCTGAGCCCGTGTGTTGACGCCGATGGCCTCCTGAATGGTCAGACTGCAGCTTGCGGTGACGCGATGCCCATGATCCATCAGAATGCGGGGGCAATCGGTCAGATAGTACTCTGACTGACTGTTGTTCGGTCTGACCTGACGCAGTGCAGACAGCAGCAAGGGGGTGCTGAAAGCGTAACAGCCTGTATTGATTTCCGTGATTCGCTGCTGTTCAGTAGAGGCATCTTTCTGCTCGACGATGCACAGAAAATTCCCTGCAGCATCACGAACAATACGCCCAAGTCCCTCATTATTCTGAGTATCTGCAGTTCCGATCACGCAGGCAGCGCCGCTCTGGACCTGCGCTTCCAGCAGAGATCTCAGCGACGCCCCCTGTAACAAAGGCGTGTCACCCGCAAGGATCAGTACAGAGCCGGTGTGACCTGTCAATTGCGACTCGCACATCATCACAGCATGTCCGGTTCCCTTCTGCTCGGTCTGTTCTGCGAAGGACACATCGGAATAATGGGACAAGGCACCTCGGACCAGTTCCGACCTGTGACCAACAACAACCACGATTCGCTCAACTCCGGCCTCTCGGGCCGCATCAAGAACATACTCGATCATCAGGCGTCCGCAGACGGAATGCAGAACCTTCGGCGTGTCGGATTTCATCCGCGTGCTCTTGCCGGCAGCAAGGACCACGGCAACCGGGGCGGGGACGGAGACAGACATAGGTTTCTCCCATGAGCCTGAGTCAGGCCTGGTGGTGGCGAGAGCCGAAAGGTCGAGTGGTATGGGCGCCCGATCGCGGGAAGACAGATCCGCCTCGGACGAATCCGCTTCGTGACGACTGCGTCCCCGCTCATCCCGATGCCCGATCCTCGCAGGCATGCCGCGATACAGGCTGGAGGATGCTTATTCGCGCGCGAAAATCAGCAACGCCAGATCAGACTCATCGCACGCGTGGATCACAGAAATCCGAAGCGGGGGTCAGTAACGCAGACCGACCTGGCCAATGAATCCGTTGTCAAGATCGTATGACGTGCCGTTGCCCAGTTCGACTTCACGATTGAACACGTAACCAGCTTCAAAAAACCAGTTGTACAGGCCAGCATCCATTCTGAAACCACCGAGAACTCGGTAGTCGGCAATCTCAACTTCCTGGGCAGTGCCAGCCGCTTCTTCATATCCGTAGGCTTCGACATGATACTCCGCACGGACATACAGCCACTTCGCCCAGTAAGATTCATTACCAAGAAACAGACTGACACGGGCTTCCGGATACATCAGCTGCCATTCCCAGTAATCGTCCCGATAAATCAGACCAGCCCATGGAATGACATAATCGTTGACTCGATCCCAGTACTGAGCACCAAGTCCGATCGTCCAGTACTGATCGAGCTGGAACAGCATGATCCCGCGACCGTCGAGCTGAAATCCGTCGCTGAAACCGGCATTGAGGTCACTGTTGAGTGATGGGGTGATGCCAAGGCTCAGATTGAAGGGACCCGTTCCGGATGATTCCAGTTCAAAGTCCAGACCAAACCGGAAGAGGTCGCTGGGAAGATCGATCCCCGTCGGCCCACCCCAATTGCGATAGCGGAATTGATTCGTCCAGTTAAACACCCAGCCCGGAGAAACTGGAGTGCCATAGGCCAGAGCGTAGTCGATACCAAAGATATCCTGGTCCCCGGACGTGCCGGCACCACTCGCTGCCCCGCCAGGCAGCCAGGAGACATCCACTCGGTTAGTCCATCCGTAACGGTAGGGCTGAGCCGGGTTGGCTCCGTAGGCAAAAGATCCCGGTGCAGGTGCTGTTGCTGAGTAAGGAGAATACGGTGCGTAGGGGGTTGCCTGACCCGCGTTCGGATCAAGAAACGGGTCTCCCACCTGCGGCGGAGAAAACGCATTCCACGTCGTTGACCCGCCGTACGGAGGCATCCCAAGGTCAGGACTGGTGATGATCGGATCCGACGAAAAAGTTGAATCCATCGGAAGCATCGTGCCGGAATCCATCGGCATGCCCGCTGGAGCCGCCTGAGGTACAACGGCCGGATTGCCTCCGGGATCGGCGGGAGCAGGAACCGCTCCACTGCCATCCTGATAGAGCGAAGTCATCATCGGCATGTAGGCGGACGATGGCCCGGTCAGGCGCTGATGCGAATACGGACCAGACGATCCAAAACCAGGCTGGAAAAAGTCCTGGCCTGTCGCCAGTGAACCACAGCAAATAACCGCCAGTGCTGCGGTGATTGAAGACAGTGCTTTCATCACAGAGTCATCCGCCGAGAGAGGAGGGAGGCGTCCTGATGGGACCGGAGAGACCGGCATCGTCACGAAAAGCGCCCGGAACCGGGAGAAGAGAGGATGTGACTCTTCGTGACTTGAGAGACTTTTCGGGATTCTGTGGATTCGGCAAATCTCGTCAACAGCAACTGCGGGCCGCCAGGCATTTCTGACCGATCACTCGCCCGTACGGCAGAGGAAAATCCTCAATCACCGGCGCTTTTTGCCGAAGCGAGGGGTTCAACCGGCGGAATTCGTGCCACGGTCGGACCGATTCCAGAAGCTAAAGTCACCGAAATCTACGTGACCTGAACGAATTTCCCGCTCCAGCCCCCGTTTCACCAGGAGAAAGTTGCCATTTACTGTAAAACTGCGTCCAATAGACGGTCCGATCCCCCTCCTGTCACATTTGCTTCTCAAAACATGGGCGAGTTTCCGTTTGTCAGTGTTCGTGAGCCCACGTGGCTGCTGTATGTGGCAGTGTTGGTCATTGCCATCTACTTCAGGTTCACGCGCGTGTTTACGATCCGCAATCTGGACCTGATCCTGCTGCTGCTGATTTCGACTGCCAGTATTTTGATTGTGGATTACAAGGATAAGGTGTCCCCCGAAGTGATGTCTTCGACGACGGCTGCAGCCGAACAGGGGACCGAATCTTCGTTCCCCGCAGTCGAGGATCAGAACACAGCATCGGAAGCCGCGGCAACACGAAAGCACCCGGTGTACGTCTGGAGCTCAATTGTTTTGCTCGTGCTGTCCGTGCTGCTGCTCGTCCGCCTGATCTTCGATGAAAGTCTGACTCGCCGCCCGCGATTTGAGCAGAATCTGAATCAGGCGGGACTGCTGTTTCTCTGCATCCCGGCTTTTGCCATCCTGATGACCGGAGCTCTCAAGGATAAGCCAGCGGACTCAACTGTGAAGGCCATGGAGCATGCTCGTGCGCTGCTGGATCGCAAAGATGTGCCTGTCGATCCCGACCAACCAAAAGACGCTCAGCCCGCACCGACCGAAACACTGATTGCCGCCGGCGGTGCAGCTGTGGCTCAGTTGTCAGGAAGTCTTCCCAAGTCTGCTTCTGTGGAAACAAAGCAGGCGCTGGCGGTGGAAGAGATCATTGCCCGAGTTCTGGTCGTGCTGGCCCATTCAACAGTCATTCTGGGGCTGATGCTGATTGGTAAGCAGCACTTTGCCAGCCTTCAACTGGGCATCGCGATGAGTTGCCTGTATCTGCTGCTGCCCTGCACGGCGGCCAACGTTCATAAGCTGAATCATGTTCTTCCGGCGGCCTGCCTCGTCTGGGCTCTGGCAAGTTACCGCAGGCCGATGGTGTCCGGAATCCTGCTCGGATTTGCCTGCGGCACCTTGTTTTTCGCCGTCTTCCTGATCCCTCTCTGGACCGTCTTTTACGGTCGCCGAGGTGGCTTGAGATTCCTCGTTTCTGTGATGGGAGTCGCCGTCGTTCTGATCACCGCGCTGCTGATGATTTCCGGAGATGCAAGTTCGCTGTTCAACAAACTCAGTTCGACAGCCAACTGGACCGTGTATCGGCTGCTCGACGATTCCATGCCGGTGGATTCCTCGATAGGTCAGCTGTTTGTGCGAATCCCCATGGCGGCGATCTTCTTTGTGATGCTGACGGCCATGACAGTCCTGCCTCGCCCTCGGAATCTCGAAAACCTGCTGGCCAATTCGACATGCCTTGTCGTGGCGGCGCAGCTCTGGTACCCGGATGATATCGGCTCGTATGTGCTCTGGTATCTTCCGCTGTTCCTGCTTGTCATCTTCCGACCTCGACTCGATCGATTCACCCCGCCTGAAATCGTGGGGCGGCAGGCCGAGGTCATTGCTTCCGGAACTCCGGTCAGTCCGACATCCTCGACAGTCGCCATGAATCGCCTGAGCCTGCTCGGAAAGTAGTCCCCGAAGACAAGCGGCGAAGACATCATCGGAGCTTGCAGCAGAGATTCAGCGGGCACATGGATACCCGCAAGAATCGGTCCTCCTCAAGCGCCGTCAGAACAGCTCTGTGATGGGGTTGCCTTCGGTCAGCAGGTTGTATGGGCGGTTCTCGGCATCAAACGCCTGCAGATCCGTGATTCCCATGGCATGGTAAACAGTCTTCGTGACATCCGCCGGAGTGAGCGGCTTGTCGGAGGGATATTCACCAAAGCGATCGCTCATTCCGTATGTCTGGCCGCCCTGAATTCCCCCACCCGCCATCACGTCCGTCAGACAATGAGTCCAGTGATCTCGGCCCGCCCCTGAGACGCCACCGGAACGCGGATCGCCGATCTTAGGCTTTCGACCCATCTCGCTGGTAACAAGCAGCAGTGTCTGATCGAGCAATCCTCGCTGGGCCAGATCTTCGATCAACGCCGAAAATCCCCGATCAAACTGCGGCAGCAGATCATCTTTCAGACAGCCAAAGTTGTTCCCATGAGTATCCCAGCCGCCGCCGCTGGCACACTTCCGCAGTTCTGCCGCTTTCTCATCGCCTTTCCAGAACACAGTCACAAATGGGACCCCAGCTTCGACAAGTCGTCGAGCCAGCAGCAGACTTGTCCCGTTAATGAACTCACCATAACGCTGACGAACATGCTCGGGTTCACTGGCCACATCGAAGGCCTCTGTTGTCCCGGAGGCCATCAGCAGTGACATCGCACGCTCCTGCTGCTGGCTCCATTTGTGCACGTTATGGTAAGCATCCAGTTGCCGGCGCGCTGCATCAATCTCCTTCAGCAAGGCGCCTCGGCGAGTCAGGCGATCTGTTGTCACCTGGTCATTCAGGACCAGTGCCGGAGCCTGAAACTTCAATGGCGCAGCCTGGGTACCATCAACGTAGAGCGGCTCGAACTCAATCCCCAGCTTCGCCGAAAACTGTCCCGGACGAGTATACGCCGGGGCGCCCTCCATATGCGGCAGTGTGATCGCATTCGCTAACGACGGATGCGTCGCGCGGCGCGATGCCACAACAGCACCCATGTACGGCCAGTCGGTCGGATACGGCGTGCGACTGTTCCCCAGCGAAAGGAAGGTCGGATCAGGTACGTGTCCCGTCAGATTGTAATAATATCCGGCATGATGATCGTTGGTACTCACCGAACTGCCAATGGAATTGAGCAGTGCCAGATGATGTGCCTGACGTGACAGCATCGGAAGATGTTCGCACAGGACAACCCCGGAAGCAGATGTCCGGATCGGCTCAAATGGGCCTCGATATTCGCGAGGAGCCTGCGGCTTCATATCCCACATATCGACGTGAGATGCACCACCGCTGAGGAAAAACAGAATGGTCGATCGTGCCTTTCCCGCCTGAGGTGCACCCGCGGCATCAGCGACCGATGACATGGGCCCGAAACCGAATCCCGCGACCCCCGCCGTCGATGCCACAACGAGCGCCCGCCGCCGACTCAGACTCGGCACGAAAGATTTTGCAGTCACATGTCCGACTTGCGACATAGAGACCTCAGCAGGCAGGTTGCAGATGGAGGGACGGTTGTCCGTGCCGCTGACGGACCACCGAAGGTCCACTCTAGCGTCCCGTCGGTCATTCCGCGAGTGTGTTCTGAACAATTGCCGCCGGGTAACAGCCGACCATGCAGGTTCTTTCCAGCTGTTCCATCACCAGTTGCAAAGCGATTCTCACCGGCGAGGCAAACACGGGATCGATACTGCGGGGAACACAGATCACGCCGCCTTCGCAATGGCTTTGATGCGTGCAGCAGCCGGCAGTTCAACCAGATCATGAATCGAGCCAGACACGGGAACCGTTGCCGGAGCCGTGGTGGACGGAATCAGCGTCGCCTGAACAGACGATGTCGGCCCAAGCATGGTCGAGACCACATGGGCATTCACCGTACTCATCGGTACGATCTGAAAATTGAACCGCTTCAGCATCATGGTCAGGGCCGTGCGAATCTCGACCATTGCAAGCGGCGCGCCAATACACATACGAGGACCAGCCCCGAACGGGAGGTAAGCGTAGGGAGATGGAGTCATCGTAGCCCATCGCTCGGGAATGAACCGATCTGGGTTTTCAAACAAGTCGGCACGATGATGTGTGATGAACTGACTGAAGATCACCGGAGTCCATGCATTGATGCAC
>JBKDRW010000658.1:0-9033 GCA_046341255.1 Planctomycetota bacterium
CCGTCCGCGCGAGTTGACCTCCCCGCTGGCGCGTTGGACAAGTGCTGGGCTCGGGACCCAGCAGTTGAAACGACTCTGTTAATGAGATTTTCCGGGCCGGGCAGCCGCCCGGCGCTGCTGGAACGCAAAATCGGTCTCGGAAGAGTTTTGATGTTCACATCAGCGATGGATAACCTGCTGAAGGGAGGCAATTCGTGGAACAATCTGACAAACAGTTGGTCATTCCTGATGCTGACAGAGCAGATTCTGCAATACCTTTCCGGCGCTTCCAGTGTTGATCGCAACTTCATCGCGGGGGAGATCGTGGATCTGCCGATTCCTGTCAGTCAGCGATTTGAGCAGTATCTGCTTCGCCGACCGGAGCTTCGTCAGACTCGCGGTACACTGCCTGCCGAAGATTCGTCGCTGTTGATCAGTGATGCGGTTGATGCCGGACATTATCGCGTCAAGCCGCTGGAATCACCCAGTCCGTGGCGCGGTGCGTTTGCAGTCAATGGTCGCGACGGCGAGACGGATCTGACTCGCATCCAGGATGATGCCCTGCAAAAGCTTCTCGGTGCGGATCGCGTCTCGATCATTCACGATTCCACGGATCTTCAGCGTGCCGTTCGAGTCGGAAGGCTTGGTATTGAGTTGTTCCCCGTGCTGATGGGGCTGCTCGTGGTGCTGGTTTGTGCCGAGCATCTGATGGCGAATTTTTTCTACGATGAACCATCCGATCGTACCCAGGCTTCCTGATCGCAGCGCGTCTCACGCCATCATGATGAGGCTGACGGTGGTGGGTGGGTTCATGCGTATGTGCAGAGCAACTGATCGGTGATGCATGTGGCAGGCGAGGCGGCCCAACGATCGCTGATGGCTGGCCGGGAGTGGCCGAGTCGCGAAGTCAGTGGACCGAATCAGGCCGTGCTGCCACAGGGACGGCACATTTCGGCTTCATGGCGTGTCCCGACAGGAAATAGCAAAGCCCGACCGGAGGGGACCGGTCGGGCTCTGGTGTCTGACGTCATCGAACGCATCGATGACGATGTCGAATTCTCATATAAACATCAGGAAGCTCGTTCAGCGAGGGCGGATGGCGCTCCGAAGGGCACATCACTTGGCAGCTGGCGCTTCAGCTGGAGGAGCTGGTGCTGGAGCAGCTTCGGCGGCTGGAGCAGCAGCTGCTGCAGGCGCTGGAGTCGTGGCATGCGTTCCGCAGGCACCGCCGTGGCATCCGTGAGCGCCGCAGGCAGGCTCACAGCAGGCTGGTTCACAGCAGGAAGGCTTTGGCTTGAAGCACTTCAGCTTTGGCAGCTTGATCTTCGGGCACTTCAGTGCTGGAAACTTCGCTGGCTTGCAGCAGCAGTCATGATGGCTGGCTTCGGCAGAAGACATCAGGCTGAAAACCAGGGTACAGGCAACAACACTCATTACCAGTCGCTTCAACATCGTCAACTCCGGGGGTGTTTTGTTCGAGTCATCACCAGCGTCACCATTGACGCCTGATGACTTGAACTTACCACCTGGCTCAGGACGAGCAAGTCGTTTTTATTTGACTCAAACGACTCAGGAAGAAGTCACAGCGAGTTCGCGCGGTTTCTGAAAGGTGAGATGTCGTAACAGTTGATCGGTTCGTCCGTGACTCTGTCAATCGCTCCGGGAGTCTCAAGGCTGCCGGAAGTAACGGACAGTGAAGCTCTCCGGACAGAGGGCAGCGCACGGAGTGCCCACAGACACCGCCGGCCTTTGTTTTCTGCGGAGTGTGCCGATCGTGCGAAGGAACGATTTTGATCGGATTGTTGAGTTTTTTGGCGTTCTGCCAATCTCCTCAGACGTCGTTCCGGACAGTTCTTCGCGCCGTTTCAAATTCTCGGTAGATTGCACGAGGTGATGAATGCAAAACGATTCCAATCTACGCATCTGATGTCCTTCGCGGTGTCCTTCGCCGTCGCGATGGGCTTTGTATCCTTGCATGTCGCGGCCCTGACTGCTGACGAGCCTTTGCGTCGGGCAACTGACGATCCTGAGCGTACGAAGGCTTTGCTGTCAGATCTTCTGATTCGCAATCGGGATACTGAGCTGCTGCTGGCAGCAGCGTTGAAGGCTGGAGAGCCCATCACGGAGCAGAGTTTCGAAAGTCTGAGTCGGATCTTTGAAGAGGATCTGGGCACGCTTCAGTACGACTCGCGAACGGGAAGTTCGATCAATGTACGTCAGGAAGCTCTTCGACTCCTCAAATCAGCGGGCTCTTCCACCCTGAAGTCATGGAGCAGGGCTCGCGAACCCTTTGCGTCAGCCGAGCTGAAGCAGGCGGGGACCCTCGAAGAGTTGATTCGTGTTGAACATCGTTATCCGTTGACCAGTTCCGGATTGCGGGGCGGACTGTCAGCAACCGCTCTGCTCCAGATTCGAGGGTGCCATCATCTTGCGAATCTGCGGCTTCAGTCGCTTGAGCAGATCGTTGCGGGAACGCATCTTGAGGAAGAACTGACAAGATCCGCGGACGGTCTTCGTCGCGCCCTCGAAAAGTCGAATCGTCCAGAAAACCCGGATGGTTCAGCGCGGAGTGTTCGAGGGCAGGTCGTGGCCAGTCTCGCGAATCGATCTGAGTTGTCGACCATTGCACCTGTCTGGCCGAGGAAGTCGTGGAGCTGGCTTGAGTCCATCGACGACTATCCGCATGCTCCGCAGCCGGTCACCTGGGAAACATTGTCTCCGTTCGTGCGTGAGTCATTTTATTCTTTGGACGAGTTCAACAACTGGCGACCGATTCTTACGGGGAACTGTGTTGTGCATCGCACACCACTGCGAATCGTGGCCCTGGATGCTCAATCCGGTCGGGAAGTCTGGTCGGTTCCGACAGATACCGTCGCTTACCCACGAGCAGAGTGGCCGGAACAGGACGACGCACCACGGCGTTTCATGTCGGTTCGGCAGAAGGAAGTTACGTCCGGTATTGAATCGATTCGTGATCTGCAGGCCTATGGGATGATGTCCGCAGACGCCGAGCAACTGTATTTTCTGGATGGGTTCACGCTTGTCGATGCGACCGACGATGCAACCGTGATTGATCAGGAAATGACGTTTCGTCGACTCGAGTTCACGAGACGCGAATATCCGAATCGACTGGTGGCCATGAGATTTCGAGACGGGGATGTTCCGGAAGTGGCATGGATTGTCGGGGCGTCAGAAAAGCAGGACTCTCATGCGGCTTTCACGTATCGCGGTGTGCGAGATCTGGATGAGTTGAAATCGATGGCGCCGCCTGCCGGGAGGCGGGGCGTACATCATCCGGCGTTGCCGGGTCCTGAGGACTCGAATGTCGTGGGCAATCATCGTGAGCTGAGTCTGGATGGTCACGCATTTCTTTCGCCTCCCTGCGGCGCAGCGGATCAATTGTTTCTGATCACCGAGTATGCGCGTCAGACGTACGTGACAAGTCTGCTCAGGCAGACAGGAAGAATTCTATGGCAGCGGCCAGTGGCGAATTTCGGGCTCCGCAGTCTGCCGACGGAGTCCAGCCTCTGCGTCAGGGGAAATTGTCTGCTTTGCGATGGTGTGTTGTGCTGTGTCTTTCATGATGGTGTTGTTGCAGGGCTGCGGCCGGTTGATGGGGAGTTACTCTGGGCAACTGCCTGTCGAGAGGCGAATCAGGAGCAGGGTGGTCAACGATTAGGATGGGATTTTTCCGCGTCAGACGTTGTCCGGGAAGGCGCGGCAATTGTTCCGGTGGCGAATTCGTCAGTGATGGTCGTGTTCCATCCGGTTTCAGATCACATTTTTGCCATAGATGCGCGAACAGGAGGCGTCCGCTGGGTCGTGTCTCGCGCGACCTTTGGTCTGCCGGCTGTGGACGGGGAGCGGGATGTTTACATCGCGGGTATCACGGAATCCCAGGTGATTCTTCTGGGAGAACATCATTGCCGCGCGCTGGACGTCACGAGCGGCGAGCAGCAGTGGACGGTCGATATGGGTGAATCCAGCGGCCGCGCTGAGGTCTCTGCTGATCGGTGTCTGATTCCCCAGAAGAATGGTCAGTTGCTGACGATTGAGCTGGCCACCGGTCGACTTCATCGTCTTAGACATCGTTTTCTGCCGGATGCCCCGGATGAGCCCTGGGGTGCGTTATTGTGCTCCGACACACATATTTACGTGTCGACTCCCGTTTCCATGACATCATTTCTGCGGTGCGATGCCATTCTGCAGGATGAAGAGCTTTTCAGGTCCATCGATGAAAAGCCACCGGTGCTGACGAGAGCGCGTTTACTGCTCATCAATCATTCCGACGACGAAGCCATCAGGGTGCTGCGGGAAGCCGCCGGAACCCCGTCAGACGTATCATCGGCAACTGCCGAAGCCGGGGATGCTGCAATTCAGGCCGAACTCCATCGCACGCTGGCCGAAGTGATTCTGCAGCGTTGGGCCGATCATTATGTGGCAGCATCCGAGGAATCTCGACAGAACGTTGAGGTGATGGGGCAGAGTGACGCGGCTGCGGGTTTGGATGATGCTGGTTCTGCTCGAGTTCGACTGCAGGAATATGGTCGGTCTGCGGAGGTCCTTCAGCTTGGCGATCTGAAGCTGGATTCAGACCAGCAGCTTCGGGCCGCCATTCTGGCTCTGCTGAGTCAGTCTGGGTTCACGCCGGATGCCGCCGATCTTGCGGATCTGGAATCGTTTCCGGAATGGAGTCGTATTCAGCCGATGACGGATGACTGGTCTGTTCGTCCCGACCTGCTTCTGTCGCCGTTGATGGCTGATGTTCAGGGATCGTGGAATCAGACTTCTGTCTCGGTTTCCAATTGCCGACGCATTGCGTTGAAAATGCTGCAGTTCCCCGGACTCATGTCGGATGCATCGCGGACAGAGGCTGTCACGCAGCAGCTGATTTCTCTGGGGGACTTTGCCCTGGCGGAATCGATGCTGCTGGTCTGGAAACGATCGGATTCGACTGGTCTCGCTGACTCACTGCTGAGAAAGGTTCGACAAACAGAAGAAAATCCAGCGGAAGATCGCTTTCCGCGGGGGTTCGTTTCCAGTCGCGTGTCAGGCAGGAGGTTGACTGTTGATGTGATCAACACCATGGACATCAGTCCTGCAGCCATGTCTTTGAATACTCTGAATCAGTCGTCACTGAAAGCGGCTCAGCAGCTTCCTGCCTGGCTGCCTTATCATGTGGCGATTTCCACGACGGGTGACGCCCGAAAACAACTCAACATTGCCGAACGCCAGACTGGTACCATCGTGGCAATGATCATACCGGGTGGTCAGGTCGATGATCTTGTTCCAGCGTATCCTGCGAATGTCGCTGACGAGGATCAGCCGGCTTTGCTTCCGGTTCTGTGCGGTGACTCGATTGAGATGCTGAATCTGACACGTCCCGAGCGCTCCCGCATTCTCTGGGCGACGAAACCGGGCGAAGTCGGCAGTCATCGTTCACTGAATGCTTACTTTGAGTTCGGGCCGGTCATGCCAGACTGTATGATCTGGTATTCAGGAGGCAGTCTTCGCTGCACTCAGTCCGTGACTGGCGAGGACTTGTGGAGTCGTCGGATGTCTCTGAAGGGTTCGCAGGCTTTCGCGCGTGGGCTGAGGCGGATCTTTGGTGATCATCGGGCGGTGGTTGTTCTCAGTGAAGACCATTCAAAACTGGAACGATTTCGCACTCGCGACGGGCAGTCGCTCGGAACCGGCGTGCTGCGGCTTCGAGCCAATTCGGACGCCTTGCCCGTGGGGCGATTTCTCGTGTATTCCGACGCGAATGGGCAGATCACAGTGCTGGATGGCGAGACGGGGCAGCATCGAGTTGTCGAGGTCGCTGCAGGAACTTCTCCCGTCATCACATTACGGCATACCTTCCATCGAATCTCCGGTCATCGAGTTGTAACTGTCGATTCGGACAGAAATCTCGTGGTGTTTGACATCGCCACGGCGAAGGTTCAATGCCGAATTCCGCTTCAGTCTCATCTTCGCAATGATCAGATTTTTGATCTCGTCGTCTTTGAACAGCATGGTCGCCTGTTTGTCGGTGTTGAGGATGAAGTGAACATGTACCGGAATGCAGCGAATGACCCCGAAAACCTTCCGACGATTCAATTCGGCGTGTTGTTTCATGTTGACCCGGTCGCGGGTGTGATCAAGTGGTCCCGACGAACGGATTTCCAGTCGTTCGTTGTTCCTGCCGGAGATCCGACGGATGTGCTGGTCGCGATTCGTGATACATCGTGGACCAGTGCGGAAGACGAGATGAAGCGGAGCACAATCCGGATCACGCTGATCGACGGGACATCGGGAAAGGAGTTGGCGGATGAGACAGTTTCCAGTCGCCGTCCATATCGAATTGCCCACTTTGCGACGGAATCACTCCTCGAGTTGACCGCTGCAGAGACGGTGACTCGAATTCAGCTCGCGCCGGCAGAAACTCAATCTGATGATGCGGACCCTGAGCAACACGTACCGAATCCGGACGCATTGGATGACGGGGATTCATCAACGCCGAAGACCGAGGCACCTCAGTGAACGGCGAACGCCTGAATGAACTGTCGGTTATGCTGTACGCTGTTTTCGATTCGTCGCCCTGGTCGGCTCCGCTGATCGGCTTCTTCACCGCGCTGGCACTGGTCCTCATTCTGGGTGGAGCTGTCATTCGATGGCTTCGCGGATTTGCCCGAGAAAGCATCAAGAGCGATTCGGAGCGTCTGAATGAACTTCATGCGGTGAAGAAGGAAACTCCCACAATGGGTGGAATTCTAATTGTGGTCACGTTTGTCATCGCCGGAGGTCTCGCGGGTGTTACGTCAGTGACAGTGTTCTGCGGAGCCGCATTTGCTGCTCTGTCATTGATGATACTTGGGGGAGCTGACGACTGGATTAAACGGACGACCGCCAGCAAAGGACTCACAGCGCGACAAAAGCTGACGGGGCAGATTGTGATCGGTGGTCTGGCATCGATGTTTCTGATCCCGATGCGTCTTCCGGATTCGATGGATGTCTCGACATTCGTCTGGTTGAGTGCGTTTGTCGTGTGGTCGACGTTTGTGATAACCGCGACATCCAACGCGGTGAATCTGACCGACGGGCTTGATGGGCTGGCCAGCGGTTGCACGGTCATCACTTCGATTGCTTTGGGCGCCGGGCTGATGATCGGCTTTGATCATGGCTCGCTGAGCGAGGACGAACGTGAGGCATCCATTCTTTTTCTGACGCTCGCCGGCAGTTGTTCAGGTTTCCTCTGGTTCAATCGATACCCGGCGAAGGTCTTTATGGGAGATGCGGGCTCGTTGCCGATTGGTGGAATTCTGGCCATTCTCTCACTCGCCAGCGGCATCGAGCTGACTCTGGCCCTGTGCGGGGGCGTTTTTGTGATTGAGACATTCAGTGTCATACTTCAGGTCTTCTGGTACCGCCGAACGAAAACCCGACTTCTGTTGTGTAGTCCGTTGCACAATCACTTCGTTTTTCGAGGATTGGAGGAACGCAGAATTGTGCGATTGTTCTGGCTTGCTGCCGTTTTGTTTGGCAGTGTTGGGTTCATGGTGATGAAGTGCATCACGCTTGTGTGGAACAGCTGACCTCCCCCACGATGACTGATCCGTACGTTCGGGTAGAACTTCTGAAAGACCTGGGGGTGCCGATTGATCGAGGATTTGTGCGAACACGGTAACATCACAGAGCAGTTGCAGGTTCAGTGAGCTGAAGTTTTTTCCCACGTTTTTGAGTCGCCGGAGCCGATTTTCTACGGAATGCCTCTACGGCGAGAGGTGCAGGGTCGAATGACACAAGGATCCGGGTTCATCAGATGGAAACATGTCAGATGAAAGGAGAAGAAAGCCGAACCAGATGTGAATTTCTGAACTAGACTTCAGTCTTTGCGAGTTTCTTTGTTTCACTCGCGAGCCGACGACGTAACGGAGAGGTCTCTGTGCTGCAGAACAATGCTCCATTCTGCACACCTCGGGAGCACGGCATTATGCAATCGCAGACTCAAGGGACTCTGTCACAGGACAGCGGCTGTGGTTGGGGACTGGCCGGAGTGCTTCCTGGGAGAGCAGAGATTGCTCGCGTTGCGATCACAAGCTGCCCGTTCACCATCGGTCGAAACTCCGACCGGAGTCTGGTGCTCCAATCCAATAAGGTCTCCAAGAACCACGCCGAGTTGTTGATCTCCGAAGCCGTTGCTGTGATTCGAGATGTCGGGAGCACAAACGGGACTTTTGTCAACGGACTGAGAATCTACTCACCAACTCCAATCGGCGCTCGTGATCTGATTCAATTGGCCGATGTCTCACTTTGGCTGATCCGAGACCGAACGGTGAGTGAAGATCTTCACAACAGCCGCAATGACCTCTATGTGCCACCCCCGCGAGTGCCTGAAGAATCGCGTCGTGATCCCTCAGCGGTGGTGTATCAGGCGATTGTCGACACGCACGAGAACTCGATTTTCGGCTTTGATGCCTATCCACTGGATCAGGCAGCCAGGTCGAATCCGCCTTCTTCTCAGTTCGATACCGTGATCGGGCTGGATCTGGAGTCGCCCGTGATTCAGGGGGTGCGGGAAAGGGCCGCCGAAGATTTCTCGCAGTCCCGGATTCCTGGAGCATTGTTCCTGAAGGTCGATCGAGATGAAGACCTTCGTGAGGGGTTGCTCCACAGCCTTGCATCGATTCGTGTGAAAGCTCGGGAGCGGGTGATCGTTCTGCAGATTGACGAGGGCCGGATCGGCGATCGCAATCAGATGGTGGAATTTGCGTCAGCGCTGCGAGTGCTTCAGATCCGTCTGGCACTGGTGGGATTCAGTTTCGGGCCTGCTCGCCTGAGAGAGTTGGCTTCGCTGCAACCGGATTTCATCAAGCTCGATGTGTCCTTGTGCAGAAATCTCGACCGCGCGGACCACTTGCGACTTCGTATGGTGACCAGTCTGCATCATGTCGCGTCAGAGCTTGGGATTCGAGCGATCGCCGATGGGCTGGAGACGTCCGAATCCGTCAAAGCGTGCCGTGACATCGGATTTCAACTCCTGCAGGGGTCAGCATTGGCGCCTGCGATGCATCT
>JBKDRW010000659.1:0-10907 GCA_046341255.1 Planctomycetota bacterium
GTCTCGATGCGGATAAAGTGACTGGGCAATGCGATACGGACCCGCATCACTGCTGATGCTGGCACCGACTCGGCCACGGGCGTAAAGATTTCTGAACGGACTTTGAGCCGCGCTGGTGACGGCAATTCGACCTTCATAAAGCCACGGCGGAACCAGTACTCCGTTGCTACCGCCGGCTGCCGGCGCCTGCATCTCGAAATCACCATCCATGTCGTTCAGAGATCTCAGAATTGCCGGCGTCACGGGCTGCTGACGAGTTTCCAGACTTGTCGCAATCGCAGCAACCTCACGATCAAATGCTCGCCATTTGGGAATTGCCTCCGACGGCGGCAACAACGGCACCATCGAACGAAACTTCTGTTTTTGTTCCGACCCCGGAAACGAATAGCGACTGCTGTCAAAGATGCCATACAATCCGTAATAGTCAGACATCGTCACAGCATCAAACTTGTGATCATGACATCGAGAACATCCAAGACTCAGCCCCATCACCGATTGTCCCACCGTATCAATCGTGTCCTGGATTGTCAGGTGATGGTAGTTCTCCGAATCAAATCCAAATCGCCGGGAGATCGCCAGATATCCGGTTGCGGTCACCTGTTCCGCGTATCGATCTGACGGATCGCGGTTAGCCATGATGTCGCCGGCGATCTGTTCTCGCAGAAACTGGTCATACGGTTTGTCCGCATTGAAAGATTCGATGACGTAATTCCGGTATCTCCATGCCAGCGGGACAGGGTAGTCAGCAGTCTCGCCGGCTGTGTCGGCATATCGAACCACATCCAGCCAATGCCGCCCCCAGCGCTCACCGTACTGCGGCGAGGCAAGCAGTCGATCAACCACTTTTTCAAACGCATCTGCCGAAGCATCGCGCAGAAAGTCTGCTACGTCGTCAGGAGTTGGAGGCAATCCGGTCAGATCAAACGTAGCGCGGCGAATCAACGTGATCTTGTCCGCCGAGGCCGCAGGGACAACTCCGACACGTTCCTGCTTCGCTCTGACAAACTGATCGAGACGATTGGCTGGCCATGAAGAGTCCTGCACTTCAGGGACAGCCGGATCCGCCAGCGGTGTGAAGGCCCAGTGCTGCCTGGATTCGAACTTCTGCGTCACGGCGGGCCACTTCGCTCCGTCTCGAATCCACTGTTCGAACGCCGCGACCTGATCAGGCCTGAGAGCCTTCTCCTTCTCAGGCGGCATCGCAGAAACGTCGTCATGACGCCTGATGGCTCGGATCAGCAGACTCTCGTCCGGCTTTCCCGGAACCACCGCACCGCCGGACTCACCCCCCGTCAGCAGCGCGTCCCGCGAGTCGACTCGGAGTTGCCCGGAGATTTTTCCGCCGCCATGACATGCAAAGCATGTGTCCACAAGAACAGGGCGGATATGAGTCTCAAAGAAGTCGTCTGCTCGAATTGCGTCTGACAACGCAAACGAAATTGCGACGGGAAACACCAGCAAGGCAACAGCATGGCGTCGCATGGCAAGAACTCCGCAGGACGAATGGGGCAACACGACCACGAGGGTGAATGGTACCTGCTCTTCACCAGTCTCGCGAATCCGCAACTCCCCAGCCCCCGGATTTCGCAAGGTTTCAGTGGAACTGTTCCGCAGGAAACTCAAAACAGCACTCCCTGTCATCATGCGAATTTCCGGTCGCGGAAATCGTCAGGAGGCATGATTCCAGCCGCACGGTGCTGCCGTCTTTGCAGCCGGAAGCATGAGTGGCGGGCATCGCCCATTCGAGACATCGTGATGATGACATCCAGTCGAAACCCGCGATTGGCTCCGAAACGTTGTCACGATCAGCTGACCGCTTTCCTTCTGACGTGATTGAAACCATAATGGGAGATTCGCAAACGTTTGAAATTTCCGTGATCCTGAATGAATATCAGGCGTTTGTGAAAATGCTCTTTCCATCCAGCTGACGGGCTGTCTTGAAAATCCTCAGCCCCACCTTTTCAGAACCCGGAGAATTCCATGACAAACAGCCCCAGCGGAGCCTCTCGACGAGGCTTCCTTAAGACTTCAGCCACCGCGGCAGCAATTACAGCGGCTGCGAGCAATATGGCATCCGGAATGCACGCCCGAGCCGATGAAACGATTCAGATTGCACTTGTCGGCTGCGGCGGGCGAGGTACCGGGGCAGCCGGCAACGCGATGTCTGTCGACAATGGTCCGCTGAAGATTGTTGCGATGGCTGATGTGTTCTAAAAGAACCTCGAGGCGAGCTACAACAATCTCACAAAGCAACCCGGTGCGGATTCAAAGCTTGATGTTCCGCCCGAGCGACGTTTCATCGGGTTCGATGGCTACAAGAAAGCCATGGATGTACTGAAGCCGGGCGACGTCGTCATTCTGACCACGCCGCCGGCATTCCGCTGGGTGCATTACACCTACGCGATTGAAAAAGGTTTGAACGTCTTCATGGAAAAGCCCGTCACTGTCGACGGCCCCACAACGAAGCGCATGCTGTCTCTGAATGAGAAGGCGATTGAGAAGAATCTGAAGGTCGCCGTTGGTCTGATGTGCCGTCACTGCGAAGCGCGTCGCGAGCTGTTCGACCGCATTCAGAACGGTGAGATCGGCGACATCACCATGCTGCGAGCCTACCGTATGGCCGGTCCAACCGGTACTGCAGCAACTGGTCCAAAGCCGGAAGGTGCCAGCGAGTTGCTGTATCAGATCAGTCGTTTCCATGCGTTCCTGTGGCTCAGTGGTGGCGCGGTGAGCGACTTCCTGATTCACAACATCGACGAGTCCTGCTGGATGAAAAACGCATGGCCAGTTCGCTGCAAGGCGAGCGGTGGACGTCATTATCGCGGCGACAACATCGATCAGAATTTCGACACGTACTCCATGGAGTACACGTTTGAAGACGGAACGAAACTCTTCATGAATGGCCGAACGATTCCGGGCTGCCATCAGGAATTTGCCAGCTATGCTCATGGCACCAAAGGCCTTGCTGTAATTTCATCGGCTTCGCATTGGCCATCACGTGCTCGCATTTACAACGGGCACAACGAAGATCCTGCGACGCTGGCGTGGGAGTTTCCTCAGCCTGAAAAGAACAACCCGTATGTCGACGAATGGAAGCACCTGATTGCTGCGATTCGTAAGGACGAAAAGTACAACGAAGTCGAACGTGGCTGCATGGCAAGCATCGTGACTTCGATGGGTCGAATGGCGGCTCATACGGGACAGGAGATCACGCTGGAACAAATGATGAACTGCGAGCATGAGTTTGCTCCGGACATCGACAAGCTGACTCTGGAATCCGAGTCTCCTCTGAAGGCCGACGAAGAAGGGAAGTATCCGATTCCGATGCCTGGACTGGAAAAAACTCGCGAGTACGCGTGAGATTCCGGCAACAATGACGAGCCGCGAGGTGCAAACCCCGCGGCTCGTGGCATTTTCCGGGGAGGGTCTCTGGCACACTGAGATGAAAGCAGCGGAACGCGTCAGGCGTTTTGAACCACGGCTGAGGGATTCACGTTGCTTCAAGAACTTTGACGACTTCTGCAACGTGAGTCCCCAAAAGTCACTTTTGGTCGCTCAAAGGAAACAGCAACCGATCGGTCGGAACAAGGAGGCTTCTGCAATTCGTCTGATCTGAACTGATCAGCCAGACAAAAACTTCATCACCTCGACTCTGCCCATGAACGGCGCCCCAGCCACACAGAACCAGGAAATCTTCGTATGACCTTCGTCTGGACCCCATTCACATTGCTCGTGACCACGCTCGTTCTGATCGTGGCGGCGGTGTGCTGCTGCGTCAGCTGGCGACGAAGCGGGTTCACCACGTCGATGCTGTGGCTGGAAATCCTCAGGTTTGGACTCATCGTGCTGGATTTGAACACATTGAACCAACCAGAGTTCACTCAGGAAATCAAGCCGCAGGAGCAACCGACGCTGGTCGTGCTGCACGACACTTCCGGAAGCATGAAGACTCAGGATGTGATCAATCCCGAGTCTCCGTCGGACAAACCGAAGACTCGCGAGGAATCTTTAGATTCGACGCTTCTGCCGGAGTTGTGGAAACCAGTAACCAGTCGGATGAAGGTGGTCTTTGAGCCATTTTCATCGGCACCACCGACAGCCGAGAAAGGGACCGATCTGAATCAGGCGTTGACCAGCGTCGGAGAAAAACATGCCAACCTTCGAGGCATCGTGCTGCTATCCGATGGTGACTGGAATACCGGACAATCTCCGGGCTCGGCCGCGTCCGCTCTGCGAGTCAAGAACGTTCCGGTATTTGCAGTGGGAGTCGGCAGTGAAGAGCGTCTGCCGGATCTGGAACTTGCCGCGTCTGATGCACCGACCTTCGGGGTCGTCAATAAATCGCTGCGAATTCCGTTCCGAGTGATCAGCTGGCTCGCGGCTGATAAAGACCTGCGAGTTTCGCTGACAGGAACTCGCGGCGAGAAAATCGAGAAGCTGATTCGCGTGACCGGAATGGGACAATTACAGGATACGATTGACTGGAAGCCCGAGGCGACCGGTGATTACGAATTGACACTGGAAATCCCCGTGGATGAGTCGGAAACACGTTCCGAAAACAATCAGTTGACCATTCCGATCACGATCCGGGATGAAGAGCTCAAGGTACTTGTGATCGAAACTTATCCGCGGTGGGAGTATCGTTATCTTCGTAACGCACTGGAACGGGATCCGGGCGTTGAAGTGAATTGTCTGCTGCTGCATCCCGATCTTGAAACGGTTGGTGGCGGACGAGGATACCTGGAGCAGTTTCCGGCGGAAAAGGAGCTGTTCGAATACGATGTCGTGTTCCTCGGCGACGTCGGCATCAGCGCGAAGCAACTGACGCCGCAGGATTGCATCAACCTGAAGCAACTGGTTCGCAGTCAGGCTGGCGGATTGGTGTTTCTGCCGGGATTCCGCGGTTTTCAAAACAGCCTGATGACCAGCGAACTTGAGGAACTCTATCCCGTCGTGCTCGATCCTGCTCGCCCAAAAGGATACGGACTGACAAGGCCTTCGCGATTCGCCTTGACGGAAGCAGGACGGCGATCCTTGCTGACCCGACTCGAGCCAGACGACGTAAACAATGAAACGGTCTGGAATGGTCTGCCAGGATTCCAATGGTACGCTGCGGCTCTTCGGGCCCGCATCGGGTCTACGGTGCTCGCGACGCATGATTCGGAATCCACATCCTTCGGACGCGTTCCATTGATTGCAACACGCACGTTCGGTACCGGCAAAGTTCTTTTCATGGGTACGGATGGTGCCTGGCGATGGCGAAAAGGCGTGGAAGACTTGTATCACTACCGGTTCTGGGGCCAGGTCGTTCGCTGGATGGCATATCAGAGGAATATGTCGCAGGGCGAATCCATGCGATTGTTCTATTCACCTGACCGACCGGAAGCCGGCAACGTACTGACATTGAACGCCAATATCATGAGCAATGCCGGTGATCCGTTACGCCATGGAACTGCTGTTGTACAGGTTGTGGCTCCGTCTGGTCAGACCGACTCTGTTCGATTGGCTCCAGCCGGTGATGATGCGTGGGGATTGTTCACGGGCTCATTCACACCCACCGAAGGTGGACAATACCAATTGGTTACCACATGCGCGGAAACTGGTGGGCGGCTGGAAACCAACATCGCTGTCCAGGGCGAAGAAAAAGAGCAGATCGGGCAGCCCGCGCGAACGGATGTGCTCAGGGAGATCGCCCAGGTGACTCGTGGCGAACTGGCAGCGGTTTCTGACATCCAGAAGCTTGTCGATCGCATCGCTGCGATGCCTGAACCAGAGCCCATCGTTCGACGGTTTCGCCTCTGGAGTCATCCGGCCTGGGGCGGACTGATCATCATTCTTCTTGGGGTCTTCTGGACAGGCCGCAAATTTGCGGGACTGGCCTGAGGCTCAGCGGGAACTCATCGTATTCAGGCAGCATTCTTTTGCGGAATTCAGTGTCTCCTTCAATCAGAAGACAGAAAGCCCATCATCCATGGAAAACGCGACCTACGGCTCAGAGTTTCTGCAGCACCTGAAGGCAATGGCGCAAACGACGCCTTACCATTATGAGGATCTACAAAAGATCAAGACAATGACGCAGCAGGAACTGGCCGAAAAACTGAGCATGGACTGTCAGCCCTTCGCAGCAATTATTCTTTCAAACGATCCGAAGACGGCCGCCCGTCTTGTACACCAGAAAACGGTTGAAATGGCACGTGGAGCAGCAATCTCCGCCGGACTCGATCCACTCAACATTCTCTCAGATGTCCTCGCGAAGATCCTGTAACCACACTGGTGCAGGATGGCGACAAAAGCAGCCCGGTCCGGAGCAAAGCTCATTGACCTGGGTCTGCCTGCTGAAGTTTCTCGCGGTCGCAGCAGACCCAAAGAGTGAGATCTCACGCCATTCCTCGTTTGTTCTCAGATGACAGAGTGTCCTGTTTTGACCAGCGATTTCATGGGCTGGATCTCAACAATCCTGCACTTGTGATCGCCGCCAAACTCATAGGTGATTCCTCGCCAGGTAATGCGGCGAATGAAGAACGTATTGAGTGTTGAAGCCAGATTCAGCTGATTCGGCATGAACATGGCGACGGGAAACAAAACCCATTGTTTCACCGAGATTCGGGGCACAATTTCGCCGCGGGCTTTCAGTGTCTTGCATACCCGCAGGTGTCCGATTGGAATTGCGGTCAATGACAAACCGCATAGCAGCAGATATGCGGCCCAGATTTCACTCCACCACGGCAGCCATGGCAGCGACATGGGGATCAGCATGAGCAGGATCGTCAGGTTCAGCGCCAGCATGTGCGTCGCCACAAGCCACCAGCGTGAATTATCAATTCGCACTGTAAACAGCTGACGAGTTGCAAATCGGTAGTAATCCTTCAGCGTGATGGTTTCACGATTCAGCAGCAGGGCCGAAGCGACGAGCGCCGTTGTTCGTCCGGTTGCTCGAACGTATGTGCAGATCGTCGAATCCTCAATGAAGGAATTGGCCAGCATCGTCCGCAATCCCGGATTTCGAAAATCAGCCGCTCGAATTGCCATACAACCGCCCCACAGAATGCCCACCATGTTCATTGCCGGAACAGCGAACGCATTCCAGAACATCCGTGTAATCCCGGACAGGCTGGCTTCCTGAGGCAAGTACCAGCGATTTCCCGACACCGCTCCCACCTTCGGGTTGCGAAGTCCGGCGGCAAGCTCCCTCAATGCCGAACGATGCAAGAGCGAGTCGCCATCGATCCAGGCCACAATCTCACAGTCCTCGGGCAGTGATTCCGTCGCCTGAAGAAGTCCGCTCACCTTTCCGCTGCAACTTGGCAGGCGGTTCTGCAGAATCAGTCGTTCAACACGCGTGTCATTGCGTTCGCGAAGAAACGCATCCACCAACTCCAGCGCCGGATCTTCCTCTGAATCAATGACAATTCGAAATCTGACATCCGGGTAGTCCGACGCCAGCAGCCGCATCAGGCTGTCTCGCAGAAACGGGTCGGCACCGCGCAAACACAGCACAACCAGAATCGGCGGAAAAGGTCCGTCGCCGGTCGTGATGTCGGCACGTCGAAGAGTCCTTACATAGATCGACAGCATCACCACCTGGACAACACACAGGAGCAGCATCCAGATGACCAGAAGAGGACCAACGACGAACATATCGGGGCTTTAAAAACGATTTTTGCCGCAGTGATCTTCATGGATCGACATGATCCCGAGCACCACAACTGGGCAGCTCCAGCTGCGTCCACCAAGTTCCGCACTATAGCCCCCCGATTCACGCGAAGGAAGCAGTGACGTCCTGGGCCTCGATTTCCTCAGGAAAAGCGACTTTGCACGCTGCCTGGCAGCTCTGCAGCGATCCGCGTTGGTTGTGAATGACCCTGAATCCATCCGGACAATGCTCAGCGTCCGATGTCGAGCAGCACTTTCAGGGCATCCTTGCGGATTGCGTGTTCGAACGCTGAGACTCCGTCCGACAACGCGTATTCTGCACTGATCAGCGAACGGACATTCACATGTCCGGCCGCCATCAGTTCGATCGCTCGGTCGAATGGGCCACAACGTGAACCGACAATTCGAACCTCGTCGATGACGATCGGAGCCATCTGCATCGTCGTCTCCGCGGCTACCGTCGTTTTCTGCACGATGGTTCCGCACGTACGAACGAGTTGCAGTGCGAGGGGCAGTCCCGTGGGTGACCCTGTGCAGTCAACCACGATGTCTGACGTTCGATCTCGCTTCAGGTCCGAAAGGCGAACCGCAGGGATGCCAAGCGATCGCAGCAGATCAAGCTTGAAGTCATGCTTCCCCACAACCGTCACCTGACAACCATGATGCCGCAGCACCTGCGAGCACAGGTTTCCAAGCCGGCCATCACCCAGCACCGTCACAACATCTGAGCTTCTCAGTTCTATCTGCTGCGGTATCCGACAGGCCGCGGCAACCGGCTCCACAAACACGGCTTCCGCATCGCTCAGCTGCTCGGGTACCAGGTGCAGATTTGCTTCCGGAATCAGTACCTGATCGGCAAACGCGCCATCGTGAGCAAGGATGCCGACCACAGTGCGGTTCGGACAATGAGTCGACAGACCACGTCGGCAGGTGTCACAGACATCACACGAGCAATTGATCTCTCCCACAACGCGTCGTCCGGCATATCGACCACTGCGGGCAATGCCCGCAAATTCGTGACCGAGAATACCGCGAAATCCCATATATCCCTTGCACAGCTGCAGATCTGTTTCACAAATCCCAGCCTTAAGCACATCAACGATCACTTCACCGTCCTGCGGCAATCTCAGGTGCTGCTGGTCGCAATATCGAAGTTGCCCATCAAAGAGAATTGCTCGCATCTGCCTTATCTGTCCGTTTCCATCGACTCAGCCGGGACACAATCGACGACTGCACCGCTATTAAACAAATTCCTCCGGAACAGGCTCAATCGATGCAGACATCGAACCCTTGCACCTCGCGATGAGTCGATCGCGCCCGTAAGCTCTGATCTGATCTCGCTTCAGCTCGGCATGCTCCATCGTTGTTGTCAGGCACACCGCCTTGCCACTGGAATCCACTTCTTTGGCGATCGTCATGCCACGAGTCTCGGGATGACCGAACAGTTCCTTCATCATGCGAATCACATAGTCGTAGGAATGGTCGTCATCATTCCAGAGGATGACATGATATCTTGGCTGACGACGAGACTTTTTGTCGTCAGCGATTTCCACAACATTCTCGAGGACCGCATTCTCAAGTACCGCTGAATGGGTCTGTTCGTCAGACATCGTGCCTCCCTGCCATGAATCTCGCAGGCTATCTTCAAACTTTGATGGGAGCGACTGCGAAAGCTGGACTGGTCCAGCAGATCGTCGCATTCCGGCCGGCGGATTTTGCCGGGCGGCCATGGAGAATTCAACGCTTCAAAGTCCGCTTCACGTATCATCAGCGATTTTCACGTGGAGAATTCCCCGGCCTATGTCACCATTGGCACGCAGCTCTTCCACGTTGTCTTCCGGCGAATCCGCGCGCGGACGGGCAGCTCAGGATCTGCAGGACGCCATCCAGCGTCCATTCGACTCGCTCTCGGATACCAGTTCGAAATCAGCTCAGAACCAGCCTTTTCGCCGAAAGAACATCAGAAAACCCGTCGCCACAGAAAGCATGACCGTGATGACCGCCGTGTAGCCGTACCTCCAGTGGAGTTCCGGCATAAATTCAAAGTTCATACCATAAAATCCCGCGATGAAGCTCAGCGGCATGAAGAGCGTTGCAATGACAGTCAGAGTCTTCATCACTTCGTTGCTGCGATAACTGATATCCGCAAGGTGAAAATCCCGCAGATCCGCACAAAGTTCGCGGTAGGTTTCTGTGACGTCCATCAGCTGTATGGTGTGGTCATAGCAGTCTCGGATGTACGTTTTGGTGGAGACGGACATCATGCGGCAATCGTCACGCAGAAGTACGGCCAGAGCCTCTCTCTGCGGCCAGATCGTCTTTCGCAACAGAAGCAGATCCGATCGCACATTCCGAATCTCATTGCGATGATCCGGACTGAACTCGACCTCCAGCTTCTCGTCGATCACGTTAAGCCGATTTCCAATCTGTTCGATGACGGGAAAGTAGTGATCAATCACAGTGTCGAGCAGTGCGTAGGCGAGGTAGTCGGCTGAAAGTTCCCTGATGCGTCCTCGAGCAAGGCGAATGCGTTCGCGAACCGGTTCGAGGACAGGGCTGCCGTCATGGAGCGATACGACAAAACCATCTCCAACGAACAGACTGACCTGTTCAGTAACCAGAGTCTCACCGTCAAATGCCGGCACCCGAATGACAATAAAGAGATAGTCCGCGTAATCCTCGACCTTGCAACGCTGATGTGCGTTCACCACATCTTCAAGTGCCAGAGGATGCAGGTCGAACGTCTCGCCGAGCTGCCTGAGTGTGTCCGCATCAGCCGTCCCCTCCAGCCGAAACCAGTAAACCCGATCGTCGGGAACATCTTCATTCAGTTCGGCGACAGTATCGATCACCTCCTCTTCGTAGTCTTCCACACTGTAAGAAATCCGCGTGATGGAACACTTGTCTGAAATCGGAATCGGGCCCGGGTCAATAGTGCCCGGAGTCGCGCCAACGGCCGTGTTTCGACGAAATCCGCGGAGCACACCTTTTTTCAGATTCGAATTCATGTGTTCTCACATACGTCAGTGATTCGGTGAAGATGTACGATGTCGCAAAAGAACTCCAGCCTTGCGGGGAGCGGGCAAGCGAAGCCTTCGCACTGCTGCCTCCAGAGATCAATTCCACAAAAACGCCCCGGTTCGATTTCGAACCGGGGCGAGTGGAGAGAGCGAGAGAGACAGAATGAAGGTGCTGGCGGTCTATCCCGTTATGGCGAATGACTCTCCGGGTGGACGCCTTGTGAACTATCGAAC
>JBKDRW010000660.1:0-9865 GCA_046341255.1 Planctomycetota bacterium
ATCACTGTTACAACATCCGTCGCAGAACTTTCACCGACAGACAGTGCATGAATCTGCAGAGATACAAAAAACCGCAAATTCACAGCGAAAAAAGAAACAGAAGCATGCGTCCCAGGGTCTGATCAATGTGAGTGCATCGACTGTGCCAAAGAGGCTGGAATTGCCTTTGTGAGTCCTCATCGGCAATTCCTGCCGTAACAGCACGGGCGAAAGATATCGCGTCCTCGGCAATCGCTGAAAGAGCAGATTCCACTTTGGAGCCTTTCATTTCCGCAGGATTCGGGATTTCCACAACCTCCTCTCCTGTCGCGGGTGCACAGGCAAAGGCCGGAATCGACCGCCGGCCGGGAATTGCACTGGTCACAAACGACGTCTCTGCGCAAAAAAAAACGGATGGGGCACCCCATCCGTTTGACGTGATCATCTTCGTGACGTCCGACGAACTCAGTTCGTCAGAGCAGAACCGGTTTCACACTGCTCACCTCCATCACCCTGCAACTGGAACGGTCTTCGCGCGATTTCTTTGCCTCCGCAGCGAAGCACCATCCAATAGCGTCCCGGAACCAGTTTCCGGCAAGTCTGGTAGTTGAAATTCGCATACATCATTTCGCGAGTCACATACTGACCAGATGTATCAATAATTCGATCCTGCTCATCCTGCAGAACACATTCGACCCACATATCTTCGTGAGGGGTATTGACATTACACTGAGCCACAATGGCCTCGCCATAACGGAAGTGTTCACGGTGGTTGGCCAATTGACCGCCAACCATCAGGTTTCCGACTCCAAACGAAAAGAACTTGTCTTTGTCGCGAAGCGGTCGCTGGCTGTTGATGATCGCCAGAGCCTCAGACCGGTCAATATGCTCCAGAGGCAGGGGCCCATTGTTTGCGCGATAGCCATAGAGATCGAAGCGATAGTCAGCCTCGGCCGATACAACAGCCGCAGTCAGCAGCAGACACGCAAAAAGAACACCCGGTGACAGAATTGCGGGCCTTGATTCCACCAGCCTGGCAACAAGGAATCGCGGTGTCCCGAGAATCGCTGTCGGGAATCGCAGCCGATGGACAAATCGCCTGATGGCAACAATGTCTTCTTCCATCAGGAACGACAGATAACAACTGATACAGATGAACGGAAAAATGTACAACCCGAGGGTCACCAATGTCATGATATGAAAGATGGCACCGAAACCGAGTGCAAAAAATCGCCCTGCCGGACGCCAGGCGAGAAAAGGAAACGTGATTTCCCAGACGACAGTGAGATAACCACAGGCAAGGAGTACGGGAGTCGATGTCGCAATCCATTCTCCGATCGGATTCGGATAGTTCCAGTTGCTCAACATCCAGTACCGCATCTGCTCGCCGCTGAAAAATGTGTTTGTCTGGATTTTGGTGATCGCCGCGCCGAAATACACAAAGCAGAAGAGCATCTGAATCATCCGAGCCGGCCAGACGCTGAATACCCGCGGGATCGCAGTGGCCTTTGAGCCTTCTCTCCAGCGCCGCAGGATCGCATCCACCGACCAGACGGCCCCACATTCCGAGACGGTCAGCATGATCAATGCGTGAGCTGTAATGACTGAATACTTCGTCATTGTGCTGACGGCATCCAGCTCATTGAAGTAGATATAAAGCGGTGTTCCGATCAGTAGCGCAAGACGCGTGCGAAACCCAAATACGGCCGAGAACAGAGCAAACAGCATCACACCATAGAGCGCTGACGCAACTGGTGCGGCAAGCTCCGGAAACGGGGTTCCCTGTCCAAAGAATTCTGCAAGCTGCTGCGGTGCACCATCTGAGGAAAAAAGCTCCCGGACTCTGGGAAATCGGCGGACCATGGGAATCAGAGCCACGGAAATCAGAAACATTCGGACCAGAGCGAGCCCGTACGGAGACTGCTGAGCGAAAAAGAAGTGGTTCACCCGAGTCGAGAAAGACAAACGAGTATCCGAACGCATGATTAACTCCGCATCGCTGTTGAATGAACCCACGCATGGGCTCTCGCATGGTCACAGGGAAAGAGATTTGGACACTCAGTTGGTGTTCAGCCCAGCTTCACCGGAGATCTCAAAGGATACGCCCTGGATCTTTTGTTTCGAGGGATCAAAGAACGTGTTCAGATACGGCGTGGCATTCGCCGATTCCCGCTGCAATCGAGGATTATCAGCAATGGCCTGCAGTGTCTGTCTCGCAAACCAGCCTGGATAAGATTCAATCAGGCCACCTTTGGCATTGCAGATCGCGCGCAGGTTGTAATAGGACATCTTGTCCCTTGGCTCAAGAAAGTTATACGACCATAGCCGATCCGGTACGTTGTACTGTTTGCCCCAGACCTCTTCGACAACATAAACACGATCAATCGGTGGATGCGACGTGTGGGCCAGAACATGCCGAATGTGTCGAGGAGTCAGGTTGTTGCTCACGTCGTAGTTGACTCGGTCCACATCGCTGAAGGGCGTAAACGCACCCCACGGCTCGCGGACACGGTAAAAGTTTCCCGCACTGTCCTCCGCGACGATATGAGTGCGATTGTCGTATGCACTCCAGCCGCAGAACATGTCCCAGACGAAGTAATAGCTGAGTGTATTTCCCACCAGCCCAAACTTCATCGCGTGCGCAGCGACACCCCAGGCAAGGGCGAGCAGATAACCCGAAATAAAAACAACGGAAGCCCAGCGCCGCAGCTTCATGTTTCACCATCCTTCCATGGCAGGTGAACCAGCGTTTTGCAGATCGAATACCACAATCACTCAGGCACTTTTGCGAGGTGATTGAACTGAGACTCTGCAGATTTTCGCAGATTGGGTCAAGATGGAACGTTCGACAATCGGCGACTCTGAGACGGTCAATCCCGGGATTCTGAGTCATCAATGCTGATCTGGCTGTGCGATTTGTGTGCAGGAGTTGCACTCCGGTCCACAAAATACGCAGGAATGAAGCCTGTTGTCTGCGTCAGCAATATTTTCGTCCTTCATCGAACTTGAGTCAGACGATCGCAGTTCAGATCAGACAATCTGATGACTCGTGGCCGATCGCAGTCCGACTCCGGCTTGTTCACCCGTGATGGGCCTGGATCCAGCAAGCGAGCCACCACCACATTTTTCCCTGCAAATCAAACGGCTTCGTCAAGCATGGGCCCCGTGTGATCCAACGAACCGCTGCTTGCTGACCAACAATCATCTTGACTGTCGAAAGGCATGCCAACAATGTTGCAGCGCAACGCTGGCTGCTGACTGAAATCACTCCGAGGGCTGGATTGCAAAAAACCATGAACCTGTGCGACAGGCGTCGGCAAGGCGTCACAGAAGCATCAACGAGTCTCAACAGCATCAAGCACCTCGAAAGTCTCCGCCTGAGGTCACCGGATCGTTTCAGGACTCTTTGACAGAGCGTCTTGATTCCAGTCGGCTGCGTGTTACAACCCGTTGATTGCTGATCAGGAATTCATCCACCTCATTTCGATCCCCACAAATCACCATGAGAAGAAGCAAGACGCTCGAACGCATTCGTCGCGGCGAACATGTCAGAATGTGCTGTCTGGGACACTACATTCCGTCCTACATCAAGCAGGCGGCTTTCTATGGTTACGACTGCATCTGGCTTGATCTGGAACACCGTGGGATCCCGGATCGTGACGTACAGAATCTTCTGACGCACTCGCATCTGCACGACATCGACATCATGCTGAGACCACCGACGCTGGAAAAAACACGACTCTATCGATATCTCGAGGATGGTGCGACGGGGTTGATGATTCCCCATGTGAACACCGCAGAAAAGGCTCAGATGCTGGTTGAAGCGACGAAGTTTCCTCCGCTCGGTGACCGAGGACTTGACGGAGCTGGTCTGGATGCCAACTACATGGTGGACGGCGCGGACGTGTTTACGGCAGAGGCCAACCGTGAAACATTTCTGGTTGTGCAGGTGGAGACTCCCGAGGCCATTGCAAATGTTGAGGCAATCGCTGCCGTTCCGGGACTTGATGGGATCTTTGTCGGGCCGGGTGATCTTGGACTTCGATTGAAATATGATCAGACAGGTCTGACGCTGGATGCTGCCTTTTCCCGAGTTGCGGCCGCTTGCAGGGCGAACGGCAAATTCTGGGGATCTCCTGCGGGCACCAAAGAGATTCTCCACCAGCGTCAGCGTCTTGGCGCTCAGCTGATGAATTTCGGGGGCGAGTTCGTCGCAATCATGAAAATGCTTGAAGAATGCGTGACCGCATTCGACATGGAATCCTGAAAGACCGAAACAACAGTTTCCGGAGACACCCTCTCGCTGAGCGTCAGAATCACTGGCCTCATCAGCATGGAGAATCTGCCAGCCATTTCCGCGATGCTCCGACAGCAGATTCCTGCCTGTGGCGGATGAGGCACGGGAGGTCCTCTGCTCCGGAGGAAACGCCCGATTCGCTGCCAGGAACGAGCCGTTCGACAGCCCGAAATCGGAATGCTGTTCACGACGCTGGCAGGGTGTCGATCTGGTTGCGATGTGCAAGTCATGCCAGTTTGCGTAAAAGCGGGAAATTCAAAGGATGAGATGCAAAATCTGCGAGCTCGGTTAAACTTCCGACGCAACGATCTGTCGCAGGCAGCCTCTGCGACCTCGCCTTCATGCACAGGGTGCATTTCTCGTTGCAAAGTAGTCTCCATGTTTACCGGACTTGTGGAAGGGCAGGGAACTGTCTCGCGAATGATCGCACTTCCTGCCGGCTTGCGCCTGACCATCGTGCCGGATGCCGATTGTTTCAGCGCCTCGGAAGTTTCGCTCGGCGACAGTATTTCGATCTGCGGATGCTGCCTGACTGTGGTTGCCATTCGCGAGGACGAACTGCACTTTGAAGCTGGCGAGGAGACTCTGTCAAAGACTAATCTCGGGCGATTCGCGGTTGGGACACGGGTCAATCTTGAACGTTCGCTGGCGGCCAACGCAAGGCTTGGCGGCCATTTCGTACAGGGACACGTGGATGCTGTGGCCACCGTGGCCGAGATTGTCCGAAACGGCGAGTGGATCGATATGTGGTTCGCTCCTCCTGAGGAACAACTCCGATTGCTTGTCCCGAAGGGCTCGGTGGCTGTTGATGGCATCAGCCTCACCGTTGTGCACATCACCAGCGATCGGTTTTCTGTGGCACTGATTCCGCACACCCTGCAGGTCACCAGACTTGGCAGCCTCGCGGTTGGCGATCTCGTCAATATCGAAAACGATGTGCTCGGCAAATACGTTGATCAATTGCTTACTCATCGAATCAACGCGTTATTGAGCGCAGATTCAATCAGTGATGATGGAAAGCAGCCACTAATCCGAGCGGTGATATCACGATTCATCAATCCATCCTTAAACCAAGAGACTCCGCCACCCCAATGAAAGATGTCCAGCGTCAGACGCGATCATTTCTGATGTCGCTGTTCACACAGCACGGCATCAACCCGCGCGGAGATCTGGGACAGAATTTTCTGATTGACGTGAATCTGATCGAGTACGTGGTTCGGGCTGCCGAACTGGGACCTCGGGATGTGGCTCTGGAAGTGGGTTCTGGTACTGGTGGCATGACGGCATTTCTGGCCCGTGACGCTGGCCGGGTCATCTCGGTGGATATCGACCGGAACATGTCGGCTCTCGCAGCAGAAGCGGTGCAGGGTTGTGCGAATGTCACGCTGATCAACAATGATATCCTGAAGAACAAGAACACGCTCGATCCGAAGATCTGCGATGTCATTCGACACCATGTCGCATCGATCCCGGAAGGCCGACTCAAACTGGTCGCAAATCTGCCGTACAGCGTGGCGACGCCTGTCATCTCCAATCTGATCGCATCTGATCTGCCCTGGGAACGGATGATCTGCACGATCCAGTGGGAACTGGCGGAAAAGATGGTCGCAGAACCTGGTGATTCAAAATACGGCGCGATGTCCGTCTGGATCCAATCCCAGGCATCGGTTCGGATTCTCAAGAAACTCGGGCCGAACGTCTTCTGGCCTCGACCCAAAGTGGATTCGGCGATTGTCAGTATCTGGCGCGATCAGGAAGCAGCCGATCGCATTCATGATCGTCGTTTTTTCCAGGATTTCCTTCGACGAGCCTTCACGCTTCGTCGCAAGTTCATCCGCAGCGTGCTCGTTGCCCTGTACCGGAAGGAACTCGACAAAGCCGAAATTGATGTTCTGCTCAGTGAACTCGGTCACACGAACGAAGACCGTGCGGAAAACATGGACGTGCCGACGCTGATCCGACTTTCAAATCACGTGCTTGCCACCATCAGGAAAAAAGGTGCGGATGTGGAGATTTCGAATGAGGACAATGAGTCAGAACCTTAAGTGTTTGTGTGCGTCGCAGATAAAACAATCGCCGGTTTCAACGTACAGCACGCGGAGATGCCAGGGAATCACAGAGCAATGAACTGGTCAGTCTTCCGGAATTGAGAGGTTCAGGATTGTGCAACGAGTCGAGCATGTAAGCGGCTCTCCGAGTGTTGGATCACCACTGACGCAGTTCCGCTCGTCTCTATGGATCCCTGATTCACAGCCGTTCCTGAATTCCATGTGGCGATCCGCCTGATTTCCCCTGCCTTTCACCCCAAGCTATTGTCAGAACACCAAGTCACGAGAATCCCGGAGCCATGATATGCTGGATCGCATCGCCTACAAAGCCCTGACGTTTGATGACGTGCTGCTTGAGCCTGGATACAGTGAAGTTGTTCCGTCAGAGGTGGATATCAGTTCTCATCTGACGAAAAACATCGCCCTGAACGGACCAATCATCAGCAGTCCGATGGATACCGTGACGGAAAGCGACATGGCCATCGCAATGGCCCAGCTTGGCGGAATCGGCATCATTCACAAGAACATGCCGATCGAGCAGCAGGCGATGCAGGTAGACCGTGTGAAACGCAGTGAACACGGAGTGATTGTGGACCCGGTCACGCTTCCTCCGGAAACTCCTGCCGGTGAAGCTGTGAAGTTAATGGATGAAAGGAACATCGGGGGAGTTCCGATCACGGTAAATGGTCGGCTCGTAGGAATTCTGACTCGGCGTGATCTGCGGTTTCTTGAGTCAAAAGATCGACCTGTGTCGGAAGTGATGACGAAGGATAATCTGGTCACCGCTCCGGAAGATACCAACCTTGAGGCTGCCGAACGGATCCTGCTGCAGAACAAAGTCGAGAAGCTTTTGCTCGTTGACGAAAATTTTCAGCTCAAGGGGCTGATTACGATTCGCGACATCGACAAGAACCTGCAATTTCCGCGGGCATCCAAGGATTCACGCGGTCGTTTGCGTGTTGGCGCGGCGGTCGGGGTTTACGACCTCGATCGAGCCGCTCAGTTGGTGGAATCCGGCGTTGACGTTTTGGTCGTAGATAGCGCTCATGGTCACTCAAAGAATGTGATAGAGACCGTTCGGGCTATTAAAAAGGCCCTGACGATCGATGTCATCGCGGGGAATATCGCGACGGAGGCAGGTGCAAAAGCTCTGGCAGACGCCGGGGCAGATGCGGTCAAAGTCGGGATCGGCCCAGGTTCGATCTGTACAACTCGAATTATCTCCGGAATCGGTGTCCCGCAGCTCAGCGCTGTCTCGAATGCGTCGAGGGCTCTGGCGGGAACCGGGATTCCGGTCATCGCTGATGGCGGTATTCGCTTCAGTGGTGATATCACAAAAGCACTTGCCGCCGGCGCGTGGACGGTAATGATCGGCGGGCTGCTGGCAGGTGTTGATGAAAGTCCTGGTGAGATGATTCTCTTCCAGGGCCGCAGCTTCAAGCGATACCGCGGAATGGGATCGCTGGGAGCCATGGTAAAGGGCAGTAGTGAACGTTACCGGCAGGGCAATGCCGCTCCGGGAGACCAGTCCAAACTGGTTCCGGAGGGTGTTGAAGGTCGCGTTCCATACAAAGGAGCCTTGCAACCGCTGATGTATCAGCTCACGGGTGGTCTTCGTTCCGGCATGGGTTATGTCGGAGTGGCAACCACACGTGATCTGCGTGAGAAGGCTCGATTCATCGAGATCTCAGCGGCGTCGGTTAGGGAGAACCATCCACATGACATTGCCATCACTCAGGAAGCTCCGAACTATTCTGTCGAACATGCTCCGAAGGACTGAGCGGGCGACGGTACCGTGTTTTGAACCGGGGTGCCGCCGTCTTCTGAAAACGGCCGGAACTGCGGGACTGGCACTCACGCTGATATCGCCAGCGATTGTCGCTGACGAGCCTGCACCTGCAGCAGCCAGCCGCGTTCCCGTGAAGCAGGCAACGTGGACTCGATCGCGACAGACCAGTGGTCTGTCTGTCGAGTCGACCCAGCAGGTCGGGCACAATGCCGTGCAAACGGACGTGAACCCAATGCCGGACGCTTCACCTCTGCCTGCCAGCGAAACGGACGGAGCATTGGTCAGCCAGCCGCATCACATGCAGATGATCTCTGACGGCAATTCGGCGATGGACTACGGATTCGCCGAAAGGATGCAGTACGCGATGACTGGTGGTCCGGTCGCCGAGTCCGTGGAATCCGTTGGCGAATGGTGGCAGCAACGAGCCCAGCGAATGGTGGAAGGGAAGCGTTCGACGCCTCCTTTAACGCAAAGACTTGCCCAATCGACTCAGAATGTGGCGGCGAAGTCGAAACAAGTGGTTGAGAGCATGACTTATGATCCGGGGCCAGCACCTGAAACGGATCATTACGAGGAAAAGCCGATCGCGATTACATCGTCAGCGTTCTCGGAAGTCCCTCAGACCACGGACGATATTGCCACGATGGTATCGTGGCAGGACGAGCAGCGCATTGGGTCGAAAGATCGTCTGAAAACAGACATTCGATCGATCAAACCGACTCTTGGCTATGCGATGCGGAACATCGATCCGAAGCAACTTCCTGAAGACTTTGGCGGAGAACTGAACGGCGGAGAATACGCGCCGCGTTCCGCTCCGGCGACGGTTCTGCAGTGGGCGCCGACGAACTTGTACCATTATCCGCTTTACTTCGAAGATCCATCGCTGGAGCGTTACGGCCACACTTATCATCCGCTGGTGCAACCATTTGCATCCACAGGACATTTTGCGGTGCAATTTGTCGGACTTCCTTACCAGATGGCGCTCAAGCCTGTCCACGCTCGTGAATATGACCTCGGCTACTACCGACCCGGCGAATGCGCTCCGAAAAAGCTTTATCAGATTCCTTTTAATGAAGAGGCGACGCTGGTTGAAATCGCGACAATCGCGGGCTTCATTCTGATTATCCCCTGATGGCTGGGTCTTCTGATGCTTGTGTTCCGGATTGCAGCTGCAGTCCGAAATGTTGTTGCATGGATCACGGCACCAGCAATCTCCGGATCGGGGACCGGTACAGTCCTGCTGATCAACCGACACCGCTCGGAGATCAACAGAAGACACCTGAGGCAGGCATGTTGTTTTCGGCGCGCGACGCATAAGGTTCAGCGGTTGCTTGTGGACATCCTTGCTCCGATGGGGACGAGGTCATTGAATCGATCAACCGGTTCTCTTGCCGTCCATGCGATTCCGCGAAGGAGCAGGATTCGAAACAGGGGATCATCGAACGTCCAGTTGTAATGTCCGGGGATGCTCACAAACACGCGGCCCTGACCCGACTCTTTGGTCCATATCTGCGGTGTGTCCCGGCCGTCTTCGCTGCTTGTCGCAAGCAGGGTGACATCCGACGGACTGCCTGTAAGTTTCCAGTAGCTCTCGTCGTACAGCTGCAGTCGATCAAAATTTCGCACGATGGGATGATCGGTGTTTTGAATATCAAGGGTCAGCGGACCGTGTCGAAAAGCGATCCGACCACCCCATGACGCCAGTCCGATACGTTTTGCAAAGTTCTTAACCTGATCGTTCCCAATCACTGC
>JBKDRW010000661.1:0-16499 GCA_046341255.1 Planctomycetota bacterium
AGTGGAGAAGATCGGACGGTCGAGAGGACTCGACATTCCCTGACTCACGGACAGATCAAGCACGGGTTCCAGTTTCTGGAAGAGGACTGGAAGCGCACACCGACAACGTATTATGGTCGCAAGAGTGGCATCGGGTTAGCAATTGCCAACCGGCGCGAGGCTGCGAAGGTCGAGGGGCGCGGTATTCGGGTGGGCGTGATTGGACTTGGCACCGGAACAATTGCGGCCTACGGAGAAACCGGTGACTACTTCCGATTTTATGACATTAATCCGGATGTTCAAAAATTGTCTGATGATGGCATCTTCACATACCTGAACGATTCACCTGCCGAAAAGGACGTTGCGATCGGAGACGCTCGCATCGTCATGGAACGTGAACTGCAGCAAAACGAAAGCCAGCAGTTTGATGTCCTCGCGATCGATGCATTCAGCAGCGATGCGATTCCCGTTCATTTGCTCACCAGCGAATGCGGTGAGATTTACAGGAAACACATGCAAGCAGGCGGCATTCTGGCTGTGCATATTTCCAATCGATATCTGAATCTCAGTCCCGTGACTCGTGGCATGGCCGAGAAACTGGGGTGGCAGGCACTGCGGATCTCAAACAGTGAAGACGATAACGACGGTGTTTTCAGTTCAACATGGATTCTGCTCTCATCCGACCCGAAAGTGCTGGAATCACCGGACATCAAGAAGGAAGCAGAGGACTGGGACCCCGAAGACACACCGCTTCACTGGACCGACGATTACTCCGGGTTGTGGCAGGTGCTGACGCTGTAGAAATCAGGAGTCGATTCACCGGCGAGTGACCGGAAGTCTATTCTTCGGCGGCAGGCCGAACGTCTCTGATCGTGGCCGGCTCACGTCAAACGGTACTGATTTCGCATCCCGTGAATCATCGCACAAGCCTTCAGCATTCTCGGATCTCAGCAGCGTTGAGTCACGTTCAGAAATGCCTCGCTCATTTCGAAACAAATTGAAATTCCGTGGGTCCACTGTATCCTGGTTGCCACTTCATCGACAAAAACGCGAGGAGCCCGAAAACTCGCCTGACTTTGTGCTGCGAGTGATCGGGCTCATGTACGATGTCACTTGGTCTGCGGTAAATTATCAACGGGTATTGAAGGAATTTCTCGCATCTTCTGCCGTTCTGTAATCATCACGGTCCGTGAGTGTGACGGACATCTCGTTGGTCTGTCGGGCCCGATACACTTCGATCTTTACAGCCGACCCGATATCTGACAGGCTCACCAGATTGATCAGGTGGTTTTCATCGATGACTTCAACACCGTTGAATGAGACAATCACATCGTCAGGTCGCAGACCTGCTGCCACGGCGGGACTTGATCGCTGTGAGTAGACTCGCGTGATTCGCGCACCACGGGCACGTGACATTCCAAGCCGGGACGCGGCTTCGTCAGTAAAGTTATTGTCCAGTTCGACGCCAAGGTAGGCCCGACGAACACGTCCGTACGCGATCATCTGATCGAACACACGTCGGACAAGATTACTCGGGATGCTGAAGCCGATTCCTTCGTTGCCGCCGCTGTTGGACGCTATCGCCGTATTGATTCCGACGACGGTACCCTTCATGTCAATCAGAGGCCCACCGCTGTTTCCCGGATTGATAGCCGTGTCAGTCTGAATGAAGTCCTGATTCACCACTGACTGATCGGCAGTCAGCGACAAATCACGTCGTCCCTTTGCACTGACGATGCCCATCGTCACCGACTGGCTCAAACCGAAAGGGCTTCCCACAGCCAGAACAAAGTGGCCGATCTCCAGTTTGTTACTGTCACCCCATTTAGCGGAAGGCTGCCCACCATCCGGAATCTGCATGATCGCGATATCGCTCTCCACATCGCGATAAACTCGCAAAGGGTGAACCGTAACACCGTCAGCAAGGATGACGTCGATCGCAGGCATTTCCGCGCCGCGAATGACATGATTGTTCGTCACAACAAACAGCCCCTTGACGGTCGGACTGCGCATAATCACGCCGGAGCCGGTCTCTTCCACCTTACGTTCACTTTCAACCCGCACGGCCTGAATGTGAACGGCAGACGGCATTACACGAGCAGAAACCTGAGCGATATGATTTCCGCTTTCGACGAGCGCTCGAGCTTCTGACGGAACGTTCTGGTCAGAATCATTGTCCGACGACACAGCCCTCACAGGTGAAGTCAGTCTGAGTGCTTCCAGATGTCCGCCGACTGCCAATCCGAGCGACAGCATCGCCGCGGAGGCAAGAATTGTCTGACGTCGCGCCATCAACGGACTCTCCAGGGGAAAGTTTCACATCCTGTGGCGCGGCTCCTTCCGCATTTCTGAATCATTTCGATCACTGAGTCGTCATGGTACAGCGATACCGTGAGGCTCGGGTCTCGGAGCGAAATCATCCCTTGATTCAGCTCCTGGAATCATCCACCAGTCGTATCGAACTGCGAAATCCGCTCGGGCAAGCTGATTTCGGTCGAAACTGCCGAACCTGCGGGAGTGCTCGCGGCTGCCCGTCAGGAATCGTTCAACTGCTACAGACGGACATTTCGCGTGACAATGAATTCAGCAGCACGTGGTTTCTGGAGGATTCGCGGCGTTTCGATACCGTTCCCCCTGAGTTTGCGGTTCTGGGCAGCAACGTCATCATCAGGCCAGAAAGCAACCAATTTTTGAGAGTCACGATGAACAGACCACGTCACCCCGACGTCCTGACCAGGGATTCTTGATGAACAGCACAGAATCAACCTGCGGTATTCCCGGCGAAGGTGATGATCCCGTGATGATTGCTCGGTATCCCGGCGCCGCCGTGGCGAGAATTGATGCATTACTGCTGATTAACGCCGGGGTCGACGCCACCGTACAGGGAGAACTGGGCAGCGACGCTCTGAGCGTCTACGGCACGGCGTTGCAACAGATCACTTTGGTCGTTCCGTCAAGACAGCGGGACCTTGCCATCCAGATCCTGAAAGATGTCGCCCGTTCGCGACCAGCCGGCAGAACAGAAGACTGGGTCTGCGCTGATTGTCGCGAAGTCAGCGGCCCCGAGTTTGATTCCTGCTGGTCCTGCGGGAAGCCTTGGAATGAGTCCGACCTTCGGCTGGCACCCGTGTTGCCCGATCTCCTGCATCAGCAGCGGAATCCAGGCCTTTTGAGAGTACCGTCGCTCAGCGAAAATCCTTTCGCGTCACCGGCGACAACCAGTTCTCGCGTTGATCTGCATTCCGAAGAAGCTGAGGAGATCATTCGCCGGATGTGGCGTGCGATCGTTCTGAGTTTTGCTTTTGTTCCACTTCTTCTCGTCAGCACGTTACTCGGCGCCCGGACGCTGGTCCGTATCTCAAATGGTTCTCTTTCCTCGACAGAAAAGCAGCGCAAAAAACTGTTCATGCTGACCCTGTTCAGTTGCGCTAGTGGACTCATCATAATGCTGTTGATTCTCAGCAGTATCTCAAAACCTGCAGGACAAAAATCCGCATCCATTTCGCATACGACCGACACGCCCTGATCGTCATCTTCGGCAGTCACTGGGCGTACTGCTCAGCATTCTCCCCGGCAAAAGTTGCCGATGAACCGGGGTTTTCGCACGGTCATGGTCGATGATAGAATCCGGAAGTGATTGCGAGGAATCACGGTCGCGACGCCAGATCAGTCAGATGCTGTTTTGATCCGCGACGGGTCTGAGAGGATTGTTCACAAGGAGGTTGCAGCGATGAAACACGCTGCGTTGTGTCTTGGTTCGTCGATGCTGACAGCCGTACTGCTGCTGTGCCTTCAGAACTCAAGCACTCCAATCTCTGCGGCGGTTGCCCAACAGGCACGTCGACCGATGGAGTCCTTACCTCGAATCACAATGCCCGTTTCCGTCTCGCAGGACAGCGGCGAAACTCCCCCAGTCGCACCTGCGGACGCGCTCAGTGATATTGCTGCACCGAGAGTTTACAACAGCGCGGGATTGGCACCCGATGAAGCGGTCGCGACGTATGTCTATGAGACCAACAATCGCAGCGTTTGCAACATTGGAACGCGTATCGGAGCAGCTCGCGGATTGTTCGGCGAAAACCCGACGGAAGACTCCGGCTCCGGATTCATTCTTGACCAGGAAGGTCATATCCTCACCAACAACCATGTGATCGAAGGCGCGCAGCGCGTTCTCGTCACCATGCATGACGGAACTGAATTCGATGCCGATGTCGTTGGCGCTGACCCGATCAACGATATGGCCGTCGTTCGAATCAAAGCGTCCCCTGAGCGACTGGTACCCGTTCGTTTCGCAGATTCCTCAGGCCTCAAGGTCGGGATGCGAGTCTTTGCAATCGGCAATCCGTTCGGCCTCGAACGCACGATGACAACCGGGATCATTTCGAGTCTTGATCGAACGCTTCCTGTAACCAAAGCACGGTCGATCAAGTCAGTGATTCAGATTGATGCGGCAATTAATCCGGGAAACTCCGGCGGACCGTTGCTGAATTCTCACGGTGAAGTGATCGGAATCAATACCGCGATCGCCAGCAAAACAGGCCAGAACTCGGGAATTGGATTTGCCATCCCGTCCAACCTGGTTGCTCGAATTGTCCCTGAACTGATTGAACACGGCCGATTCATTCGACCAGAATTCGGTATTGATGAAGTCGCAAGGACAGAAGAAGGCCTTCGAATCATCACGATGCTTCCGGATGGTCCGGCGGCGAAATCCGGATTGCGGGGCCCTGAGATTCGTCGTCAGAAACGCGGCTTTGTGGTGTTCGAGACTCGCGACGTCACCAGAGCCGACATCATCGTCGGTGTGAACGGCAGGAAGACTCTGAAGCCTGACGAGTTCCTGTCAGAAGTGGAAAGCCATCGCCCCGGCGATCGAATCACGATTGAAGTCATCCGCGAAGGGAAGGTTGTCTCGGTACCGATCCAGCTTGAGTAAGACTCAACAGCAGGACTGACTGATTGTCCGCAGAATGCGGTCATGTGAGTTGACGGTCTGACCTTTCGCGAGCGGCAGGTGTTGCAGTCTCCGACAAACGGCCATGCAGATAATGTGGCAGCCATGAAAATGCCAGAGAACGTCAGGAGCAGAACACGCTGCGGAATTCGGACGACACCTGCCCGCCTGCAGTCCCACTGCGATTCCTGCTCCTTCAGACCTCAACAGAGTTGCTCTCCACGCGGGAGCCGTCGCACGACAGATTCTTTCGGTCGGAATGCGAAGCAGGAGAATCATCCCACGATGACGCCTGAACCATTTGCACCGTGCTAAGCTTGCCTGATCAGGCGGCACAGCCGGACTGCCTGTTTTCAGGCCCATCCGAATGAATCAAGTCTGACAGGTTTGTGTCAGCCCGAAATTTGGCCTCCTCGGTCAGCCCCTGGAGTCAACCGGAAGTCCTTTTGTTCAGTAGCAGGACATCTTCTCATGCCTCGAATACTGCAGATTCACTTTCTTCCGTCGCTGCTGGATTCAAAGCAACTGGCCGGAGCAACCGCCGTCATCATCGATGTGCTGCGAGCCTCCTCGACGATCATTACGGCACTGGCAAACGGAGCGACGGCCGTAGCGCCATGCAGTAATCCTGAAGAAGCTCGAGCAATTCGTGAACAGCGACCGGCAGGTACCACCCTGCTGGGCGGGGAACGCGGCGGCGTCCGAATCGATGGATTTGATTACGGTAACTCACCGGCAGAATATAGTCGCGAACGCGTCGCAGACAAATTGCTCTCCTTTACCACAACAAACGGAACCCGGGCGCTGCTGTCATCTCGAAATGCCCAAACCATCCTGATCGGCGCGTTTTTGAACCGAGCAGCCATCATCTCGCGGCTGAAATCTGAATCGTCCGCCATACACCTTGTCTGTGCCGGCACAGATGGCGTTATTACAGGCGAAGATGTTTTATTCGCAGGAGCCGTTGTTGATGATCTTGCTGGTGATTCAAATGCCGACTGGATCCTTAATGACTCCGCCGAAATCGGCAGACAATTCTGGCGATCCACGGTGTCCCGGTTGCCAAACGCGCAGGGTACAGCAGATCAGAGAATCGAAGCTGTCCTGCGAACCACGCGAGGCGGTCGAAACCTGTGCGATCTTCATTACAATTCGGACATTGCATTGTGCAGTCGAAACAACGTCTTTAATGTCATTCCACAGTACGAAGCAAGTCAGGGACTGCTCAGATCAGAGTCGCACAATACGTAAGTATTCCCTCCACCGAAGTCATCACCCTTCCAATCTTTCGCGAATTTAATTCTGCGTGAACGTGATCGCTGCCAACCGGAGAACATCTCGTGACCATCATCGTGCGATGCGACGAATGTAACCGACGCTGCCGAGTTCCCGATGAACGTGCGGGAAAACGGATCAAGTGCCGGAACTGCGGTACGATCCTGCTGGTCCCGCCGGTTGATGAACCGCCTCTTTCTCCGGACGGAACATCCATTCTGCGACATGAAGCCCGGGCCCGTGAATTTGAAATGGCGACGGGGGATTCGGAAGCCATCGAAGCCATTTCCGCTCACATCGAACAGTTCGTCGGCCCGATTGTTCAGGTCTTCCATGAACTCATCTCTGACCTGGTTCACATTGACGTGCATTGGGTTGGTCCGTCGAAAGATCGGCCATACCACGTGCTGGTCACATCCGGAATGAGCGATCGACCGATGACTGTTCCCGACGGGGCCGAAGAATTCCGGTTTGCAGAACTGCTGATCAGTCTGCCCAGAGAATGGAATTTGTCTCAGGAGGCGTTTGAGGACGAAAGCAACTACTGGCCCATTCGATTGCTCAAGATGATGGCTCGCCTGCCGCACGAGTATGAAACATGGCTTGGTTCCGGACACACTGTTCCCAACGGCGATCCGGAAGAACCGTATGCTGACAACACCGGATTCTCCTGCGCGCTGGTTCTTCCGCCGCTGAATTTCGACGACGACTTCTTCCGCCTGACACTGGACCACGGACGTGAGATCTGCTTTTACTCAGTCGTCCCGCTGTATCCTGAAGAAACAGCTTTCAAGCTGAACAACGGCCTTGACCCCCTTCTGGAGCGATTTTCAAAACACAATATTCAGGAAGTCATTGATCTGAATCGCCCCAACACCTGCCGCAGAAAACGATTCGGCCTGTTCTGAATGTGCATCAGACTGAATTTCCATGGTGCCCACGAGCCAGGGCGCCGTGAGACTCTGGCCTGCTGGTACTGTGCATGGTGCGTCCTTGCTTTTGATAGCAAACGACCGCAGCGAAGACTGAGCACAGACGCGGCGGCCACAGCTTTTCGTCCGATGCGGATCGCATAGTTCAACAGCCAGAAGGTGAAACTGCGTGCACTGCATTTCGAAGACTTAGGTGCGGACTCATGTTCCAAAAGCGTGCAGGGCTTTCGGGGCGCAGGATCAGGAGACGCCAGCCAACTTTTCCATGATGGCCGCAGACCTGTTCCTTGTTTATTCGCATGCTGATCGTAGACTCCTGTGGTGCTCACGATTGCTCCTGGTAGCCGGTGGAACTTCAATGACTGGATGCCTGGGAGACGAGCAGATTCACGGCATACATCATTGGAGTTAAATAAATCCTCAGCCTGCGAGTCATCTGAACCGAAGAAGCACAATGTTTGACATTGCACCCGGATTTCCGCCAGCGTCATTTGCCACATCTGCAAGATCGTTGTGGCTCGTTTCTTGTCTCCTTCCGTCGATTTTTCCGGAAGCTGTCCTCGCGCAGGTTGAGTCTGATGGGTTAAGGCATCGTGTCAAAGCTGAAATTGATAAGCAACTTGCTGAGGGCAGCTCTCGCTTTGAACGACATGCCGATGGAACGATCATGGATCGTATCTCGGGGCTCATGTGGCAGGCCGTCGATGGCGGTGAAATGACTCGGGATCAGGCGCGTCGCTATGCGGCTGATCTGGAACTGGGCGGCCATGATGACTGGAGACTTCCACTCAGCATGGAGTTGTTCAGCATCATGGATCAGCGCAGGCACGGACCGGCCATGAACACTGATTTTTTTTCGCCTTCAGAAGCTCGATATTGGTGGACTGACACTTCGCGTGCAGATGACCCGAAAAAAGTCTGGCTGGTCAACACGGGAGGTGGAATCGGGGCTCACGCGGAAACGGAAACCATCAGCGCCGGTGGTGATCGTCCGGTGCACGTCCGATGTGTGCGAGGTAAATCGCCATGGCAGCCTGGCCCCGCGTTGAAGAAGAATCTTGACGGAACTGTTTCGGATGAAATCACCGGGCTCATGTGGCAGCAGAACCCTTCTGCTGACCTGCTGAACTGGCAGGCTGCAAAGCAATATTGCTCTGATCTGTCGCTGGCTGGTCAAAATGACTGGAGACTACCCACGATCCGGGAACTTCGTTCACTGAGTGACGACAGACTCGTTCAGCCTTCAATTGATAACGAGTTCTTTCCACAAGCCGATCCAGCTGATTGGTGGTCGGCGACCATTCAGGCAAACCGACCGGAGCGGGCATGGTTGATGGATTCGCGCACAGGACTGGTGACGTACCGAGACCAATCCGAATCGTTACGCGTGCTGGCCGTTCGTGGGGGCGGTCCGTTAACGGAGGAACCCGACGAACCTGTCAATTCCCAGACTCGTCAAAGACCCACCGATGGAACCGGCAAAGGCAGGGACAAGCCTCGAGACGACAGGAAACCTTCGAAGGGGATAAAGAAGCGACAAGGGTCACCAGGTCCATAAATCATGGACCCTGACTGCACTGAAAAAACAACTGCTCCATCCATGACTGATGACAGCTGACCTCGTATTTCTTTGCATTTCTTTACAGAAGCTTCTCATGCCGATGCAACCAACCGCGTCCACTGAAAAACGAAACACGATCGGCACCAGGTGTCATTCACACACTCAGAAAGTCATCATGCGCTGGTGCTCTGTCATGATGAGGCGACAACATCTGTGGAATGTGTGATCCCGGTCAATCACCTGCTTATTGTCGACACAGACCGGAGTACAAGTTATGACATCATGGAATGGATCCGGACAACTTTCGTTGAGCTGCCGCTTTTGAGGTACTCGGCACGGCCTTGGTCAAAACCTGCCCGTCAGCCATCCCGCCGAGACACCGAGGAAACATGCTGGGGGGTGTCCTTGACGCAGCCAGATCCTCGTATTCAGAGATGAATCAGGCCTGAAATAAAAGACTTGCTCGACCTCTTTCCAGGTATCGAGGTCGTTGCTGGCATCGTCTTCGCTGAGAAACCGACAACTCTGTTCGCGACAGGCTGCGACGAATGATCATTTCGACTGCGGAAGATAGTACATCCGCCCGTCTTCCGCGCCACCGAGAAATTCAGGCTGGCCCTCTGAGTTGAAGTCGACTACCGTCGGACTGACGTCGTGTCCTTCAATATTCTTCTTTGCCAATGTTCCCGCGTTGCGCATCACCCATTGCCCATTTTCAAATTGCTCCTGGGTCAGCAGGTCGGCATTGGCAGAGTTCAGCAGCAGATCGAAGCGACCGTCTCCATTCCAGTCGGTCACACACAGCTTGCGTCGACCACTTCTGCCCGCAGCACCAGTGCTCAGGCGCAGGGGCTGCTTATGTTCGTCGACAAACGCTCGCTCTGGCGACATCAGCAGTAACTGATCAATCAACTTTGACCTTTCAAAAAAAGACAGATAACCATCCTGATCCAGCATCGCCAGATCCGGCAGACCGTCCTGATTGAAATCGTAAATCAGCGGCGTCGTTCGCCATTGAGTCAGCAGGCCTTTGCCCGAGGGACGAAGCCAGCCCCACGCAAGATGCGGCTGTGGTTCTTTCCACTCGACTTCAATCGGCTGCGGCACACCAAACCGTGGCGACTGACGAGTTCCCACGTTTTTCAGCCACATCACTTCGCTCAGAATGGAATTGAAGACGATGTCCGGAAGACCATCCAGATCCCAGTCTGCAATGTTGAACGTCGTATAGCCCCATTTGGCCTCAGCCGGTCCCTGAATACTTCGGTTGCCGGCCATGATTCGAAACACGCGTTCGTCGGCCATGAGTTTCTTCGGAGCCGCCCACGATGGAGTCGGATGCGGATCCGCCGCAGCTGCCGCAGGGATTTCGAGATTTTCAAAGATTTCAATGTAGCCGGCCGTATTGCCTGACACGATGTCCTGATCACCATCACCATCCCAGTCGAAGCCTGTGGGAGTCGCCAACGCGCCGCACTTGAGTGTGTCAGCCTCCTGTTGAAAATATCGCGGCTGCCGGAACACCGGTTGACTTCGCGGAGATCGCGGACTTACGTTCTCCACAAAGGCAACTCGTCCATCTTCATCGCCCACGATCAGATCGGCGTCGCCATCTTGATCCCAGTCGAATGCAACCGGTACGATCATTTCCAGATCCATGAGCAGAGGCTTTCCATCAGCCCCTGCAAGTCGCACGCCGGCGGCGTAGATTGGTTTCGTTCGCGAACCCGTATTTTCGAAGTAGGTAAATCCGTCAAGGAATTCGCCACACAGCAGATCCAGATCGCCATCGCCGTCAAAATCTTCGAAATTGGGACTGGGACAGCCAAAGACTTCAAGCCGCTTTCCATCAGCTTCCACGAACTTCGGAGCATCGTAATCCGGTGATGACGTCGAGCCTTTGTTGGTGAATACATACACCCAGCCATGCAGAGGCCCGTTCATCCATTCGCCCTGGTCGTTCCATGCATCGTCCCAGCCGTAATCGCTCCAGTCTTCAATCCCAACCACCAGATCGAGTGCACCGTCACCATCGTAGTCCGTGTATCTCCACTGATTGTGACGAACTTTGGGGCCCTTCGATTGCGTCCCCTGCGGCTTATGAAATGCCGCTTCTATCGGCAGCTTGATTCGTGTTGTAAGGCCCTCTTTCGCAAAGTTGGGGTACTCGAATCCTGGCGACAGAACGCGGAGTTGCCCGTCGGCATAGCTGGGCATCACGTAGTGGACCGTGCGACTGAGATGCTGAGACGGCCTGAAAACCGGCATCTTGTGCAAAGAAGTGCTTCCCATCGGGTTTTCGAACAACCAGACGCCGTTCGATGGCTTGTCCGGGCATGACACAATCAGATCATAATCCCCGTCATCATCCGCATCACAGGGCACAGGCCACGCCCAAAGGCCAACTCCGAGGTCAACGACGAGACCGGGGTGATTGTACTTCAAAGGAGTCAGCTGGGGTTCATCTCCGCTGACCACACTGGACATGCAAACCAGAGCCACAAGGAGTGAGCGCCAAGATTGACTCATCAGAAGACAAACCCTTCGATCTTCACATCAGCATCAGCAAAGCCAGCAGCATATTGAACGCATTAAAGAAGAAATGCACAAAGATCACGGTCAGGTAGCTGCGTCGCTGAAGGTAGGTGTAGCCAAGAGCAAATGCCAGCGGAAGCAAGGCAATACCGTCCGGGATACCGTGGACCAGGCCGAACAGGATCGACGACAGCCCCAGAGCCATCGAAGTGCGGCCCTGTTGAGCGAGTCCGCCAAGAATCACCACTCGAAACTGTAACTCTTCAACAATCGGCGCCAATATCACGGCAGTCAGGGCAATCATCACCAGCAGTGTGGAATCGACACCGGACTGAATCATTTCCAGCAATTGATGCTGACCAGGATCTTCACCTACAAACAGCGTGTAAAGCGAAACAGCAATCAATCGAAGCATCGTGGTCGGGAGATAGGCAGCGAGGAAAACTTCACCCGCAAATCTGACTTCACGTCCGAGTGAAAAGGCTTCCGGATCAGCAAGTCCCGCAACAGGACTCGCTGGTGACATCGAAGTTGCCAGTATTTCCGGAGTCCCGAAACACTCAGGAAGCAAATCTGAATCGGATGCCGCCCCGAGTTCCTGACTTTCGTTCTCAGGGTCGCTGGCTGCACGCTGATCCCAGGAAAGACGAGGCGAATTGTCCGAGTCGGGATCTGAACCTCGCTCAAATGGAACGCATGCAAGCTCCTCCTGCAAAGGGAGAAGTGGTTGATCAGGAACTGCGCGCCCTTTAGCCCGGGACAGCCATACGAAAAAGCCGAACATCAGAAAGAGGAAGATTTCAAACCTGATGTTGAGCCACATCATCGATCGCATTCTGGCAAGATCCGGCGCTGACGCTGGCTGATCCAGGCTGGCTGCCGTTCCCGCGTTCGTGTTCGCAACAGATGTCGCGTCCGCGGTCGATTGACCATTTTCCTTTTGATCGGCTGACGGTACTGCAGGCAATGCTGTCTCTGATTCCTCCGTCTTCGCCTCGGCAGACTTCGAAGTCGCCGCCCCGACAGTTGCTTCCTCGCCCACCATGGACGAGAGTAACACCATCAGCAGCATGAGAACAGCAAAAGCGATTCCGGCAGCCGTCAGACCCAAAGGAACTCGCAGCACACCCCGTCGCGCGATCGGAAGGTAATGACCGGTGGTACGACGGCGATTTGACCAGATCCAGGACATCCAGAGACTGGCCCCCATCGTCAACAGAAGCAGCGTTCCGCCCAATGCCTGGCCGGGAGTTGGCTCGTCGGAAGTCGCAGCTGGTCCGGAAGCCGGGGCGGCCTGAGCAAACAAGACGACGTGCATATCAGAAGACGCTGGGAGGCTCATCGTGGCAAAACCTGGATTTTGAATCGTATCCTCGACCTCACTTGAGGCGGCCAATACGATCCCGTCGTCATATCAGAACGCGGAGTCTATGCCTTGTCGACCATTCTTGATGAAATCCTCAAGCAGAAGCAGCGAGAAGTCGCTGCGGCGAAGGAACGAGTCCCCTTCGAATCACTGATTCAAAAACTTGAGACGGCGCCTCCGGTCCGTCGATTCGTAGAGGCTATTCAGCATTCCACACGCCCCGCACTGATCGCGGAAGTGAAAAAAGCGTCTCCGTCTGCCGGACTTATTCGTGCCGACTTTGATCCTGTTTCGATCGCACGCCAGTATGAACGATCTGGAGCGGCCTGTCTGAGTGTTCTCACCGATGAACATTTTTTTCAGGGTCACCTCGATTACCTGAGGGATATTCGTCAGATCGTTCGTATCCCGGTCATGAGAAAGGAATTCATCATCGATCGGTATCAGATCGCGGAAGCACGCGTGGCCGGTGCCGACTGCGTGCTGCTGATTGCGGAGTGCCTCGATGATGCTCAAATGAATGATCTGTACCGCTTTGCCCGCAGCCTCGGTATGGATGTCCTGATCGAGTTGTATGATCTGGACAATGTCCCGCGAGTTCTTGCAACGGGCACGAAACTACTCGGCATCAATAATCGCGACCTGCGAACATTCGTGACATCACTCGAACATACATTCAGGGTCAAGCGGCAGGTCCCCGCCGATGTTCTGCTCGTCAGCGAAAGTGGTATCGCCACGAACGCTGATATTCAGCGACTTCGCGCCGAAGGCATTGCAGCAGTTCTTGTGGGGGAATCTCTCATGCGTCAGCCCGACATCAGCGTTGCCGTCACATCGCTGATGAGTGGTGCCGGAAACTGACGCAGCCATGGAACCAGCACTCTGTGAATCCCCTGACTGCAGACAATGCGAACAAACCAGGACATCCTTTCGAATGGACGGCGGTTGCCTGCAATCGACGAGCCGTTTGCGGGAAACAGAATCCCGGGTGCCTGCCTGCTGAGCAATCAGAATCGCAACTCGATGATCACCGCTGCGTCTCCGAAAGCCTTCGCCGGACAAAGCGCTGATCGGGGCTCGTGGAGTGCTCAATCTGCTCAATAAAAAACCGCTGGCTTGTAATGGCCAGCGGTTGAATCGCACGACGACGTGAACTTTTTCGCACACGCATCCGGCACCAATTCACCGGGTCAGGTTCGTCGAATTTTGTAGACCAGAGCGGCAGCGATCAGCCGATTCCTCTGAGACGCCGTAATGACCTTGTCACAACGCAGCTGTGTCGCCAGCACTGTAACACGAGCAAGAAATACACATTTGTTCGGAGAGGTGGCTTCCAGTTTACTGATCCATGCCGAGATCAGCATTCCACGGTAAACAACATCGCGGATTCCGGTATCGATCCCGCCAATAATTACGTTTGTCACCTTCTTCGTGAAGGAAGTGATTTGGTATCTGGCAGAAAGATCGTTGTCGGTATTCGGAACATCGACATTCACAGTGATTGCCGACACTTCTTCGCTGAGGACATCCCATGGATCAGGAACAACGTCAATCTGGGTATTGACCGGTGACGCACCAACAAAAATGATGCGACTCACGCTGCTGGATGTTGTTGCGAAGGTTGTCGCATCCCAGTTGATACCACGAACTCGCCTGAGTTGATTGCTCGCGTCAGTCACGTGCGCGACACTGAATGAAGTCTCTCCGCCGGTCGCAGTGCCTGCGGAAAGCCCGGAACTGAGCGAGACATTGACGGCAGTTCCACCATAAAAAATCGTTTCGAACGGTGCGCCGGGGCCTGGGAGTCCAGGGGTGCCGAGGTCAAGCACCACTGACCCGGTAACCTCATTTCCAACCGCCTGATCACCGCTCTGATATGTTCCTGTGAAATTGTATTCCACCAGTTGGGCGCTGGCCGAAGATCCGGATGCAATGCCGATAAGCACTGCCAGAAGCCACCGTGCTGTCGATCGAAATACTTTCATCTTCTTAACCTTCTGCGAAGTTGGCAGGGCTGTTTCAGGATTCACTCTGCCGAAACCAGGATGTGACTTCGACACGACTCGCCGCGTCGGTCCGCCATGCGATAGGAACCGCGAAGTCTAGAAATCGGATGATGTCCTTTACCACGAAAACCTGCTGAAAAACTCTTCGGTTCCATGAATTCCAGCGCTCTTCGGAATTCACGGCGATACCAATATGAGAGCTGATACGCCACCTTACTGGGCGCTCCATCCGCGCGGATCGTGACAGTGTCATGGTCAGTCTGACGCAAACGTCTCGAGATTGCAGATCGGTTTGCGATTTCGTCCATGAATCAGCGTTCCGACAGCCACTGGCGAATGCGTCAAGGCCACAGACTCATCCCGGCTTACGCGCGATGATGGCAACTCGCGTCAGTTTTGCGGGTAGATGGACGATACCAAGATGAGCCTGTTCGACCTCGCAACCGTGCTGTCGCAGTTCTTCCTTCATCCGCGGCAATGAGATATTGTGATAATGATAGCGACGGGATACGTATCGGCCGGTCGGACTTTCGCTCATCTCCATGTTGATCAATGTGCCGCCGGGCCTCAGAAGGCTAACCAGTTTTCGAATGGACGATTCGATGTCACTGGAGTAACCCACCACCGCGCCCACACAGACAACCGCGAATGACGCATCTTCCAGACGACGCTGCACACCGGCCTGAGAAGTCACAATCTGAGGATCAGTGATATTGGAAATCCCGACCTCGATTCGATTGGACGCAATGCCCCTGGATTTCGCATTCCCCAATGTGGCCGTCAAAAAGTTTGGTTCGAGATCGGTGGCGAGGAGTGTTGTTCCGGGAAATCGCTCCAGAAAATGAAGACCCATCATTCCTGTTCCGCATCCGGCATCAAGAATACGACTGCCGGGCTGGCATGAAACTTCGATTCCTTTCAGGAAAAGATCAATGCCCCGCTCGTAGCCCAGAAGTTTCATCACGGCGTTGTAGTAGCCGCTGGCTTTGTACAATTTGGGATGAAGCATGAATGCCGGGTCCGCGGTTCCTGAGTTCGAGTAGTGCTCTGAATGCGATCTTCACATTCATCCGCATTTGTCATTGACATAAAGATCTTGGCGAACGTCAGGATTGGCCGTTCCCCATGGCCCATCGCGTCTGGCCTCGCCTCCACGCGTACTTGAGGGCTCATGGAGACTAACAGAGTTTGATTAACTGATGAAGTCGGGATGACAGACACATCTCTGCGGCAACCTGCGGCAGAGTGAATTCCGCCAAAATGACTTCAAAATCACGTCGCCTGTTTGTAGTGGTGGCATGGTCTCCCTACACTGATTGGACGAACGCGCGGGGAGCGCGTGCGATGTTGGCCGCCTGATCATGAAGTCTCCGCGGTGTTTCATGGCTTCCCCTCCCAATCCTTCCTCTTCGGATTCGCCAGAACAGTTCGCTGTGCAGATGCGACAGCGTGCAGAAGAAGCATTGTCGGCTTCAGTTCATCATGCGTCGCTTTCTCAGCAATATCTGACGTTGTCGCAGAAGTTCGCAGGACTTGCAGAACAGGCGACGCATGGGGCACCATGGTCGCTGGCAAAAAGCGCGGCTCAGCTTGTGCGAGAGGCGACCACCGGGGTTCCCGCCAATCCGATCGGGCTTCCGCAGGTTGCCATCAGCCTGCCACCCAGTCAGAGCGATTCGACTTCCGCTGCCACACCGATTTCTGGACCTCACTTTGCATGCGATGTCAGCGCCGTTTCGGCAAAAGAATCAACAATTGTCCGAACGCAGGTCGGCATTGATGCTGGAAGTTCGGTCTCGCTGGATACTCCGCCAGAGGTTCATAACTCGCTGCCGGGTGCTGAGGATCCAGGGGTGCCGATGTTTCACCCTTCGCCAGCGATGGAGTCCGC
>JBKDRW010000662.1:0-3753 GCA_046341255.1 Planctomycetota bacterium
TCTCCGATCATGCTGGCAGCAGCGATTCTTGTGAAGCTGACATCACCAGGGCCGATTATCTATTCTCAGACTCGCGTGGGTCTGAATCTGCGGACCAAGAAAAAACAGGATCGGCGCACCGAGTTTCGTCTGTCTCCGGAATCTGCTGACCGACGCCGTCAGGGTCGAGATCGTCGAGAAGTCAGCAACTTTGGGAATCCCTTCACAATTTACAAATTCCGGACGATGCGGACGGATGCCGAACGAAATGGAGCGCAGCTGGCTCGCAGGGGCGATGCTCGTATCACGCCAATCGGCAGATTCATGCGCCGCACCAGAATCGATGAACTGCCGCAACTCTGGAATATTCTGAAAGGCGAAATGTCACTGATCGGACCTCGTCCCGAGCGTCCGGAGTTTATGATGGAACTCCAGAAACATATTCCGAACTTCATCGACCGACTGGGACTGAAGCCCGGACTGACTGGCATCGCGCAGGTCGTGAACGGTTACGACAACGAAATCGAAGGCTTTCGCCGAAAGGTGTCTTACGATCTGCTGTATCTTCAGAACTGCTGCCTCTGGAACGACATCAAGATTCTGTTTCGCACAATTCGCGTGGTACTCACCGGCGAAGGCGCGCTTTAATCGGGGACGTCGCATCCGTGCTGCCTTTGATGCGCCATCAGATCACGGAGAATTTCTGTTGCATTTCATGACCCGGGCGAGCCCCTTCGCAGACCGATCATCTGGCCTGTTCCTTCGCCCATGCATCTTTTAATGTCACCGTGCGATTGAACACGACAGCGTCCGATTTGCTTTCGATATCGACGCAGAAATATCCAAGTCGTTCGAACTGGAAACGCTCTCCGACGGCCGCTTTCCCGAGCGATGGCTCGAGCATGGCGTCTTTCACAACCACAAGCGAGTTCGGGTTGAGATTCGATTTCCAGTCCAGCGATGCGTCGCTGACATCATCGGGATCTTCTTTTGCGAACAGATGGTCATACAGCCGAACCTCAGCCTTCACAGTGTGTTCTGCGGACACCCAATGCAGAGTTGCCTTGACCTTGCGACCATCCGGAGCGTCGCCGCCTTTTGTGGCCGGATCGTAAGTACAATGGATTTCCGTGATGTGTCCGGTCGCATCCTTCAGAACGTTTGTGCAGGTGACAAAGTACGCCCAGCGCAATCGAACTTCTTTGCCGGGTGAAAGGCGGAAGAATTTCTTTGGCGGATCTTCCATGAAGTCGTCACGCTCGATGTACAGTTCTCGACTGAATGGCACTTTGCGACTTCCGGCAGATGCATCTTCCGGATTGTTGATGGCATCCAGTTCCTCGAACTGACCTTCTGGGTAGTTCGTAATCACGACCTTCAGCGGATTCAGCACGGCCATGCGTCGCTCGGCTCGCTTGTTCAGGTCTTCGCGGATGTGATTTTCCAGCACACCCATATCCATTGTTGCCGGTGTTTTTGTCACACCAACATAAGTGACGAACGCGCGAATCGCCTCGGGCGTGTAACCCCGCCGACGAAGGCCTCGCAGAGTGGGCATGCGAGGGTCATCCCAGCCGGTCACGAACTTTGCCTGCACCAGTTCCAGCAGGCGGCGTTTGCTCATCATCGTGTAGGTCAGGTTCAGCCGATTGAATTCGATCTGCTGCGGATGGTGAATGCCGAGATTCTCGCAGTACCAGTCATACAAAGGCCGATGGTTTTCGAATTCGAGCGTACAGATGGAATGTGTGATGCCCTCCAGCGAATCCGACTGACCGTGAGTGTAATCGTAAGTCGGATAGATGCACCACTTGTGTCCTGTGCGATGATGTTCGGCATGACGGATGCGATACATAATGGGATCACGGAGCAGCATGTGCTTGTGTCCCATGTCAATCCTTGCACGAAGGACGTGAGCCCCGTCGGGAAACTCGCCGGCCCGCATTCGTCGAAAGAGGTCCAGGTTTTCCTCAACGGACCGATCGCGATATGGGCTGGCAACTCCCGCCTCCACAGGAGTTCCTCGACCGGACCGAATCTCCTCCAGCGGCAGACTGCAGACGTAGGCCTTCCCATCACGAATGAGCTTTTCGGCCCATTCATAAAGCTGCTCGAAGTAATCCGAGGCGTAGAAGAGACGTTCCTCCCAGTCAAATCCCAGCCACCGCACGTCTTCCATGATCGAGTCGACGTATTCGACATCTTCCTTTTCAGGATTCGTGTCATCAAATCGCAGGTTGCACTTGCCGCCATACTCTTTTGCAATCCCGAAATTCAGGCAGATCGACTTAGCATGACCAATATGCAGATAACCGTTGGGCTCGGGCGGAAACCGCGTATGCACCCGGCCTCCCCACTTTCCGGTTTTCATATCTTCGTCAATGATCTGACGAACAAAATCGCGATGGACAGAGGAGGCTGGTTCAGTCATGGATCGAAGTCCGATATCAACGTATCTTTTGAAAATCTCCACAGCGGTCGGTGTGGCCCCCACTGCGAATCGAGAGTCTGACAACCTGGACACGTTTTGGATGCGTCAGGTGATCATTCTGGGCGGAAAATACAAACGTCGGGACATCCTCGAAAGTGGACATCGTCGAATTGCACTCGTTGGCAACCGGGTTGGCGAATTCCGTTCCATGTTACGTGGCTCGGTTCCGCCTCTCCGCCGGCAGAATCAAGTTCCTGAGGGTTATTGAGCCCATCGTTCCGAGAACGGCAACGCGGAATAACCCATCCTGCAGGCACTTTTGCCTCGAAACTGCTGAAAAAGAAGGCTTGAGGCAAATGTCCGTTTTCTGGGATGATTCAAGGGCTTCAGAGGACAGATAGCCCGGGCGGGGCAGAATTCTGGAGCTCAGGCAGAGCAGGACTGCAGGGCGGCACGGATGCGATCTCCTTCGGAACGGCTGATTCAGACACTCACCGGCAGCGGTTTGTGCTCTCGTGCGGAGATTGATCAGTGCGGATCGCTCGTTCGAACTCTGTGCCACGACCTGCCAGACTTCGACTCCGTCTGGCTTGATGCCCTCGTGCAGCAGAATTCACTGACAGCCTGGCAGGCTGAACAGCTTCAGGCCCCGGACGGAGCTCGGATCGTCGTCGGTCGCTTTCATCGGTCAAAAACACTGGGACTGAATACATGGCTGGCTGCTGAATCCAGTTCGTCCAGACACTTCGTGCTGCGAAAAGTGCCCTCCGTCGGATTCGGACGTCTCGCAGATCCGAAACAACGTTTGTCAGAGCTCTTCGCCAGTGTTTCAAAATTTCGAGGCAGTCTGCCAGCCTCGCTGGTCATCCCCCTGGAATGTCTCATCACCGAGCCATTGCCGGCAGTCAAACCATCCTCTTCGGTCGAACCTGCTGATCTCGGGACCAGGGAAGAATGCGCCACCGACGATTTTGTTGTTTCCGACTACGTCGCTGGCTGGTCGATGGACGAACTTCTGGTCCGAGGAGGACGCCTGCCCTTCGACGCCGTCGCCGAGATTGGACGTGAACTGCTTGCGGGACTGGCGTGGCTGGAGTCCTGTGGTCTGCTGCATGGCGACATCACACTGAGGAACGTGCGGATCGATGGTCGCGGGCAGGTACATCTTGTTGATCCTTTCGTGCGAAGACTGGCTCAACCCCATCCTGCAATTACAGATCGACTGACGCTTCGAGATATCGAAGGTGTCGCTCCGGAACTGGTCGGCTCCGGTCGGCAGCCTGACACTCGCAGCGAACTTTACGCGCTGGGATGCGTCTTGTGGCAGTTGCTCACCTCTCGAC
>JBKDRW010000663.1:0-17425 GCA_046341255.1 Planctomycetota bacterium
ATCCTGGACTCGGGCATTCTTGGGGACATTGTCCTCTACGAGAACACATTTGCCGGCTTTTGCGATATGTCGAAGCGCTGGAACAGTAATCCATCCATCAGCGGTGGTGGAGTTCTGATTGATAACGGCACGCACTCGGTCGACATTCTCCGCTTTCTGCTGGGAAGCATCACCGAACTGCAGGTGGTAGAAGGCCGGCGAATTCAGAATCTGCCGGTCGAAGATACCGCGCAGATCTTTGCTCGCACCGAGTCCGGTGCGATGGGCATTATTGATCTGTCGTGGAGTCTGAATAAGGTCCGAGCCGACTTCATCAGCGTCTATGGGTCACAGGGAACACTCTCGGTCGGATGGAAAGAATCGAAGTACAGACTGGCCGAGCAGAAAGACTGGACTGTTTTTGGTAACGGCTACGACAAGGTGGCCGCGTTTGGTAACCAGATCAAAAACTTCGGCGGCGCGATTTGCGGAACAGAGGAGTTGATCATCACGCCTGTCGATGCCATCGCATCTGTTCGAGTGATTGAGACGGCCTATGCCGCACTTCGGTCCGAGAATTGGCATCAGGTTATCCCGGCATCCCAGTTTCGCCGCCATGTTGCGAATGCACATGTGGTCAGCCACTGAAGCCGGTGGGCTCCATTCCGGTTCCTCCAGCGACGTGAGCCGAACGACAGCGATTCATCAGTCCATTTTTATCGATCACTGGTTATCACCGCCGGGTGCTTTTCATGGTTCGTATCCATCCAACAGCAATAATTGAAGCCAACGTCCAGCTTGGTGAAGGAACATCAGTCTGGGACAACGCTCATATTCGCCACGATGCGGTTCTGGGTGACCAGTGCATCGTTGGCGGAAAATCGTTGATTGCTTACGACGTGAAGATCGGCAATCGAGTCAAGATTAATTCAAACACCTATATCTGCAACGGTGTGACGATCGAAGACGGAGTAATGATCAGCGCGGGGACGATCTTCACGAACGATCGGTTTCCTCGCGCTACAACTCCGGATCTGAAGACACTGCGGTCATCCGATCCCGACGAACATACTCTGGCGACGGTCGTGCGGGAAGGTGCAACCATCGGAGCCGGATGTCTTGTCGGATGCAACCTCGAAATCGGTCGCTGGGCGATGATTGGCATGGGCTCAATCGTGACGAAGTCTGTGCCGGATTTCTGCCTCGCGATAGGTGCACCAGCCAGAGTCGTCGGTGTGGTCTGTCGCTGCGGAGAACCGGTGCATCGGTTCAGCGAAGATGGGTGTTCGGCTCCTGTCGAAGCCATCTGCTCATGTGGGCGAGGGTATTCGATCACCGGACATGTGGTAACAGAAACCGAAACGACAGTGGGCGTTTAAACAACCTTCAGACACGTTTTGTGACTTTGGCCGTTCAGTCAGAGATTCCGGAACATCAATAGCAATGAAAACGAACACACAACATTTCGCGGTTCTTGGCGGTGGCATTCTGGGAATGACGCTGGCGCTGCGACTGGCTCAACAAGGCCATCGGGTCACGATCCTTGAGGCTCGGCCGAATCCAGGTGGTCTTGCTGATGCGTGGAAGATCGGCGATTGCACATGGGACCGCCATTATCACGTCACATTGATGTCTGATCAGCACACGCGTGCGATACTGAAGGAACTGGATCTTGATGATCAGATGGAATGGGTCGAAACGAAGACCGGTTTCTTTACGGATGGCAGACTTCATTCCATGTCGAACACGCTGGAGTTTCTCACCTTCCCGCCTCTGCGACTGGTGGACAAACTAAGACTTGGCGCCACGATCTTCTATGCATCGCGAGTCAAAAACTGGCGAGCTCTGGAAAGGGTGCCTGTTGGCGACTGGCTGACCAGGCTGTCCGGCCGGCGAACGTTTGAGAAGATCTGGCTGCCGCTGCTGCGATGCAAACTGGGAGAATGCTGGCGTGAGACCTCTGCCGCATTCATCTGGGCCACGATCTCTCGGATGTATGCTGCAAGGCGATCAGGGCTGAAGAAAGAGATGTTTGGCTATTGCCGTGGTGGTTATGCGAGGATTGTGGAACAGTTCACAAGGAAACTGACGTCTTTGGGGGTGGAGATCTGCTGCAATGCCATGGTTCGAAGTGTTCGAACGGCGATAGACGGCCGCCTCGTGGTCTATCTGCCGGATCATGATCGAGTCTTCGATCAGGTTGTATCAACCCTGCCAGCCCCTGTCATGAGCCGCGTTTGTCCGGAACTCAACGATGCCGAAAAGCAGCAGTTTGACAATGTCCGGTACCATGGCATTGTCTGTGCTTCGGTTCTCCTGACGAAGAGTCTCTCGCCTTATTACGTCACGAACATTACGGACGCTGGGTATCCGTTCACTGCGGTGATGGAAATGACGTCGCTCGTTGACAAGAAGGAACTGGGCGGCAACGCTCTGGTGTACCTCCCGCGTTATGCGCCGCCAGACGACCAGCTGTTCGAGAAGTCCGACGCGGAGATCGAGCATGAATTTCTGACGAGCCTTCAGCGAATGCACCCGGACCTGTCTCTGGCGGATGTCAAGGCTTTCCGTATCTCACGTGTGCGATACGTGTTTGCCCTGCCCACACTGGGCTACTCAGATCGTCTGCCGCCGACAGTGACTTCTGTCGCGGGTCTGTACTCCCTCAATTCGGCCCAGATCGTGAATGGCACATTGAACGTCAACGAAACCATCAGGCTGGCGAACGATTTTGTCGCTGCACTGGCTGACGGAATCGCTCATGTTGAAAGACGACAGACCGGCGAAGACGCGCTGACAGGTGGCAGGGCGCCAGCACGGCGGGAACTGTTGACCAGTTCGAACAGGTAAAGCATGAAAGAGACCACAGAAACCTCAGAGAGAAGGACCGACAGGTTCGTTCGTCGTGTGGCATCTGTGGGCTCATGCATGGAAAGAAGTAAATCTGCGGCGTCCGGCGAGTTGGTGTCGCCGTCACTCTGAAGGCTCTGACACTCAGTGGTGAACACGGACATCTGGACATTGAAAACGCACCTATGAAACCGATTGCCAGCCTGTCGCTCGATCTCGACAACAAGTGGTCGTACATGAAGACTCATGGCGACGCCGGTTGGGATAAATATCCTACGTACCTTGATCTTGTTGTGCCGCGTTTCTTAAAGACGGTCAGCGAGCGCAAGCTGAAGATGACGGTGTTCGTCGTTGGACAGGATGCCTCTCGGGAAGAGAACTTTGAAGCATTGGCGTCGATCTCGGCGGCCGGGCATGAGATCGGCAATCATTCGTTCAACCACGAGCCGTGGCTGCATCTGTATTCGGAGCAGGAACTCGTCCGGGAATTTGCGAAAACCGAAGAGCATCTCGAGCGTGTGACAGGGCAATGCCCGATCGGCTTCCGTGGGCCAGGGTTCAGCTTCTGTGATCTTGTGCTGCGGATCATGATTCGTCGGGGCTACAGGTACGACTGCTCAACGTTCCCGACGTATCTCGGCCCGCTCGCTCGTATGTACTACTTCATGTCAACAAAACTGACCAGTGAGCAGCGGGCAGAACGCAAGCAGCTGTTCGGAAAGTTCAACGAAGGTTTTCGACCGCTCAAGCCATTCACGTGGCACTTTCCGGAAGGACAACTCACGGAAATTCCTGTCACGACGATGCCGCTATTCAAGGCGCCAATTCACGCCAGCTACATCCTGTACCTCGCGCAGTTTTCTCAGCTCGCGGCGAAAGCTTCCTGGAATATGGCGCTGACCCTGTGCCGGCTGACAGGGATCGGCCCCTCGCTGCTGCTTCACCCGCTTGACTTCATGGGATGTGACGATGACCGTGATCTGATGTTCTTCCCGGCTATGGGTCGACCGGCAGAGCCGAAGATGGAGCTGGTTGCATGGATGATTGACCAGCTGAGCAGGCACTACGACATCCGGCCCATGAAAGATCATGCGGCCGCAGTCGCGGGCAGCAACTCCCTCGATCAGAGCTCGACGAACAAAGATAAGCCCCTGGAGAGCGGCAATGCGTCCGTCCGCTGTGTGTCGAATCAGCTTCTGAAAACAGCGAATCACCGGGTCGTACCGGAGAGCACGGACAAGAATCACAGCGAGGGCCGATTGTAAACCTGAAGATTCGGGCCGGTCTGCGGAACGAAAGTGGTTCTGCCGGACCGCCGAGTGACCTGAGCGCTGAGTACAACGCTCAGACGGTTTATCGAACACCGGTGTCGGGTGCTGAATGCTGAGGGGAAAACCGAGGTTCTGAACGCTGATTTACCTGCCGGATACGCATGAGTTCAAACACCGAACAATCAGAACATCGCCTCAGTGGTACCAGACGGGTTCAGATTCTTGTTTCATTGCCAGTCGTATTGCATCTGGTGTGCGCTCGACCAGTGGAGCCTGTGTCTGGAGGCGACTCCGGTCGTCATCTGGCGACATCAATCTTCTTTCAGGTCGACCTGACGGACATGATCACGTCCGGAACGAAATTTGTAGTTCACGAAAATCCGAGGATCTTCGAATGGTTCAATTCGGACGCCGCACCACGCTGGTCGTCGGGACAGGTACCAATGGATGTGCCCGAATGAGGAATGGGCGTTCTGAACGCAGGGTTTACGGCGGAAGCAGAAATCAGGATGTTCTGTCTCAACGGAAGACTTTTGCAAACCAAAGCTCAGTGTGTTCTCGTCATCGCTGATTTTCTCTGAGGTCCGTTTATGTCGCTCCGTATGCTCTGTGTGTTTGGAACTCGTCCGGAAGCCATCAAAATGGCGCCGCTCGTTCTGGCGGCGCAGCGAAATCCACGGGTAACACCCATCGTCTGCCTGACGGGGCAGCATCGCGAGATGCTCGATCAGGTGATCAGGTATTTTGGTCTGCGTGTGGACCACAACCTGAATCTGATGCAGCCGAATCAGACACTGTCGGATCTGACAGCCAGATGTCTGCAGGGGCTGACGGGCGTGATTGATGAGACAAAGCCCGATTGTGTCGTCGGACAAGGCGACACGACGACCGCGTTATGTGCCAGCATGGCCGCATTTTATGCGCGAGTTCCGTTTGTACATGTCGAAGCCGGGTTGCGAACCGACGACATCGAATCGCCGTTTCCGGAAGAATTTAACCGCCGAGTCTGCTCGTTGACAACGGCGCTGCACTGTGCGCCGACCAGCGCGGCCCGGCAGAAGCTTCTGCGCGAAGGTTACTCGCCAGACGACGTCATCGTGACCGGTAATACGGTCCTTGACGCGCTGCGGCTGACGGTTGAGCAGGAACGAATCAACTCCATGACCTGGATTCAGAAACACCCCGAAATTGCTGGCCGCCCGATGGTCCTGATCACGGCCCATCGGCGTGAGAATCATGGTGCCGGCATTCGAAACCTGTGTACCGCGATTGGTCGGCTGGCCGAATCATTCCCAGAAGTACAGTTTGTGTACCCAGTGCATCTGAATCCGAATATTTACGGCCCTGTGCATGAGATCCTTGGCGACTGCGGCAATGTGCACCTGATTCCTCCGGCTGAATATCCGGAGTTTATCTGGCTGATGGATCAGGCGACGCTGATTCTGAGCGACTCCGGTGGCGTTCAGGAAGAGGCACCTTCGCTCAGGAAACCTGTTCTGGTGACCCGTGATTCGACGGAACGCCCTGAGGCACTGCACGCAGGCGCAACGAAACTGGTGGGAACGGATCCCGATCGCGTTTTCCTCGCCGTTTGCGAACTGCTGACCAATCGCGATGCCTACGAAGCGATGCAGGTTGATGTGAATCCATACGGTGATGGTGAAGCAGCGGACCGCATTATCAGACAGGCTTGCACAAGATTTTCAAAAAGCCCGAAGTATCGCACGCCCTCAAAATCACGGCAGCGATGATCGATGCTGCAGGACAGGATGTCCATGAAGTGCGTCTCGCGGGTCCACTGCTCCACGGACGATGCTTTGTCTGATCCGGAGATATCCTGGACCATCGTGGTTCTCCGGTTGGTTTTGTCCATGCCCGGGGCGAGTGCTCGCGGGGGGCAACTGGAGAACCCTCGCGACTAGGAACTGACTTCGCCCAGTACCTGTTCGGACACATATATCGGCAGAACGGGGCTGTGATGAACGGCAATGGCGATGGCATCGCTTGGCCGACAATCGATTTCATGCACGGACTCACCCGCCCGGATACGGAGCACCGCGAAATAAGTGTGTTCCTTCATTTCGGTGATCATGACGTCCTCGAAAACGCCGCCGAGCTTTTCCACGACACTCTTCAGCAGCTGATGTGTCATCGGTCGGAAGGGCGGCTCTTCGAGCAGTCTGCGATTGATCACCTGCGCTTCGACCTGACCGATCAGAATCGGAAACGTTCGGGTTCCTCCGACCTCGCGCAGGTAAATCGCCTGTTGATCATTGAGTTCGGAAACGATCACTCGGCTGAGTTCCATCAGAACGGCCACAGAATGGATCCTCGAAGAACGACCATTGAAGGAAAACCGGGCAGTCACTCGATGCCAACGATCGAGGAGCCACACCTCTGATGGGAAGTCAGAAAGCCGCTGGCTCAGGTCATCGGACAATCCCGGCTAAGGCAATCGGCGAACTCTGATGTTACGAAAATAGACCTTGCTGTCAGGATCGTGAGCCTGCAGAGCAAACGTGCCTTCACCAAGGCGACGTTCGAACTCAGGGGAAAATGCCTGCTTGCCTTCTGGTTCCGTATAGTCCACGGTCGTCTTGTCGTTGATCCTGATGACAACGTGTTTGCCTTCGACCTTGATGGAGGTCTTGTACCACTCATTGTCCTTCAGGCCGGGATTGGGAACGTCGACCACGCCATACAGGCTTCCAGACTTCTTCGGGTCAGACTGCGTCACATTGACCTGACATTCCTGACCAAATCGTGGCCAGCCGGTTTCCTGAAACCTGGTATGGAAGTAGATCCCGGCATTGCTGCCCGGCGTCGTCATGACTTCAGCTTCCAATTCAAAATTCCTGTATGGTTTGTCACTGCCGACATAAAACAGGTGGCTCCGTTCGCCATGACAGACAATCGCGCCGTCCTCGACTTTCCAAGAGTCTTTGTTTTCGTTGATTTTCCAGCCTTCGAGTGACTTCCCGTCGAACAGATTTTTCCATTCGCCTGCTTTGTCTTCGGCAGGAGCGGGAACACACAGGCCAGCAAACAGAGCCAGCATCACCAGTCGTTTCATGGGGAAATCCAGTCGTCAGAATGAGGAGAGGGAGTTGCAGGCGGTTGATAAGAGATCCCAGACAAACTCAATGATGCCCGAGATTCCACGGTGGTCTGATTTGTTCCCGGGATAGGGTTACGCACCGGGGAATCCGGGTTTTGCGGGTGCTTCTGCCCCGAAGACGATCGAGACAGCGGACTGGCTGTCATTTTTTTCTGTAGTTGTATGCGGCCCGGGTCGAAAGTAGCATGACCACGCGATCAGATGCATCTCCTGGCTGAAATCCCAACCATTGACCGGAGCAATCCTGCCATGTTGAACTTTGTCGGGCGCGGTACCGCACAGACGTGCGATGGGACGACTCGCCGAGACTTTCTGCAGGTGGGGTCGTTGGGAGTGACAGGCCTTTCGCTGTCTCAGTACATCGAAGCCAAAGAGCAGGGCCATGTTGCGGGCGGGCATGACGAGCGATCCTGCATCATGATCTTCAATCTTGGTGCGCCAAGTCATCTTGATACGTTCGATATGAAGCCGGAAGCCCCGTTGGAGGTACGTGGTCCGTTCAGGCCGATCGCGACAAGCTGCGGGAACTACCAATTGTCCGAGATTCTCCCCAGGATTGCCGCGATTTCCGAACACGTGGCGCTGGTTCGCAGCTGTTATCACACCGGGGCGGCAGTACATGACGCCGGCTGGCAGATGATGCAGACGGGTCGGCAGTTTGCCGGTGGAGTCAACTCACCACATGCGGGATCCGTGGTCAGTTATCTCAAGGGGCGTCGCACAGACCTTCCGCCGTTTGTTGTGCTGCCGGAAACCATGGGCCGTGGGGGAGGAAATCTGCCGAACGGTCAGGCCGGAGGATTTCTGGGCAAGGCGCATGATCCGTTCGCGCTGATGGCTGATCCGTCCAAGCCGGATTTCAGGGTGCCGGACCTGTTACCTCCGGAAAACCTTGGTGAAGTCCGCATGACTCGTCGCCGTCGTCTGCGAGACCTTGTTGATTCTACCATCAATGACTTTGAGTCGACGGAAAATGCGACGATGATGGATCAGAACTTCGAGGCCGCTTATCGTCTGATGACGAGTCCTCAGGCCCGGGATGCCTTCGATCTGTCAAAGGAGCCACAGTCTGTTCGCGAACGTTACGGGATGAATCGCTTCGGGCAGTGCTGCCTGCTGTCCAGACGATTGATCGAAGCGGGCGTACGGTTTGTGACAATCAACACGTTCCTGACCGTATTCGATGAAATCACGTGGGACATCCATGGCTCCAAACCGTTCACTTCCATTGAAGGCATGCGAGACATTGTGGCCCCGCTGTACGATCAGGGCTATTCTGCACTGATTGAAGATCTGCATCAGCGAGGCCTGCTGGCCAACACACTGGTCTGCAATATCGCGGAATTTGGTCGGACTCCGAAGGTGAACCCAGCCGGCGGTCGCGACCACTGGCCTCAATGTTTCACCGTTGGTTTTGCGGGTGGTGGAGTGAAGGGTGGTCAGGTTGTCGGAGCGAGCGATCCGATCGGAGGTGTCCCCGCAGACCGACCTGTTCAGCCCGGCGACGTGGTTGCGACGATCTTCCACAGCCTTGGGCTGAAGCTCGATTCCCATCTTCCGGGACCTGCCGGGCGCCCATTTCCACTGGTGGATTTCGGCTATCGCGAGATTCACGAGTTGTTTCGGGGCTGATGGGCTGTCTTTAGCCGGCGTGGCGCGGATCGGGAGCATGGCATCGATCATCAGACCGACGGCATGCGGATGGACGCTTGTGCGGACTGCTTAATGCGGAGAGCCGCGTAATCGCAGGTGAAATGAGTTGCCGGCTCTGCCGAAGTCACGGCCGTCGTGACGGCGGCTCCCTCAGTCACCCTCGGCCTTCTTTCTTCGAATCACCCGCAGCAGGACACTTTGTCCGTCGCGGCCTGGCGTGGACCATGACGAAATCTGCTCGAGACGAAATGACCGAAAATGTCCGTCGGCTTCTGCTTCGGCGTGTTCCTCCACCCAGCGAGGACCCTTGATCAGATAAAGCTGGCCGACCGAGTTCCAGACGGGCTTCAGCCAGGACATCAGTCTGGAAATCGATGCCACAGCTCGAGCGGTGACGAAGTTCACTTTCTTCGACCTGAGGACATTCTCAGCGCGGTCACTGTGAACTTCGATCGGAAGTTTCAGAGCGCTGACCATATCCTTCAGAGCCATGGCTTTCTTGCCGACGGAGTCACACAGAGATACCGTGAGATCCGGACGAATAATTGCGAGAGGAATTCCCGGGACACCGCCCCCGGAGCCGATGTCCATGATTCGCGAATTCTCCGGCAGATGTCTGGACAGTTCGACCGTATCCAGCAGATCACGAGTGACGAACAAGTCCCAGTCCGTGTGTCGGGTCAGATTGAGGCGAATGTTCCAGTCCCAGAGAAGTCGTGCATACCGAACCAGTTGCTGAGCCGACTCATCGGAAACAGTCAGGCCACAGTTCGCGGCGCAGGCCAGCAGTCGAGCCACATCGTCGGCCATGGACGGATCAGAAGGCTGCGCATTTTCGAGGGCACGATTTCCGGTCAAAACAAACTCCAGTGAAGATTCGGATGAGCTGGCTCTCAGTGATCAGACCGACAGAGCATCGGCATTCTTGCCGTAACCTTTGAGGAATTGGAAGCGCGGTGATGACGGAAGGATCCGCGGATGCCATTGCAGAGAACCAGCGAGTCTTGAAAAGCGTGGGGAATCGTTCGACGGTTGATCCTGCTGTCGTTTCGTCGTGTTGCATCCGAAGTGGACGTCGAACAGAGTCCGGAGGCTCGATCGAAGGGATGTGGCCTTCAGCAGCGAAAGATCGATCGGAATGGCCTCGAAAACGGCCTGTTTGCGTTGTTCCGGCGAGAAATGAGGTTACTCTGCGATCAGATTATTCCCGCAGGAGGAGCAGGCAGAAGTCTCAGTATTTCTCTGCTGCCGTGCCAGCAATTGCGGGCTTCAGGACCGGAAAGAGTCGTCCATGCATCAGGCGATTGCAGCATTTGGTTACTTTGTGATGATCTTTCTGGCCTGGCTGATGAGCTCTCATCGCCACCGTTTTCCATGGCGGGTTGTCATCGGTGGAACCATTCTTCAGGTCAGTTTCGCGTGGCTCATACTGAATACATCGCCGGGGCTCAGAATTTTTCAGCTGACGGGGGACTTCTTTACTCAGCTGCTGAGTTTTGTTGATGCGGGAAGCAGCATGGTGTTTGGCCAGGATTACGGCCAGCACTTCTTTGCCTTTCGCGTTCTTCCCACGATCATCTTCTTTTCTGCTCTGATGTCGATTCTGTATCACCTTGGGGTGATGCAGTTGATCGTGCGTCGGATCAGTCGAGTGATGCAGGTTACGCTGGGGACTTCGGGGGCGGAAAGTCTTTCCGCATCGGCAAACATCTTTGTTGGTCAGACCGAAGCGCCCCTGGTGGTTCGTCCCTATGTGGCCACGATGACTCGGTCGGAATTGATGGCGATCATGGTTGGCGGCTTTGCGACAATTGCTGGTGGCGTAATGGCCGCCTACATCGATATGGGCATCAGCGCAGCACATCTGCTGACGGCTTCTGTGATTTCTGCTCCAGCTGGCCTGTTGATTGCGAAAGTGCTGCAGCCAGAAGTTGACGTTCCTGTGACCCGCGGCGACGTGTCACACAGCATGCCGCGAACAACCAGCAACCTGATCGAAGCGGCGACCGCAGGAACGTCAGATGGTCTACAACTGGCATTGAACGTCGCGGCGATGTTGATTGCTTTCCTTGCGTTGATCGCGATGGTCGATTACGTGTGCGCAAATTCATCGGTCTGGATCCTGACGAAGATGGGCTATGAGAACCCGTCACCAGTGACCCTGACAACGATTCTCGGAGCCATGTTCTCCCCTCTGGCCTGGCTGATGGGTGTCGAATGGAAAGAATGCCGCAGTGCGGGGGAGTTGCTGGGGCTGAAAATTGTGGCGACGGAATTCGTCGCCTATGAGAAACTTGGCAGCTGGCTGAAGATGGCTGAGGGAACAAGGCCACTTTCGGATCGAGCGTCGGTGATCCTCACATACGCGTTGTGCGGTTTCTCAAACTTTGCATCGATCGGCATTCAGATCGGTGGAATCGGGGCCCTTGCCCCGGAGCGTCGTCGCGAGCTGACCGAAATCGCGTTCCGTGCCATGCTGGGCGGAACTCTCGCCTGCTGCATGACGGCTTGTATCGCCGGGATTCTCTGGACTCCTGCGGATTCGTCTGGCCCGGCATCGTCCGTCTCTGAGCCTGCAGCGTGGAGTTCTCCCGAGGGCGGCGAACAGCATGGATAATCCGATCTCTGGATTTCTTCGCTTCTGAAACGCTCGGGAAAACGCCGCGGAATCCGCGCGTTGACTGCTTGCGGCCGATAATATAACGATCGAATGGTCTGCGGTTGGTGTCCAGCGGTTCGGCGGTAGATTCAGAACCTCCATGTTCTGAGAGCTTTGATGCCTGTCGCTGCGAACGTTGTTTTCGCAGATTTCATGTGGTGCCAGTGCCGCGCCGGTCTGTGCATGCTCAGCGCGGCTTTATCCACCTTTAAGGTCTGTAACTGCATCTCACGGGAGTCTTCCTCATGTCGCGAAAAAGCTGGATTGATCCTGAAACAAATGAGATCCGCATCGAAGGATACGTGAAGAAGCTGAAACCGTTCAGCCAGGCATTTGCAGACGGCGTGATCGATGAGCAGGAAATCAGCGATGAGCAGGCGCGTTTGATTGATCTGATGCTGGCTATTGAAGAAAAGCTCGACGATCACACGCACGAGCTGGTGACGAAGCTGATTACGGAGCTGTCGGCGTTCAATATCATGCAGCTGTCGTATCAGCTGCAGCAGGAACAGGCGAGGCTGTTTCGCCAGAATTAGTCTTCGCATGGACCAGGGGCACATCAATTCCGTGCAGCTGGAAAGAACGGCCGGCTCAGGAAAGTGATCTGGCGAATCGCGCGTCAGAAAGCCAACTTTTCAGGAATTCATAATGAACGAATCTGAGATTCTGACACGTTACGAAGCCCACGGCGTTCGGTTTGACTACCCAGGTTACTGGGAGGTATCGGAAGAACAGGACGGCGCGGATCGGCTGATCACGGTTACGGCGGACGGTACCAGCTTCTGGGCTCTTCGAATCATTTCAGAATGCCCTCGCGCGGACGAGGTGATCAGATCGTGCATTGAGGCCTTTGAAGAAGAATACGAAGACGTCGAGGTTCACGAACAGAAGAGCGCCATCCTGGCGAATATGCCAGCGGTATGTCGTGAAGTGAATTTTTCCTGCTTCGAACTGCTGAACTCCGTGTCGCTGACCAGTGTCCGCTCATCAGAAATGACGCTTCTGGCGTGGTGGCAGGGTACCGACCATGAGCTGGAAGACGTGCGTCCGATCTTTGAGCAGATGACAAAGTCGATTCGGATTTTGTCGGTGCTCTGATGAAGGCTGGAGCTGCAGAGCGCCCCGGCTGGCGGGGCAGGTGAATTTTCAGATTCGCACCAGAAAGCAAATGATCAGGGGACAGACGTCTCTCGTTCTCACCACGACTCACTGGCACATTCATGAAGTCACCAACCACACTGCCGACATCTGCCGAATTCCAGAAGCTCGCTGGCCAGGCGCGGTTTATTCCGGTGTACCGCCAGCTGACGGCCGACACGCTGACACCGGTGACGGCCTATCAGAGAGTCTCGAATGGACCGTGGTCATTTTTGTTTGAAAGCGTGGTCGGTGGCGAACGGGTCGGACGGTACAGTTTCTGCGGAAGTAACCCATTCCTCACGCTGACCGCGACAGGCAGGCAGGTTGTTGTTGACCACATCAATGTGAATCGCAGGGAGTTCGAAAGTGAGGATCCGCTGAAGGAATTGGATGCTCTGGTCGGGCAGTATCAGTCTGTTCCGATCCCGGGCCTGCCGCGATTCTGCTGCGGAGCCGTGGGGTTTGCAGGGTATGACGTGATTCGATACACGGAGAATCTGCCGAATGTTCCGACCGACGATCGTCATCTGCCGGACATGTCGTTTGCGCTGTATGATTCCATGATCGTATTTGATCACATTCGCAAAGTCGTGCTTGTGGTTGCTCTTGCTGACACGGAGAAAGGCGATCTGGAGGATGCTCGGGCACGCGCAGAGGAGCGACTGGATGTCCTGTGTCGACAGCTGTCGTTCAGCGGTGGCGATGTGCAGATGAGTGATATTGATCTGACAGTCGAACCGACATTTGAGATCCGGTCGAACTTTACTCAGCCGCAGTTCCACGAGGCGATTGCCACATGTCGTGAGTTTATCAAGGCCGGCGACATTTTTCAGGTCGTGATCAGTCAGCGATTCGAAAAGTGCAGTCCAGCACAACCGCTGGACGTGTATCGATCGCTTCGTATGGTGAATCCGAGTCCGTTTATGTTTCTCCTCAGAACGCCGGACGTTGATCTGGTTGGAAGTTCGCCGGAGATCATGGTGCGGGTTGAAGACGGCGAGACGACCATACGTCCTCTTGCAGGGACGCGGCCGCGTGGCAGGACACCGCAGGAAGATCGAGAGCTTGCAGAGGAACTGCTCGCCGATCCCAAGGAGCGTGCGGAACACGTGATGCTGATTGATCTGGCCAGGAACGACGTTGGCCGAGTTGCAGAGTACGGATCGGTGTGTCTTTCGGACGTGATGGTTGTGGAAAAATACAGCCACGTGATGCACATTACGTCAAATGTTTCTGGTCATCTGCGCGAAGGTCTCTCGGCGATTGAAGCACTCCGAGCAGGTCTGCCTGCGGGGACTGTTTCCGGCGCACCGAAGGTGCGAGCCATGGAAATCATCGATGCTGTTGAGCCTCAGAAACGGGGGCCCTATGGTGGCGCCGTGGGATATATCGACTTCACGGGTAACATGGACACCTGCATTGCGTTGAGAACGCTTGTCATGAAGGACGGCGTGATTTACATCCAGGCCGGTGCCGGTATTGTGGCTGACAGTGTGCCGGAAATGGAGTATCGGGAAACCCAGAACAAAGCTCGTGCGATGTTGAAAGCGATTCACATCGCAGAGACCCAGTTGATGTAACTGAGAAAGCCGTGGCAGGCATCAGGCTGTGACTCGTGGCTGAAGTTGCCGTGTGTCATCAGGGGACATCGACATTCTCCTCACCCCCCCGGAATTCGACTCTACTCATCTGAAATTTCATCACTGGCGGTCCTCGCGAAATTCGGTCCGACCTGATGATTCCGACGAAGGCTCCTGGATCAATGTCATCAGCATGGGACACACTGAAGGGTCATCAGGAGCAGCGAGCCCTCTTTGCGAGGTCGCTGGCGAAAGGTCGGCTATCGCATGCATATGTGCTGACTGGTGTCGACGGAATCGGCAAACGGAAGTTCGCGAGGCTGCTGGCCCAGTCGATATTCTGTCGACAGCGCCAGCCGGAAGAAATCGAAGCCTGCGGAGAGTGTCGGGCATGTCGAAGCTTTCTGGCCGGTACGTGGCCCGATTTTACGGAAGTGGGGTTACCGGCGGGAAAGACAGAAATCCCGGTTGCTCTGATCAGTGGCGAGGGTGACAAGAAGGGTCGCGAGGGGCTGTGCTTTGAGTTGTCAATGGCTCCTCAGGCGTCCGATCGTCGTGTGGCCATCATCAATGATGCGCATCGGATGAACGCAGAGGGGGCGAATGCCTTGTTGAAGACTCTGGAAGAGCCGCCCTCACAGGCGCTGATTCTGCTGGTGTGTGACAATCCGGATTCGCTGCTGCCGACGATTCGATCCCGCTGCCAGGTGATACGGTTCTTTCCATTGCCGGATGCTGATGTTCGGGAGATCCTTTTGAAGGAAGAGATGGTTGACACCGAAGCGGAGGCGGCTGCGATTGCAGAACTTGCGGAAGGCAGCATTGCACAGGCGTCACAGCTGCTGAATCCCGACCTTCGGCGTTTGCGGGATCTGATCAATGAGCAACTGGATCAGATGGAGCAGATGAAGCCACTGGAGGTGTCGAAGCAGGTGTCGGAGGAGCTGGAGCGGATTTCTTCCAGCACTGAAGAGCAGCGTCGAAATGCGCTCTGGCTGCTTCGATTTGTTGCGGGCGTTCTGAACGGCCGACTGCGACGACTCACGTCCGGCGATTTGTCGGATCCTCTGCTGCAGCGATTTGGCGTGCGAAGCGGAGTCGACCTTTTATCGCCGCTGCTCGATCGCGTGATCACGGCCGCTCATCAGATTGAAGGCAATTCGCCTGTTCGGCTGGTTCTGGAAGCGGTGTTCGATGATCTCGCGAGGCAAATGCGGCTCGGGCCTTTATCGGCGCGGTAGGCTCCGCTTCATTCAGGCGGACCGACTGCCGGCAAGTTCCGAAAGACCGCAAGGGTGTGCCGAGGCTGACGAATGTGCGGAAATCCCGAGACTGGGGTGAATGACGCTTTTGCCTGAGCGGTTGTTGTTCCAGACGGCGATTGGTCGTCGGCGAAGATTGTGCGAGCGACATTGAAAGAAGCAAGACAGACGAGGACTTGTGGAGGGTCGTTCCTCGATAGGGACAAATTGTCGTTTTGTTGTTAGACTCTGAGCCTGCTGCGGGCGTATGAAGCAGCTGGCAGGGCGCCCGTCATGCCAATGAGCCAGCGGAGAAAGTAGATTGTCGACGGAAGAAAAGTACACAGACGCTGAACTTGCCGCGTTTGGTCTGGATCGAGTGCGGATTCCGCAGCATGTTGCCATCATTATGGACGGGAATGGCCGCTGGGCTCAGAAACGAGGGCTGCCGCGGATCGAGGGTCATCGGAGGGGCGTCACGTCTGTTCGGTGCATTGTTGAGGAAGCATCGCGAATGGGGCTCAAGCAGCTCACACTCTATTGCTTCTCCAGTGAGAACTGGAAGCGTCCGCCTCGCGAGCTGTCGCTGTTGATGCATCTCCTGAAACAGTATCTGATTGAAGAACGTCGTGAGATTCAGCGGCAGGGTCTTCGTTTCACTGCGATCGGGAAGCTGAGCGAACTGGATCCGATGATTCAGTCAGAGATGCAGAAGACGGCTGAGGTCTCAGCGGGGAACAGCGGCATGAATCTCTGTCTGGCCGTGAATTACGGGTCTCGACAGGAGATTGTGGAAGCGGTGCAAAAGATTGCTGCTGCGGCCGTGAAAGGTCTCATTCGTCCCGAGGACATTACGACGGAAATCGTTGAAGACCATTTGATGACAGCGGGTATGCCGGATCCGGATCTGGTCATTCGGACGGCGAGTGAATTCCGCATCAGCAACTTCCTGCTCTGGCAAATCAGCTATGCGGAACTCTGGGTGACCGCAAAACACTGGCCCGAGTTTCGCGAAGACGATTTCCGCTCGGCTCTGCGGGACTTCGCGGCTCGCGATCGACGGTTTGGCGGTTTGTCAGCCCAGAAGTTCGAAGCAAAAGACTGACAGTCCATGGACTCGGGGGCATCGAACGGTTCGAGCATCGAGGTCGCTCAGGCCGTTCGCTGATCTGCTGGCAGTGACAACGTGTGGATTTCGGGCTCACAAAAACCAATGCCATTCGAAAGGCGAACAGATGCTTGGCTGGCGACTGCTGATGTCAGCAATCCTGATTCCTTTGATCATCACCATTTTCTGGCTGGATCATCGCGCGGGCGTGTCTGCACCGTTGTTGCTGGTGTTTGCAGGTTTCGTCGCGGTCCGGAATGCGTTTGAGCTGACGGATCTGATGGCGGCTCGCAGCATGAAGCCGCATTTTGCGGTGACTGCGGTGCTCAGCGTGGCAGTGATCGCAGCAGCATGGTCTCATACGTGGTTTGCAGGTGAACCCGTGTCACTGATGACGTCGGTCGGCTGGATCGGGATCGCTCTGATACTCGCGTTTTGTCTTCTGCTGGGCTTCGAAGCATTTCGATATCAGGAGCCCGGCACGTCGATGGAATCACTTGGATCCAACATGGTCACGGTGCTGTATGCCGGGGGATTGATGGCCGTAACGTCGCAGCTGCGTTGGTTTCCGAAGCCGGAACTGGGGTACTTTGCTATCGCATCGATGATCATTTGTGTGAAGGCTGGCGATACGTTTGCGTACACATTCGGTCGTCTGTGGGGCAAGAGAAAGCTGGCTCCGAAACTGAGTCCCGGCAAGACTCAAATGGGTCTGGTCGGAGCCATCTTCGGCAGCACGCTTGGTGGCTTCCTGTGGCTGACGTTTGGCGGTTTGCTGTTCGCGGCAGACCCGATTCCATCGAGTCTCATCAACGTCTTGTTGTAC
>JBKDRW010000664.1:0-15867 GCA_046341255.1 Planctomycetota bacterium
ATCCATCGCCGACAGCGAAGCGATTGCCGATCAGCTGAACCGGCAGGGGGTACCATTTCAGATTCTGAATGGATTGCAGAACTCAGAAGAAGCGCAAATCGTGAGCGATGCCGGACGCGCCGGCGCAATTACCATCGCCACCAATCTTGCGGGGCGAGGCACAGATATCTCGCTGCCCGACGAGGTCAGGGAGGCCGGCGGTCTGCACGTGATTGTCGCGGAGTGTCAGACTTCGAGCCGCATGGACCGTCAGCTGATCGGGCGTTGTGCGCGGCAGGGTGACCCCGGATCTGCACAGGTCTTCGCATCCTCCGAAGATGCGCTGGTCTCCATTCACGGGCCCTGGCTGGCTGCGGCCTTGCAGCGAGAGGAGTCAGAGTCCGGTGAAGTCTTTGCCAACTTTTTTCCCCAGATTCGACGAATTCAGTCGTCTGTTGAGCGTCAGCAGTATGCGTCACGAATCGCCATGCTGAAACGCGACATGCACCGCGATACGCTGCTGAACAGCACGCGGTGATCCCGGGATGGACAGAAATTCTGAATTGAGGGATGTCGGCACGAATGTTGCGTTTCCCAGAGATATTGTGACAACGTGCGGAAACTGCCTAGACTCTCAGCAATTGGTCCCGTGGCTGCCTGTTTTTTGAGTGGTGAACCGTACGTTGGCAACCCGAGGGTTTTCGCAACTCCTGAACGCGGTGGGCTGTGGAAGAGACATGCATGTGCATCGCGACAAAGTCAGCGTCGGGTTCCCCACGTCCTGAAGCTGACAACAGGTGTTGCAGGCCGGTTCAATTGAATCATCGCCTTGGTGTTTGATTCGAGGCCTGCAGAATTCTGACATCGGAGACAGTGGGACTTAAAGCAAAGAGACGAGCGTGACGCCGAAAGCTCCGAATTATGACGAACTACTGACGCCCGAGGGCACTCCTCGGCATCCGGCCTTGTCTGAATGTCTTGCTTCCCTGTCCGCTGAGGTGCTTGCGGAACGCCAGCGTCACGCTGAGGATGAACTGCTTGAAAAAGGCATCACCTTCGCTGTCTATGGTCACAATGACGGCAACGAAAAGATCTGGCCGTTCGACGTCGTGCCACGTCCGGTGGCGTTTGATGAATGGGCGATGATTGAAGCCGGACTCAGGCAGCGAATCCGTGCCCTGAATCTGTTCCTCGATGATGTGTACGGCGAGGGCCGCATCATGAAGGACAAGGTTGTTCCGGAAGAATTATTAAAGACGGCCAGAACGTATCGACCGGAATGCCAGGGGTTTCGGCCGCCGGGAGGCGTGTGGACTCATGTGGTGGGCACGGACCTTGTTCGAAATCATGACGGAACGATCTATGTTCTGGAGGACAATCTGAGATGTCCATCGGGAGTGAGTTACGTTCTTGAAAACCGGGAGATCATGAAGCGAGTTCTTCCGGAAGTGTTTTACGGATCGATTATTGCTCCGATCGAAGATTACCCCGAGCGATTGCTCGATGCGTTGCTCAAGACGGCTCCTCCGGGGACGACAGATCCGACGGCTGTTGTGTTGACGCCCGGCATTTACAATTCGGCTTACTTTGAGCATTCATTTCTCGCCCAGCAGATGGGCATTGAACTGGTCAACGGTCCGGACCTGTTTGTGGACGATGACGATATCGTCTGGATGAAGACAACTCGTGGTCCGCAACGAGTGGATGTGATCTACCGTCGGATCGATGATGACTTCCTTGATCCCGAAGCATTCCGCCCCGACAGCATGCTGGGCGTTCCGGGCCTGATGCGAGCTTATCGCAGCGGGAATGTGACCCTGGCTAACGCCCCCGGAACCGGTGTGGCGGATGACAAAGCCGTGTATCAGTTTGTCCCGGACATTATTCGGTACTACCTCAGTGAAGAGGCCATTCTGCAGAACGTTCCGACCTATCTGTGTTCGGATCCGAAGGAATGCAGCTATGTCCTGGATCATCTGCACGAACTGGTTGTGAAGCCGACGAATGAATCCGGTGGTTATGGAATTCTGATGGGCCCGAGAGCGACTCAGGAAGAACGTGATCGGTGTGCAGAGTCGATTCGCAGGGATCCCCGCAACTACATCGCTCAGCCCATGCTGACATTGTCGACGGTGCCCACAGTCATCAACCAGACGTTGCAGCCTCGTCACGTGGATCTTCGGCCGTTTATCTTATTCGGAGAAGACGTGTTTGTGCTCCCCGGAGGCCTGACGCGAGTCGCTCTGAAGGAAGGTTCCATGATTGTGAATTCATCTCAGGGCGGGGGAAGCAAAGATACGTGGGTGTTGATGAAAGATACACCGTTCTCGCGATTGCATCGTCCCTGACGAGTGATTGTCAGGCTCGGTCAAACTCGAGTCGGACAGACCTGAAAATCGGAATATGTTCGTCGAAAGAAGTACTGCTGAGGGGAGCCAGCCATGCTGTGCCGGGTTGCTGATTCGCTGTTCTGGATGAGCCGATATCTCGAACGCGCGGAGAATCAGGCGAGGTTTATCGATGTGACGCTGAACATTGCCCTCGGCTACCGAGGCAGCGAAGAGAATCTCTGGTCATCGCTGATCCATGCGGGTGGTGACGTGGATGTATTTGAGAAGCATTATTCAGTCCCGTCTCGTCAGAATGTCCTGAGGTATCTCCTGTTCGATCGCAACAATCTGAACTCGGTTGTCAACTGTCTCGCTTTCGCTCGTGAAAACGCGAGATCGATTCGAGAGAACCTGACCAGTTCACTCTGGGAGGCCATCAATCGCTTTTATCTGAAAGTGCGATCCTCTGCTGCAGACGCAGATCGTGTATTGAATCAGCCGCATCCGTTTCTGGAGCAGATCAAACGACTCGCTCATCAGGTGAGCGGAGTGGCGTCGGCAACGTGGTCTCACGGTGAGGCATGGAATTTTTCGAGTATGGGCACACTGCTGGAACGGGCGGACAAGACGTCTCGGATTCTCGATGTCAAATACTTTGTCCTGTTACCGACCCCGACTCAGATCGGATCACAGGTTGATGTGGTGCAATGGGCCGCACTCCTCGAGTCAACCAGCGCGCTGCAGACGTATCGCCGAACTCATGGACGAATCGTCCCGGTGAATGTGGTGGACTTTCTGATCCTTAACCCGTCATTCCCACGGTCTCTGCGTTTCTGCGTTCACGAGGCCGATACCTGTCTCCGAGCGATTTCGGGTTCCCTTCTTCATGAAAACCGCAACGCGGCCGAGGAGCAGCTGGGGGAATTGAATCAGGATCTGGATCAGGCGTCTGGTAAAGAGATTGTTGCCAATGGATTGCATCAGTTTGTCGATGATTTCCAGTCTCGTCTGAATCATATCGGCATGGCGATCAGTGACACGTTCTTTCAGGTCAGAATCCCGCCCCAGAGCGGATCACGGAGTTTATCGCAAAGCCAGAGTCCAGCCGTCGCGCTGTCCTGATCGGGACAGACGCGGATCACGGTCGCTCACGGATTCGGAGGTCATGGGTGACACATAAATTCTCTCCATCCCCCCTTGAAGGCATTGCAAAACGCCGTGCTGACCGAAAGTTGTTGTTTGATGCGGCTCGCAGAATGCCTGGTGCACACAAACGCCTGAACCAAAAACTTTGATGCTTAAGATGCACGGTGATCCGGGCGGCGGCCGGGGCGAATCCGGAGTCCGGTCGTGTACGCCGGGATCTCACGATCGTGTTGTAGGCCGTGCAGGATGTCTGTGGCATGTCGGCGGTGTCGACATATAACAGGATACGGCTGGCGACCACCGGGGCCTCGAAGACAGCCAGTTTTTTGCTGCGGACCGAGCGGAACACCGGGTTCCGCTGCCCCTGAGTCTTCGTATTTCGAAACGTCGAGGCTCGCCCGCGTTTCCGGCTTGGCGCCGTTGTGGAATGCTGGAAAAATTCTCCGCTGTTGCATGATGGAGACCGGGCGGATGATGCCGGGTGACCCCGACAAAGTTGAAAATGGAGTTTCTGAGCATGGGATATGTCACGCCTCGTCCGACGGAGATGCAACGACGGCCGATGAACCGTCTGGTCCACATCGGATTGATCGGACTGATCCTGTTCGGAACCAGCGACCGTGTCGTTGCTGTTGTGCCACGCGGGGCGTCCGATGAGTCGGCCGCGGAAAACGCGATTGATCTCAGTTCGGCAGCCGCTCACGAATCAAGAGCGACCCATTTTTCGTACACGATCCGCATTTCCGGGACCCTGAGAACTCCTGCCAAAGATGGCGAGGCCCCGTGGGATCTGGCCAGCACAGCGGCCTTCGAATTTGACCAGCAGCGATATGCGTCAGACGCAAACGGCAGCCGATCGCTTCGTGCGGCTCGTCGGTTTCGAGTTGCCGAGACGAATTCGACCATTGGCAAAGATCACCGGAACCAGATATCCCTGCCGGAACAATCACGCCTGATCTATCTGTACGGAACTGAGCTTTCACTGACTCAGATAAGCCCGGATGTTCGATTGACTCGTGAACAGGTTGACCTGCTCCAGTTCCCTTGTGACCCGCTGATTGCTCTGGGGTTGCTGCCAGACCGAAAGCTCGCGAGTCGGACCGAAAAATGGAATGCGGCACCATGGGTTGTCCCGATGCTGACCGGCATTGAAACGCCTGTTCGTCAGGAAGCAACCTGCAGTCTGAAATCGATTGATGCAATGACGGCCGTCATTGACTTCCGATGTTCCAGCGCCGGGGCGGTGACAGGTTCTTCGACGGAAGTCGAAGTCACCGGGCAGATGACATTTGACCGAGGCCTGCGTGAAATTCGTGATCTCAAGGCGACTCTGAAGGAAAAGAGAAAGGCCGGGACTGTGAGCCCCGGTCTGGACGTGGTTGCGGAAATTGCGTGGATGCAGACCGAAGCAGCGGGCGCGGATCTGCCGGCATCGATTCCCGCAGCTGAACCCGACGCTCGACAACAACTGCTGACACTGGTGACACCGTGGCGAATCCTGATGCTGCATGATCGAAATTGGTTCGTTTTTCACGAGACGAACGACCTCGTGATGCTGCGCATGCTTCATCAGGGAGCGCTTGTTGCCCAATGCAACATTTCGTCCGCTCCGCTCCTGGCCCCGGGCAGTTTTACTCCCGAGGACAAGTTCCTTCAGGAGGTCGAAAAGGCGGTCATCGAGCGTGGTGGCGTAATTACGGGGTCCGATGTCATTCCCGATCGAAACGGCTGGCGAATCCAGCGAGTTCGGGCGAGGGGTGAGGCGAATCAAAAGGAATTGCTGTGGGATTACTATCTTTGCGGGGCTGCAAATGGCGAACAGATTTCGCTTGTTTTCAGTCATGCGGCCGAGGACGCGAGGATCTTCGAGGGTAAGGCCGACCAGTTTCTGAATTCGCTCACAACTCGTTCATCGCGGCCGAAAATTGCCTTACCCCGTTAACCAATCGAGATGTTCAGCGGGAATTCCGTGGTGGATTGTTCCGGAGTGAGCCGCATTCGGCAACATCATTTGTGGCGACCGACTGTGATTAGACGTGGAGCCCCATTGTTTTCGGAAGTGAAAGCCTCGGGCGGTCTTGCGGCAGATTTGCTGTGTGACTTACCATTGCGTGTTTGTCGGTAACGAAGTCTGCAGTGTTTCTGCGTCGTTCTCATCAATCAGTTTTGTGGCGTCATCGCGGCGGAGCAGATCGCCTCGCCGTGTGTTTGTCGAAGGATTCAGAGTATGACAAAGTTCTTTTCCGCTGGCCGGATTGCTGGTCTTGCGGCCTCCTTGTCTCTGTTCGGTTCGGCAGTCGCTGCAGACCAGAAGATCGTTCTGACTCCGGAAGATGGAAAGACCGCACAACTGGTGGCCAGCATGGTCACGTCTCGTCACATCAATCATCCGGAGATCGATGACGCTCTCTCCGAGAAACTGATGAAGCGGTACATTGAGGTGTGGGATCCTCAGAAGCTGTATTTCCTGAAGTCGGACATTGATGAGTTTGCTGCGGACCAGACGACTCTGGATGACAAGATTCTCAAGGGCGACGTTCAGTTCGCTGCAAAGGTATTTGACCGATTCAAACTTCGCATGAACGATCGGGCAGAAAAGATCGGGGCGATCATCGACGCGGAACACGATTTCACCGTCGAAGAAGACATGGTCAAGGATCCTGACGATGTTGCGTGGGCCGAATCCGAGGAGGAACTGAACGAACGCTGGAGAAAACGAATCAAGTTTGATCTGCTGATGCTGAAGATGGAAAAGCCAGATCTTGCAGAAGCCCGCAAGCGGCTGCACATGCGATATCATACAAATCAGGTTTTCTTGTCTCAGACGGAGTCGCACGAAGTTCTGGAACTTTATCTGTCGTCGATGACGCATTGTCTTGATCCTCACTCCAGTTACATGTCTCCTCAGACGCTGGAGGACTTCAAGATTGACATGCGTCTGAAACTTGACGGGATCGGTGCACGCCTGAAATACGAAGATGGTTACACTGTCGTCGAGGAAGTGATTGAGGGTGGTGCTGCGGCAGCCGATGGTCGACTGATCAAGGGTGATAAGATCATCGGTGTGTCTCAGGACGCAAAGATCGACTTTGTTGATGTCGTGGAAATGAAACTGACCAAGGTCGTGGACATGATCCGCGGGAAGCGTGGTACCAGGGTCAAGCTGCAGGTGATGAAAGAGGCTGGCGGAATCGAAGAGTACGAACTGACTCGAACCGAAGTGAAAATCACGGAAGATGAAGTGAAGGGAAAGGTTCTGGAGTCTGCCGACTGGACCGGAAAGGGAAGCACCCGAATTGGAGTTCTTCGGATTCCTTCTTTTTATCGAGACTTTGAAGGAGCTCAGTTCGGAGGCAACTTCAAGAGCACATCACGTGACGTCAAGGTGGTTCTGGACGAGTTCAAGGAAGCCAATGTTGATGTGCTGATCGTGGATCTTCGCTGGAACGGTGGCGGGGCTCTGCAGGAGGCGATTGAGGTTTCCGGACTATTCATTCCTCGAGGAGCCGTTGTTCAGGTCAAGGAACCGGGCGATGAAGTTCAGGCCTTCGAAGACGAGGATCCGGACGTGTACTGGCACAAGCCGATGATTGTCGTCTGCAATCGGTTTTCAGCCTCTGCATCAGAAATCTTTGCGGGCGCGATTAAGGACTACCGCCGAGGCATTGTGGTCGGAGATCGTACGACTCACGGCAAAGGTACTGTGCAGAACGTTGTTGATGTTGCCAATCCCCTGTCCTTCAAGCGAGTAGATCGGGGTTCGCTGAAGCTGACGATCAGCAAGTTTTATCGTGTGAACGGTGACAGCACCCAGACAAAAGGTGTGACATCTGACATCGTATTACCATCGCTCCTGAATCACCGAGAGATCGGGGAAGACTCGCTGGATAATGCGCTTGAGTTTGATCGAATCGCCCGGACGAACTACGTGCCTCTGTCTGCGAACGTGACCGACGTCATTGTGACGGATCTGAAGAAACGCAGCACGGAGCGTGTGGAAAAGGACGAGGACTTTACTCAGATCAACAAGCTGATTGCCCGCTATCTGGAACGCCAGAATGAGAAAACGATTTCGCTGAATGAAAACGTTCTTCGTGCGGAGGAAGAAGAGCTGAAGCAGGAAAAGAAGGAAGAAGAAGAAGCGATCAAGCAGGCCAGCGGCTCAAACAAGGATGATATTTTCCCGAGCGATTTCTATAACAAAGAGCTGGTAAATATCACTCTGGATTATCTTGAAATGGTCAACAATGTGACCTCTGCGAAGAAGTAGCTCTGCTCGCTCTGACGTCAGAAAAATGAACGAGGCCGGTGTCGTCAACACCGGCCTCGTTCGCGTTGGTGCCGAGGACGCTGAGCGTCAATGATTGTGTTCGGGCGTCTGCTGTGAATCGGGGGTCGAGGCCGGTTCAAACTGTTCAATCTCCGGATGACGTGTTCGGTAAGCAGTCCAGAAATCCGTCGGCGTTGTCTTTCGCCACATCGCCAGCGCTTTTCCGACGTGGGAGTAGAACGTGTAGTTTCTGTCGATTTCTGATTGTGGAGTTTCGTCCACGTTCCGAACCAGCCAGCGAGCCGCTTTCAGAATCTGATCTCGAGGCGGATGAAGTTCGGTCGGGGCAATGGACAGCCATTCGAGATGGTGACCCGTGGCAATCACTCGCTTGCTGGGCGGTTCCTTTGGGTCGAGTTTTGCTCCGGCTTCATGACCATCGGTCCAGTTGGCAGGCCATGAACCGTCGTCCGCCTGGGAGCCGATGATGAGGTCTCGTGTGGCTCTGAGGTAATCGAGGACGGCTTCGCGTGTGTCGGTTGAGATCAGAGTCCCCCCCTGCTGTTCGTCAAGTCGAATCATCAGCATCAGAGAGTAGACTCGATGAGTTCCGAGGCAGACGCCATCGCGTTTGTGGTTTCTCATCAGCCGTTCGGCCATAATATAGAATGTGATTTAACGGCCCTCTCCATTATGCCAAGCACGGGTCTGCTGTGGTGCGAGCCAGAGAGCGAATGACATGGCAGACCATTCTGTCTCTCGTTCATCCAGCCGAAAGTCGCGAAGCGCTTCTGACAGCACGTCCCGAACGTGCAGAGATCGGCGAGTTGTGAAGACGGGTGCATCCAGTGGCAGTCCGGCTTCGGTGAGCGCCGCGAGTGTATGGTCATGGTGCACGGACGCGGAAGAATCTTCGGCCCATCGCACGTACACCCCATCAGGCGTTTCCGTAAGCAATGGTGGATTGTTCGGCCCCCATGATTCCACGAATCTTGCGGTGTCTGTCAGGAACTCTGCCATCTGTGGCCCCGAGATGGCATCGGCATGCTGGAATTGAATTGCAGAGCCCCACGTCCGCAGGGCATGCTCTACCAGATTCGGTCGGAGGTGGCTGCGGCTGAATCGCGGAACAATCTTTCGGAGAACGGCTGCCAGTTCCTCATCGGTGACGACTTCGTCGTCGTCATAAAGCGGCCCGACGTCCGCGCGGGCGCTGTGGGACAGGTCCACATCGAGTCGCACCGGTGAGTGACTCACTCGTGCGATGACTTCATGCCGTCGTTCCGGAGACAACATCAACCATGAACTTGCGAAAGCGGAGACAAAGATCAACTGGACTCCGAGCCAGACGCTGAGGGACACTGGTTTTCGACGATGACAGGATGGCATATCGGTGGTTCTTCAGAAGAGGAAGCAGCCTGCAAAGGATGCACGCTGCGTCTGTTCAGATTGGTTGCTTCCGGATGAAAACAATCGCCTGGCGATCCTCGTACGTCGCTTCCCAGTCGACGCTCTCGCGAATTCGTCTGGCCAGCGCTGGCTGGTCCTCTTTGTCGACAACTGCGAGGTTGATACCGTATTCATCCAGCAGGCCGTTCCAGTCGGATGGGCCATTGATCAAGCGCAGGTAGTCATTCCAGACCTGCTGTGGAATGACGTGCACATGCAGATTGACCATGGGCTCAAGTTTTTGAGGGCCTCGATTCATCACGTAGCCCGTCCAGTTGGCAGGAATCAAAGAGATGCCTGATGGAATGCTTTCCATGGATTCCAGATAAGCCACCATCGCGACCGGGGTTTGTGGAGAAACCAGTCGTTTCATCTCGGGAATGCGTCCATGAAGGATCTGTCCTCCAAAGCTGGTGAGCCCGAAAATAATCCAGAGCACGCCTCCGTTCACCAGAGTCCAGAGACCTCCGGGCCGTGATGGTTGCGGGTTCCTCATCGCGGGAGTCGTTCGACGGATGGCTGCGATCAGATGTGTGGCCGTGATGATGCCGGCGATTGGAGTCCACCAGTTGATCATTCGTTGAGACCATGCCGCCAGCAGCCCCGTCATCACGAATGCCAGAATCTCTCCGCTGCGAAGTCGACGTGGGCTCAGTTTGAGGGCAAAGAATGCCAGAAGTGCTGCTGCCGCGGCAGACTGACCATCCGCGGAACGCAGCGTCATTGCTTCCCATTCAAACATGGATTCAATGTTGGGATTTCCGGCAACGTTGAAGACTTCAGGATAGACGGCCAGTCCGTTCGGATTGCAAAGAACGGCCATCGCGCAGAGTTGCGTCAGTAGCAGGATCCGATGTAATTCCTGGTCGAAGATCGCGGTTCGAACCTTCCTCGAAATCACAGCCACATCAGCAAATCGACCGACGGCCGTCAGTCCCATCAGGAACAGACCCATCGAGAAGGAGCCATGGATGTTCGCCCACAGAGCGAACATCAATGGCAGTCCGATCCAGCTCCATTTTGAAATTCTCGAGTAATCGGTCATCCACGAAACGATGACGCAGTAGAAGAGCACGCCGGCCACCTGCGGCCGAATCACAAGAAACTGGCTCAGGTTCACTTTGTAGAATATGGCTGCGGCAAGTATCCCTCCGAGGACAGAGTGGCTGAGCTTTGTCGCACGGTACGCAATCACGTAAAGACTCAGCCCGATCGAAATTGCGTGGACAAACTGCAGAGACGTCAGTCCAAATCGGTCATTCAGCCGCGCCATGCCCACCTGTGCGAGCCAGGGGATGTTGATCATTCGGACCCCGCGACAAAGTCTCATCAGAGGCTCGGTTGCAGAGACGGTGCCGGTGGTGACAATGTTCTTTCCGTAATTCAGATGATCCCACAGATCTGTGTGCCACAGAGGTCGGTTTGCCTGAAGAATGAAAACAATCCCCACGGCGACAATCAAAATCGACGAAGTCGGCGTAGATCGCATCCACGGGGCCGTCTTGTCTTCAAGGACTCGTGCGTCAGGGAGTTCGTTTTCAGGCTGTTTTGCCTGGAGGTCTGTTTCTGGCGGAGCTAGGGTTGACATCGAGGGGCTTCCAAAGGTTTCTGCGTTGCAGACGGGTGTTCCCGTGAACGTGAAACGACAGAGCTTTTGAGGGCCCTGTGTGTTGCGAAAAATGTACATCACCAATTGATCCGACAGTGGAGCGACTGGTCGTCGGAAAACGTCGCAATCGCAGCCGGAAGTGAATCTGGAATGGTCCTCCGGGTTGATCCATCTCTTTCAATCTTTCCTGTGGTGCGCCCTGTACGCTTTCTGACGGTCGCCTGATCCTGGCTGACTCTGAATTCCTCGGGACCCGTCATGACAAGGGGACCAGTCGTGGTCTGTGCGCGAAAAGCCAGCTTGATCGGGTTTCAGGCAGAGGGAGCTATGGGACTGACTGAAAACTGCGGCGATCAGGTCATCTCACAGGATCCCGGAGTCTGAGAATCCTGGCCTCTGCCACCGCGACGCCATCTTGGGTCGGACAGATTCACATCACGAGGGGATGCATGCGAATCTGATGACCCTGACATCAATTGGTCCGGTCATGGATCTGACTCGATGCTGAGGATTGCGGTACGAACAGCCTGATGTCATCAGGAGCAGGCGCGCGGCGGGTTGCATTTCTCAGGTCAACCAGAATGATCGATGCAATTGTGGGATAGAACGGATCTTGAGTTGCGTGTGTCCGGGTGCCAACAAAAAAGCCAGCCGGGAAACCGACTGGCATCTGTTGCTGACGCTCTTCAAGCCGCATCAGTTGATGGAACTTGTGTTCATCAGGTCCGCAAACAGCATCGAGGAAGCTGGATCAAAGATTTGCCCCAGTGCAGAATCCAGTAACGGGAATTCGGAGATGAATCCGCTGTCTGAAGACTCCCCGGCGATGAGATCTTCCATTACCGGAGCAACGAACAGTGCCTTCGGCGACTGAAGCGGCAGTTCTGCCGGTTTCTGCTCCGATGTCTCGCCGTCGCGGCGAATGCTGGTAGATTCCTGTGGCACCATTTCTTTGTGCAGCAGCGACACAAGGACCGTATCTTCAATCTGGCTATCAACGTTGGGGTTCGCCGCATCCGGATCGAGAGAAGCCATAATCACAAAGGTCTGCGCTGTGCTCCATGCGCTCGATTGTCCCAGAGAATTGAAGGCTCGGATCCAGAAACGATAGGTGCTTGGTTTCAACGCCTTGGCATCGGGCAGCACGTAGAACGCTTCTGTCTGATTCGGGTTCAGCTGGAAGGCAACGACATTCAGCACGATTGTCTCATTTCGCTCCGTATCTCGCACGAGGATTTCGTAGCGGAACGATGTATTCGTGTGCACCCACTGGAACTGCGGAGTCGTGTCCTTTGAAGAGTTCGTCGGCCCGATAATGATTGGAGTTGTCGGTTCCGGAACATCAACTCGGATACGGAATGAGTCGCTCCACTCTCCGACATCACCGGATGAATTGTACGCGCGAACTCGAGCCGAATACGTCTCTTCCTTTAGTCGCTGAGCATTCGGGATGGTGTATGTCTTTGCTGTGAGTCCCTTGACGGAAATCACGCCCGTCTTGTTCTGGGTCACATTGTCGATCTGAAGTTCATAGAATGGGGCATCTGTTTCGATGGTCCAGCTGAAGGTGGGATTTGCACTGTCCACCGAGCCGGCTGGGTTGGAAACAGGGGCAACAATCATTGGTTTCAGGGGGGCAGGCTCATCAACCGTGAATTCGTACGGGTTGCTCCACTCGCCGACTTCGCCCGCGATGTTGATTCCGCGAACGAAGGCGCGGTGCAGTCCCTGTTTCAGGTTGGTCAGGCTTGTGAATGATGTCGACGTGATCTCGGTGTTGCGGATGTACTGGACGAGACCGAGAGTCACATTGTTGACCCAGAGATCATACTTGACCGCGCGGGCTGCCGAGGTCCATTCGAATTTCGGAGTCAACGTCTCAACCGTCAGACTGTTGTTCGGTCCTTTCGGGCCCGTGAAATTAGGACGCGATGGTGGCAGCACGTCGACAGTGAATGATCGAGCTGCGCTCCATGGGCTGGCTTCATTGTTGCCATTCAGAGCTCGAATCCAGGCAATGTAATTGCCCTGTGGCAATGTCGGCGGATCGTAGAATGTCGCCGTTCGGGGAATATCCTGCACTCGCAGGTACTGAACCTTGCCTGTGGAAAGATTATTGACCCACAGGTCATAACGGGCGGCCCCCTCGACATTTGTGAACACGAATCGTGGATTGGTGCTTGAGGTTGTGGCACTCGGGGCCGTCAAGGAAGGAGCTTTGGGAATCGGTGTGTCGATCGAGAAGTCGACGGATTTGCTCCAGGCGCTGAATTCACCCACGGTGTTGAAGGAGCGAACCCACGCCCGGTAATCACCGTCCGGCAGTGGATCGAAATGCGTATACGACGTGGTGGCGTGGTTCGTTCGGAAAATGACGCGCTGACCAGTCACTCGATTGCTCACCCAGAGACTGTAGTAAGCCGCGTTCTGAGCCGGATTCCATTCGAATGTCGGGAAGGAATCCGCAATATCTCCCTGTGGACGAGTAATCACAGGCTCAGCCGGAGCCGGTATATCGATCACAAAGCTGAGGTACTCGCTCCATGCCGAAGCCTGACCATTCGACTGCACGGAACGCACTCGAGCCTGGTAGTTTCCTTCCGGGAATTGCGAAGGAGGTGTGTGTGTGTTGGTCGGCACAGATGTCGAATAAAAAGGAGTCTTGTTCAGCGTCAGATTGTCCACCTGCAATTCGTAGGACGCTGCATTACCCGCGATGGTCCATTGGAAGACGGGCAAAGCGTTCGCGAGAGTCCCGGAAGGACCGATCATCGTGGGCACAACCGGCAGAGGAATGATGTTTCCCGTCAGTGTATATTGCCCGATCGAGCCATACTGCACATCATGCGTCACTGCCACGTAGTAGACACCCGAGGTGACTGTTGCGGAGACGGAGGCAGACAGGGAATTGGCCGGACTGTCTTCGGCAATCAATGTTCCGTTTTCGCTGTAAAGGCGAAGAATCAGATTGGCGTTGGTTCCCGGCGTGATCGTGTTCTGAGAGTAAATTTTTCTGAGATCGAGACCTTCAACCGAGAACGACACCGGACCGGCATCCGTTTCGACTCGAAACATGTCAATGTCGCCGTTGGATTCAAGAACACCTGTGCGGGTCAACACAGGACCGGTGATCGGCACCTGAAATGCCGTGGCAAATGTGTTCCCGTAATCGTCCGTACGCAGCGCAATGGTCTTGTTTGCCGGACGAGTGAGGGTTGCCATGTCATCCTGGAGCGTTGTCGACGAGGTACTGTTCGGCCCGTTCCACCACGTATCCCGAACCGCACTGTAACCTACGCCCATCAGAGGAGCCCAGTTGGCGTTGCCTGGGTTATACTCATCGATTTTGTTGCCGTTCGAATCGTAAGTACTCTGATGCCGAAGCCCCATGGTATGCCCGGTTTCATGAGAGCTGGCTGACGCGATCTGATGGGGATTCGAGAACAATTTGCTGAACACGTAGTTCGTGTTTGCTCCGCCGGACGAGAAACCATCCACAGCGCCCCATCCACCGGCTGACGGAGCCCAGTCGTTGTCTCCGCCAATGACGACCATCACATGCTCAAAGTCATTGAGAACCGGAGGCGCCACAGTTGTGACGTTGATATTGAACGGCGAAAAGTCTTCCGCAACGCGGTACCACATCTCCTCAATCTGCCTCAACTCTTCTGCGTTGAAAGTCAGGGGATCGTTATCGAGGTCGAAAGCCGGAGTCACAATCGGACCTGAACCGCGATTTCGAAAAGCGATCCAGCCGGGGTCATTGTCCGTGTAGCCATCGACCTTCAGAATGACCGAAACAGGCGCGCCGGGTTTGCTGTTCAGCAATGGCAGGTTTGTCAACGGAGCCTTGGGGCCGGGTGGGCCCGGATCAGGACGTCCGGGAGATGCTGGTGGCAGTTCGCTGCCCAGATACGTCACAGGGCTCAGGACGAGACGCTGCTCAATGACCTCCACCGAATAGGCTGATGGGGCACTGCACGCCTTCAGGCGCTTCTTCTCTCGGGCAATCTGGCTGAAGGATTTCAGGAGAGCGCTCAAGAACATTTCGACATTCCTCGATCGAGCAGGACGACAAACAGTCAGCAGAAGGGCTCTGTGGCAGGCGCAGCAGAACTTCGAACGGCTGCCACCGCAGATATCTCAATTGATCTTCGACAACGTTTCCAGCAAATCTTCCCAAAGTCACGATGAACTCGCAGGGGAAGTTTGCCACCGCGATCCATGTGCAAACTATCCCGCACAGGCAGGACGAGCGGAAAAACGGGAAAATTGAGTCAGATCACGATGAGACAAGCTGAAGACGGCCTTTCTGGCGAGTTCCAACAAGTTGGTATGCATGAACCGGCGCTGGTCTTCCGCGCGTTGAAATTTTCTTGTGTTCCGTGCAGGGTGCCGTTTCCGGAAGTTCATGTCCAACGACTGCCGGATTCATTCCGACTCGCAGAAGACCGATCGACGGATCGTGACGTTTCAGATTCCAAGGGTAGAATCCATCGCGTCTTCCATTCAGACGCTGTCTATCAAACAGAAACATGGCATGAGTTTCCTCTCAAAAGTCCATATTTATTGTTTCCTGCTGAGCTATCTTGCTGCGTTGAGCTGTGAGATTTTTCAGGTGTTCCGAAAATCCTCGGGGACGTCTCGGGCGGCCCTGTTGGGAATGACGGCTGCCGGATTCCTTGCTCACACTGCATTTTTGTTCACCAGAAGTCAGCAGGCGGGTTTGCCACCGCTTCTGGCGAGTCAGAAGGATTGGCTGCTGGTGCTGGCGTGGCTGGGAGGTCTGCTGTATCTGATTCTGTTGGTGTCTCACGGTCAATTGGCTCACGGTTTGTTCATGTTGCCGGCCATTCTGTTGCTGGTGGTGGTGGCCATTTTTGTGAGCGACCAGGGGAGCGGCAACATGAAGGAAATCGTTCAGCGTCGCTGGGGTATGTTTCATGCGACCTCCCTTGTTCTCGGTATTGGTGCTGTTGTCGCTGCGGCGATTTCCGGCCTGATGTACCTCCTGCATCATCAGCGGCTGCGAAGTCGTTCTGGATGGTTGCAGCGTCTGAGTCTGCCAAGTCTGGAGAACCTGA
>JBKDRW010000665.1:0-12868 GCA_046341255.1 Planctomycetota bacterium
AACCTGACTTGTGCGAGATCCGAAAGACACTTCCACGAGTCCCGCGACCACCCACGCTCACAAAAATGCTTCCATCCGGCGCAACTTCCAGATCCGTCGGAGCAAAGCCGAACTGATTACGTCCTCGAGCAAACTCCATCGGCTGACCGCTCCATCCGGATCCGTCCTCTGCCAGCCTGACCACCAGAATGCGACCGATGGTCCAGTCTTCAAGAAACAATGCGCCGCGGTATTCTTCAGGAAATTGCTCATGCTGATAGCAAATCACACCGGTCGGGGATCCGCGGCCAAATGTAGCCAGCACCGGCGGCATATCAGGAGACATTCCCGGACGTTTCAGCCCGGGAGTCACATATCCGGCATTCGATCCGGGCAGGATATGAAAAACCTGTGTGGGCAGATACCACGGAAGCGAAATGTCGCGTTCGTCGTCGCTGTCAAAAGTAAATATGTCGCCCTGAGCGTTGAAGCAGAAATCGTACGCATTGCGAAATCCATCAGCCACGATCTCTCCGGCGGATAAATCGGGCTTCAGCCTCAGCAGTGTTCCCGAAACAGGGGTGGCGATCGGAGACGTGGGCACTGTGGCATAATCGCTGGTCACTCCGGAAAAGTTTCCAGCGATAATATACCACCACCCATCAGGTCCCTTTTGAATGGAGTGGACATGATGTTCTCCACCAGCTTCGATTTTCATGAAGACTTGTCCAGGTCCATCGGCGACATCGTCAGAGTTGTCGTCGCGAAGAACCTGCAACCCCTCATCGCCCGAGCACAGCAGACTGGAGCCAAGAAAAAACATGCCCTGAGAGCCAGTTCCCGGTTTGTCGGAAAACGTCGTGAAACGATCGGCTCGACCATCATTGTCCGAGTCGATCAAAATCCGGATGTAACCCGGACCGGATACGACCACTCGCCCCTGAGCATCGATCGTCATCGAATGAATGTCATGCGCCAGTTCGTCATCGGCGAAGAGTTCAACCTGAAACCCGTCCGGAACATCGATCCCCGGAAGGTCATCAGCAGCCGATGTCTGGACTGCGGAGGATGCCAACGCCACACATAGAAGAACGGTTCGGCGAACAAGAGACGCCTTCGGTCTGCTGAAATCCATTGCAGATCTGAACTTTCTGATTTGATCCTTCGAAGTGCCAGGCATCTCCCCCGGAACCATTCGAAGTCATCCCCGCGATTGAGAGTCCAATTTGAGTTTCGCGCTCCAGCCGTACTGTATTGAATTGACGTCAGATCATGTCAGATCAATCACCCAGGCGAATCACGCGTCCAGAGTCTGAAAAATCGCCTGAATTGCATAATCTGCGCCGATTCCGTTCGCGGAATCCACGTCTGAAGCCCGGCCGAAGCCGTGAGGGCAACTTCCTCTCAAAGTCAGAACTGACGGAAATTCCCGTGAATTGTCTGCCGCGAACGGACCATCCGGACTGCCGCGGATGCAGCCCTCAGCGTGTCTCAGCGAATTCGCCGAGGAAATTCAGAATCCGTCGTCATTGACGCTGAAAATGATTGGCACGTGGCGAGCATTGCGTTGACTGCACATGCCCTGAAGAGATCCCGGCATTCTGCATATTCTGTGAAAAGACCAGCAAAGGAGACTGCCAACAGGACTGCGCTCGCTCCCATGCGTTTCGATCGGATCAACCGAATTCGGCTGATGGGTCAGATGTCCTGTTGCATTCCAGCATGATGCACTGTGGTCGAGACTTCGGGGGCCGCCGATGGACCGATCAATTCAGGCGTCGGTTGTCAGCAACCTCTCCACAACGGATCGGTTGGCTTCCGGAAACTCGAGGGCTCGAAGTTCGGCAAATGTGACCCATTGAAACGGTGGAACAGGGGCGATCAGATCGTCGAGTTCGGGACTCAAAACGCAACGCCAGAAGTGTAGTTCCACAATTCCGTGTGCATAAGAGTGCTCAACGGTCGCAAGGTGCTCGCGAGGAATCACCAGCAGGCCAGTTTCCTCGCGGCATTCCCGGACCGCGCAGGATCGAGGCGTTTCATCGGACTCACATTTTCCGCCTGGGAATTCGCTCAGTCCTGCCAGAGGACCACCTTCTGGTCGGAGTCCGACCAGAAGATGTCCTGCTGACTCGACGACGGCAATGCCGATTCGTTTTCGTGAGATCATGGAGGCCGTGTTATCTGGACGCAGAGGCAGCGGTGGCCATGAAGTCTGTCGGTGGAGCCCCCATAATATTGAAGCCGCAGTCCACGTGGACAATCTCACCGGTCATGCCGCTGGCGAGATCGCTCAACAAGACCATGCCCATGCTGCCGACCTCTGCAGCATCCAGATTGCGCCTAAGCGGAGAGATTGCCTGATTCACAACCTGCATTTTGTCGAAATCACCGACTCCGCTGGAACTCACCGTTCGAAGCGGTCCGGCGCTGATCGCATTGACGCGGGTTCCGGAGGGGCCAAGTTCGCTGGCGAGGTAGCGTACACCACATTCCAGTGCGGCTTTGCAGATTCCCATCAGGTTATAGCCGGGAATCACTTCTTCGCCGCCAAAGTAGGAGAGTGTCAGGATACTGGAGTTGCTGCTGAGAGCATTTTGTTTTTTTGCGGCTCCGGCAACGGCAAGAAGACTGTAGGCACTGATCTCCATCGCCGTTTTAAAGCCATTGCGGCTGCAGGCATAAGTGGGACCTGTCAGATCAGCCGGAGGAGCAAAGGCAATACTGTGCACAATGAAGTCGAGTTGACCAAAAGTCTCTGCGGCCCTGGAAATCACCGCATTGATATGGTCGTCATTGCACACTTCCAGCGGCATCAGAAACCGGGAACCGATTGGATCGACGAGTTTCGCCACCTTGTTCTGGTTCTTAGGGCGGTCACCGGAGTCGGGCAGGTGCGTAAAGCCCATCTCGGCTCCCTCCTGATGAAGTCGTTCCGTGATTGCCCACGCAATGGACCGCTCATTGGCGATGCCAAGAACAATCCCCTTCTTTCCGCTGAATAAACCCATGGTCTTTTTGCCTTCAAAACAAAACAATTTTCAGAGGGACTCTGCTCCGGGATGACTCCGGCCGAGTCCTGAATCAGCACCGAACGGATGCTGCAGGTTGTGAAAACTTCGGAACAGACTCTCGAAAAATACGATGCGGTGTCCGTTCAAAGCCACGTGCCATACCGCTCAGCTTTCGGAACCCATCATGATAGGGTGTTGTAGGCCGACTTCAAAGCACCATGCGACTCCCGAGTGTCATTCCGTCCCGTGTCTGGTCAGTCTTTTCCGATTGAGGAATGGCCAGATGCCCGCTCGCGGTCAGCCTGCTGACAGGCCTTTGGCTGCCAGAGCCCTGATGCGGTTCAGCATCGGGCCGATGGAATTGAGCGGTCGGCCAAGCTTCTTTGCGATCTGCCGATAGCTGAGTCCATCGATGTAGAGCCAGTGCAGCAGACGGCCGGATTCTTCAGGAAGAGAAGAAAAAAGAGTCTCAACCTGATCTCGACTATCCACCGTGGTATGAGGCGCGTCCGTGGAGGCAAACTGGACCGCCGCCTGATGGGCATTCACATGGCCCATCGCCTTCAAAAATCTGTGTTCCGTCAGTTTTCGCACGACAACTCTTCGAGTGATGACGCCAAGATAAGTTGCAAGAGAACATCGCCCTCGAAAACCTCTCAGAGCCGCCATGTCACGTGCAAGCAATTCGGCCATCGTATCGGCACACAGGTCTTCAATGTCGTCTGCGTTCAACTTCAGGCTGTGCGCGTGGGCTGTATGCTGAATGACCTGAAGCATCAGCCCGGTATAACGATCAACGAACTGTCGCCACGCACCGGCTTGACCGGCGAGCAGATCGCTCAGCAGTTTTCGATCAATGTCTGTGAGGGGCACGGGAATTTCCTGTCGTCAATCGCCTGTCTGGCGATGCCGCTGGGGCAAATGAAGCCGTCGGTCCCTGTCGAGGCGTGAAGCAAGAACCCGGAATCTTACGCAGAACCATTGAGCTTTGTGAGAAAAACCACACTTCTACACAGCGCAATTCGTCGGGTGGCATCGGAAATATCCACCTCTCTTGTATTTTGCAGATGCAAACCGGACGCCACAACCGGTGAATTTGTCCGACAGCCGCATTCCTCCAAAAACGCCCGGATTAGTGAAAATGGAGAGCTTTTGACGAATCAGGAACAAGATCCGAGTTCCGGAACTGTTCAAATCGGATACACAAGGCTCGATTTTGCCTTCGATTCTGCCCCGGGCGGCATGATCGGCCTGCCGACGCGATCGAATTGCTCGCCGACACCAATCGAGGTTTTCAAAGGCAGTGTCTCTCGAAATCGGTCAATAATGACGCCGATTCGCGCGGAAACCTTTTCGAGACTCCGTCTCAATTTGCAGTCTGTCAGATTGGATGTGAAGGCGACGTGGAAATTGACGAAAAGGATGAAATAAAACTGTGTTAAAGTGCGTCTTTTCCGACCCCAGTCAGCTTTTGTAAGCGATACTGTCGAGTTGTAGGGCGCCAGCGTGTTCTCATCGCCGAATTATCAGGCGTTTAAAGGTTTGTGTTGGCCGGGTTTGCCGGTCAGAAAGGTTGTTCAAATGACTCATGTCGTTGCCGAACCATGCTTTAACTGCAAGTACACCGACTGCGTCGTTGTTTGCCCGGTCGAGTGTTTCTATGAAGGCGAAGCAATTCTGTTCATTCATCCCGATGAATGTATTGACTGCGAAGCCTGCGTTCCGGAATGTCCCGTTGCGGCGATCTTCCATGAAGACAATCTGCCCTCTGAATGGGCTGCTTATAAGGAACTGAATGCCGAGATGGCTCCTCAGTGTCCAGGAATCACCGAACAAAAGACTTCGATGGCTGAGACCGACGGTCAGTGTACCGCTCCGAAGCGATAATCTTCCGACGCAACGAACAGTCGTTCATGAAGACTCCCCGGAAGTTTCGGGGAGTCTTTTTTGTTGCAACTTCAGACGGTGGCTGATTGGAATTCGCCGTTGCTGCATGATCCATCGGCAGCGCTGACAACGAGTGCCACGTTAATTATCCAGTTCAGCATCGCCCGAAATCTGCAGTGCAGGCGCAATCTGATCTGCTTTTCTTTTGTCACGTGCGGGTTGACTTCGCGTGATTTCCGGATTTTCCATCCGGGGGCATCACGGGATCGTGGCGTCCTGCGTTAAAAATCAGGGGACTTCAGTCTAGGCTGCCTCGAGCAGGGCGAGTTCGTCCGCGTTGACGGCGACGATGGCAATGCCAAACCGATCCGCAAGTTTTGCGACTTCTTCGGGGTTGATGATAATCGTCATTCCGGCTTCGATTGCGAGGACTTTGCCTCCAGACTCATGCATAGTCTTGATGGTTTCCACCCCAACGGTGGGCACATCGAATCGCATGTCCTGCTGAGGTTTTGAAACTTTGACGACCGTGAAGCCACCTCGGCGACAAAGTTCGCCCGCTCGACGAATGCAGCGGTCAGTGCCTTCAATTGCCTCCACGGCGATCACGGCTGTGTCGTTCACGACAACGGTCTGGCCAATGTCCAGTCGTCCCATTTCGCGAGCCATCTCCCAGCCGAATCGAATGTCTTTCCATTGAGCGTTGCTTGGACGACGATTGGTCAGGAATCCATGTTTCACGAGAAGCTCCGGTGCATATCTGAGTGCTGAATCAAAAATCAGTCCGTCACGCTCAAACTCGCGAATGACAGCGAGTAGCAGCGTATCGTCTTTCTTATTTTCACGTGCGTAACGGATCCACATATGGATCGTCCGCCAGTCCGGCATGAGTCGAATCCACCGGAACGGATGAAAGAGTACGGTCTTTTCAATCTTGCCAGCCATCACAATCCGTTCGACGCGAGCCTTCTTGAAGAGACGAATGGCCTTGCCAAATCTTGCGAGGGGCCCATAACGGAACTCATCGCAGGCCTCGTACAACTCCTCAGATGCCATCCCGGCGACGCCAAGACCGTAGACGTAATGACCGGCGTTCCTCGCTGCGCGAGCAAATCGGATCGGAAATTCACCGGCACCTGCCAGCAAACCAATTCGCATCGGCGAGCTGAGGTCGATTCCCGCCATCTGAAGAGCCGCAGTGCCGGGCCGCACAAATGGCAGGATTTGAGGTTGGGAATCGTTGCTGTCGGGCACAGGCATGGGATTTCATATCAAACGGTCTGGGGAATGCTGCGTTGACTAAGCCGCTTTCCGTTCAGTTTCACTGGTGTTCCGAAGTCGAACCTGAAGGGCCTCGAGTTCTTTTTCCATTTTTTTCACAGTGTCACGGATTTCGGGAAGTCTTCGCAGAGCCATCAGTTGCTTGGTCGTTTCTGCAACGGGACCGGCAGGTGACCCGAGGTACGTCTGCCCGCCGGGCATGTCTCGATGAACCCCGGCTTTGGCACCAACGATGGCCCCGTCGCCCAGATGAACATGGTCTGCGATACCGACCTGTCCGGCGATGACAACGTAATCACCCGTCGATACGGAGCCCGCAAACCCCACTTGCGAGACAATCAGGTTGTGTCGGCCGACGCGACAGTTGTGGGCAATCATGACCTGATTATCAATGCGAGTTCCTGTGCCGATGATGGTCTCACCAACCTTGGCGCGGTCAATGGAGGTCCCGGCACCACTCTCCACATCGCTGCAGATTCGAACGGTCCCGTAGTGCGGCAGGCGCTCATGCCCGCCATTCACAAATCGATATCCAAACCCATCAGCACCGATCACACAGGACGCGTGGATGATGACGTGATGCTCAATGATCACGTCGCTGTAGAGGACCGTATTGGCATGGACGACAACGTTGTCCCCGATCTGGCAGCCATCTCCCACGACGACCCCAGGGTGGATGTCACAATTGTGACCGATCACCACATCCCGACCGATGACAGCAAGTGGATGTACATTGGTGTTCGCGCCGATCCTGGCGGACGCATCAATGGTCGCCCGATTTGAAAGCCCAATCCGCAGACGCGGACGATTGGGACGCAGAACCCCGGCGATCGACAAAAACGCCGGTTCCGGTTCCGGTACAAGCAGAAACGTGTGATTCGGAAATGCGGCGAGATCCGCCTCCGCAGACAGCGGGACAATGACGACCCGCGACTGAGTCGACTTGATGCGAGGCACGTTCTTCGCATCGCCCACGAAGCTCAAGTGCCCCTCTTTGGCCCGTTCAATCACGTCAACATCAACAATGGCTCGATCGCCATCGCCGATCAGTTTCGCGTCGAGAATCTCGGCCATCTCACGCGCAGTTAAGATGCGTTGAGTCGTTCCCGCTTTCATTGAGCCCTCCATAGCTCATCACTCCGTGCTGCGAGTCATTCACAGGATCTGTTCAACCGAAAATCTTACGTCAAAAAACAAATTTGGGGCAATATGAACAGTCCGACCCAATCGTTGACGTGACGGCCTATTTTTCGCAGGTTGCCTCAACTGTGGCTTACTTCTTTTTCTTCTTCGATTTCTTTGCGGCCTTCGCCAATCCTTTGCTTTTCTCCGATTTGCCTGAAGTCTTTTCATTTGGTGACGAGCTTCCGAAGACTCGGTCCCAACCGCTGACAAATTTTTTCGATGCGCCCGTGTGAACTGTGTAACCAGTCATCCAGAATACCGCCTTTCTGAAAGTCGACCCAAAAATTGAAGCACACCTGCCAGTCGAATGAAGCTGCTCAGGTTGGGAACTGCATGCGAGGAGTGATCTGGCAGCCGTCTCAACATTCAAGGCATCGCTGGCAGATGAGACAGAAAAACCCTGCATCCACAACAGGATGCAGGGTTTCTTTTTCTTGTCAAGATCTGCACCCGATTCCGTCAATTCGCGGAACTTGCGGCAGCTTCGGGTTCCTGAGGCGCAGAATCATCATGTCCCCCATGGAAGTCCAGTTGTTTCTGGTCGCCGACTTCTTTGACGTTCACATAGATCGCATTCTGGCCATCGAACGTGCCGCGAAGAAGTTCTTCAGATAACGGATCCTCGATAAATCGCTCGACGCTGCGGCGAAGCGGACGAGCACCGTAATCCAGCCCGTCGTCCTGTTCGCCTTTGTCGATAATGAAGCCTCGGGCTTCGTCGCTCAGGATCAATTTCTTGCCACGTTCTTTCAGTCGGTCGTAAACCTTCTTCAGTTCGATATCGACGATCTGCATCAGTTCGTTTCGAGTCAGTTTGCGGAAGACCACAACTTCGTCCAGACGTCCGAGAAACTCCGGCTTGAACTGTTTCTGCAATTCGTGCATCAGGTTGGTCTTCATGTCATCGTAGGAACGCTCCTGATCTCGTTCACGCAGCGTGTGAAGTCCCATGCTGCCGCCGTGCGCCATCCGGCTTGCGCCGGCGTTGGTCGTCATAATCAGAATGACGTTCTTGAAATCGACGCGGCGACCAAAGCTGTCCGTCAGGTGCCCTTCTTCCATAATCTGAAGCAGCATGTTGAAGACGTCTGGGTGCGCCTTTTCAATTTCATCGAGGAGAACCACCGCATATGGGCGTCGGCGGATCTTTTCAGTCAGCTGACCGCCTTCTTCGAAACCAACATATCCCGGAGGAGCACCGATGAGTCGGCTGACATTGTGCTTTTCCATATACTCAGACATGTCGATCTGAATCAGCGCGTCCTGATCGCCAAACATGAATTCTGCGAGTGTCTTTGCGAGCAGCGTCTTACCGACCCCGGTCGGTCCGGAGAACAGAAAGACTCCGGTCGGGCGGCGCGGATCCTTCAGCCCGCTTCGGCTTCGACGAACAGCCTTGCACACCTGTGTAATCGCCTGATCCTGACTGATGACTCGCTTGTGCAGTTCATTTTCCATCTGCAGAAGACGAACGGCATCTTCGCTGGAGAGACGGGTCAGAGGAATGCCTGTCATCTTTGCGACGACTTCAGCAACAATTTCCGCGTCGACCACGCCGCCGGTCTGGTGTGACTTTTCTCGCCACTCTTCCGTCAATTGGTCCTTCTTTTTGCGAAGCTTGTCGGCCTGATCTCGGAACGATGCTGCTTTTTCGAACTTTTGTTCCGCAACGGCTTCTTCCTTTGCCTGATTCAGTCGCTGGATCTCTTCCTCCAGTTCCTTCAGGTCTGGCGGACGAACCATGGATTTCAGTCGAACGCGGGCACCTGCCTCATCGATCACGTCAATCGCCTTGTCGGGAAGACATCGAGAGGTGATATATCGATTGGACATTTCGACGGCCGTTTCCAGCGCGTCGTCCGTGATCTGGACGCGATGGTGTTCTTCGTAGCGCTCTCGCAGTCCTTTCAGGATCTCAACCGCCTGCTCTGCTGTCGGCGGCTCAACCATCACGGTCTGGAATCTCCGTTCCAGTGCACCGTCTTTTTCGATGTACTTGCGGTACTCGTCCAGTGTGGTCGCACCGATGCACTGAATCTCGCCTCGACTTAACGCCGGCTTCAGTACGTTGGACGCATCGATCGCACCCTCCGCACCACCAGCACCAACCAGTGTGTGCAGTTCGTCGATGAACAGAATCGTATTTCGAGCCCGACGCACTTCGTTCATCACGGCTTTGATTCGTTCCTCGAACTGACCACGGTACTTTGTTCCGGCCACCATCATGGCAAGGTCGAGTACGATAATGCGGCGGTCGGCCAGAATGTCTGGCACGGCTCCATCCACAACCATCTGAGCAAAACCTTCCACAATGGCCGTTTTTCCGACGCCGGCCTCACCCAGCAGAACCGGGTTGTTTTTCTGACGTCGGCAAAGAATCTGGATGACGCGTTCAATTTCGCGTTCACGACCAATCACCGGGTCCAGTTTCTTCTGTTTGGCGAGTTCCGTCAGGTCTCGTCCAAAGCTGTCAAGAGCCGGTGTCTTGCTGCGGCTTGCACCTTTCGCTCCGGCCGCCGCTCCCCCTGCACCTCCACGCTCTTCAGATCCTGGTTCTGCGGATTCCATCCCGTGACCCAGCAGGTTCAGCACTTCGTCGCGGACATCTTCAAGCTTCATGCCAAGATTCATCAGAACCTGAGCGGCCACACCTTCCTGCTCCCGCAGCAGGCCGAGCAACAGATGCTCTGTACCCACGTAGTTGTGATTCAGATTGCGAGCCTCGTCCATCGCGTACTCGATCACCTTCTTGGCACGAGGAGTCTGAGGCAGCTTGCCCATGGTCACCATGTCGGGACCTGTCTGGACAATCTTCTCGACTTCGATGCGGATCTTTCGCAGATCTACATCAAGGTTCTTCAGAACATTTGCCGCTACGCCGGAACCTTCCTTGACCAGACCCAACAAAATGTGTTCAGTTCCGATGTACTCGTGATTGAATCGCTGAGCCTCCTGATTGGCCAGCTGCATCACTTTCCGGGCGCGATCTGTAAATCGTTCGTACATTCGACTTCCTCGTCTTCGAATCTGTGAGCGCGAATCAAAGCAATTCGAACTCTCTTGCCCTGTCAGAGATCTGTCACCTCTGACGAGATCGGCCATGCGGCCTGACTTTGCGAACTCGCTGGTGCTGCATCCAGGAAGCAACTCCCCGGGGCAGCCGTGTCAAACAGGCCGTCGAGCAATCTCGAAAAGACCCTCCTTTAACTCTAGCGCCGAAACCCCTCGTTGCGCAAATTTTTCTGCTCTGGAAACTCGATTCGGGTCACAGATCCTCCAGAAAGGCCACATCAACGAAGACTGCCTCGACAACTTCTCTGGAAAACCCTCTGCCCGTTTCAACATAACCTGCAAAACAGATCAAACCGACGAAACTGCTGCAATCCACACCGCCACATTGACAGGTGATCACAACAAATCCACCCAGCCTCTGACTACTGCGAATCGCATGCCTGATTCTAGGAGGGATGGCAGGAGCGGACAAGACAAGCGAGTCCGCGATTCCCGTGACTCCGACAAACCTGCGAAGAAGTCCCCCCCAGTCAAAGCATGGCGATCATTTTCACAACTTGCATCTGGTTGCATCTGGTGAACTGCCGGGATCCGCAAGTCCTGTGCCCGGATGCAGAATCGATGACTTGCGAAGTCAAGATCCTCGCGTGCGATTGTTGATCCGACTTCTATCTGTTGGAGGGGCGGACGAGCTGTTGCGCCATGACCATCACGCGAACAGCAGCGAGAAAACACCCAGTGCCAGCATCACGATCAGGAGGAATGCAAAAATCTTGACGAGCAACGGAGTCCGATATCTGATGTGCGGTGTCTGGCGGATGATCTCCTGGTATTCGGGTGATAGCACCCGGGAGCCTTTCTGACTGAACATCAAATACAGGATGTAGCCGTTGATGAAGGTCCCCACCGGAAAGCCCAGCAGTCCGATTCCAGAAACAATTCCGACCGGGATTCTGGTCCAACCTCGGAGTTGTCGAAGACCAATCCCGACGAAGGCTTGCAGGAGGCCAAACATCACAATCAAGACGCCCGCGATCGCTCCAATTTCCCAGGATCGTGCCTGGGCCCGGGGCATCGGTGCAGTGGCGACCGAAACAATTCCAATGATGATCAGAAGTACTGAGCCAAGCAGATACAGCAGTCCGATCGATTGGATGGATGCTTCATGATTGAGCAACTCTCGACGAATCTCCTCAGGCCCGCCCTGCCCAGGGACTGAGGTGGCGACATCCAGAGATGACGGCGCGGCGAACGGATTATAGTTCTGATCGTCAATAGGGCTGAGTGACATTCTCCGCCTGTGTCTTTCTTCAGGAATAGCCTCAATCGCTTGTGTTCACGAATCTTCAGGCTGCGGTGGACAAGACTCCGTTGCATTCGAGCAGCCTGACAATTCGGCGGCTCTTCAATCGGCGCAGCGTAACCTTCGCCCGTCGTGCGGACAAGCAGGAGTGCATTCGAGTGAATGGGGCATCACGGTCTCTGCACATGGTGGTGACAGACGTTTTTTTCCGAATTGAAACTTCGGAATGGCGGTTTGGGGTTTGCGATTGAACACGCAGAGCAGAATATGTCTGCGTAGGAACAGTGGTGTCCCGCAGAGCTTCCGTCCAGATCAGCATCTGAAATATGCAAAGGGTGAGAGCCAGTCGTGTCACCGGGCCTCGGCGGTGACATTGTCTCGCATGGTCGGATTGCGAGAAGCAAAAGATCATGCGAAACTTCCACCATTGGACCGCATGTCGGAAGCTTCAATGCCGGCGTTGCTGAGTTTTGTCAATCTTTCTGCAGTTTGGTCGAAACAGATCCATGGCCGCCCTTTCCATTCCATGTCCGTCTTGCGGTTCTCTGCTGAAAGTTCAGGATGAGAGTTTCATCGGGAAGCGAGCGAAATGCCCGAGGTGCTCTCATCGTTTTGTGCTCGCAATGCCGGTTGTGGACGAGGTTCCGCTGCAGCTTGCTGACGAGGTTCCCGTTCTGCCGGCGGCTCCTGTGTTACCTGCAGCACCATTGATGGGCACCTCAGCCCGCTGGGTGCCGGATGATGCTCCCGTGTTTCCTCCGATGGCACCAGTGTCGCCGCCGGTTCGCGGCATGCCGGAACTTTCGGTGGCTCATCAGAACGTGGTCGGAAATCCGCTGACAGGGATGTCGCCTTCTGCCGTTCCGCCGCACGGCTCCACTGCGCCGATCCCCCACGTCGGTCAATTGCCCGTTCCGGAGACAAGTCAATCGGAATCTTCGGCCACGCCGAATCCTTTCGATTTTGAATCGTTGTCGAGTCGTTCAGAGTCCGCTTGGGGTCGACAGGAAAAAAACAAGTCTCGTTCGGCTGCCGCCGCGGAAAACGAAGTATCCGCTTCGACCCAAAAACAATCCGATACGGACTCCGGCAGGAAGGCAATGTCAGCGACCAATCGGAAGGCAGGTCGCCGATTTCGCAGTCAGGCTTCCTGGCTGGTCATGATGGGAGTGCTGGCCGTTGTTGTGTCCATCATTGGTGCTGTTGC
>JBKDRW010000666.1:0-2495 GCA_046341255.1 Planctomycetota bacterium
CGATCGAGCACTGCCCGTGCCGCGGATCGCGCCGCCGGATCTCGCAAGACAACGAAAAGGCCCGGCAGGATTTCTCCGACCGGGCCTTGTCTGCGTTTCAGATTCGATCGCGATTCCCATGTCGCAATCAGCTGACCTTCATCGCTTCAGCCAGAATGCGGGAGGTGCTGGGTCGCATGATACGGGGATCAACCAGTTCGCCCTTCTGCAAAGTCGCTCGGATATCCTTGCCGCTGATGGACCATGGCTTCTCGTCTTTATGACGCTCCATCAGGTCGACGCGTCCGACAGACTCGTAGTAGGCCGCGAAGCCCACATTGATTGTCTTGATCTTCAGGTCACCACCGAGGTTCCTGAAGATTTCCTGGGCGTCGAAATCACCCCAGATCGCCTCGCCGTTGGCGTACGGCGCGTCAGCGTGCTTGCGACCGATAATCAAATGCGTGTAACCCATGTTCTGACGGTAAATGCCGTGCATCACGGCTTCCTTCGGACCACCGTAGAACATCTTGATGTCCAGACCCAGCAGGACGACTCGATCCGGCACAGACTCGCCACGTGGTCCCCACAGGGACTGATCACTGTCGCCATCTCCGAGGGCTCGATCCGTGATCAGCTTTTCGTAAGTCTGCATGCGGATCTCTGCATTGACGTCGTCGCCCTTCACTTCTCCAATCAGCGGGTTCAGGCATGCGCCGGCATTCCTGCCCTCGCGGAGCAGAACTTCAAGACCATGAACCAGAGCGTACTCGTGAGCACGATGCAGGGGGTTGCGAGTCTGGAATGCAACGACCGCATCCCATCCCCTGGCAGCCAGGAAGCTGCGGACTTCGCGAGGCGTCAGAACGTATTTGCCGAAAGATGCATTCTTTGGCTGCGGCAGAACGCGAATCTCACCGCCGATCAGGTGCGAGTTGGCAGCTTCGCCCCTGATAATCATGTCGGCACCCGGATGATCGATCCGATCCGTCAGATAAACGGACTTCAGGTACTTCAGCTTTGGCCATGCGTAAACATCGTTGAGCTCCAGAGTTGCCACGATCTCGCCGGACGGATTCGTCAAAGCAACCTTCTGGCCTGGCTTCAGCGTCTTTGCCATGTCGGCGGTCACGGGGAACGCAATCGGAATCGTCCACGCATATTTCGCGCCGTTGCTGACAACGTAACATTCGTCGAGCACCTGATTGTACACAGCAGAGTTCATCGGTCCGGTCAGAGGGCTGAGCGTGCCATCGCCGAATCGATAGACGCTGGAGAGGTCAGCAGATGAAACAGGGACTTTGGTCAACGTCGAGGCTTCCGCCAGAAACGCCGCTTGTTCTGTTTCAGCAACAGTGCGGCACACAGGTTCAGACAATCCACCATGTGGTGCGATCAGATCGGCCATCTCAAAAAGGTCCTTTGAAATTTCAGACAGTGCGTTGAAAACGGGTCTCGTCGACAAAACTCAGGATTTTTCGGCGTGGACGAGGTTTAGGGGAACCCTCAAGTTGAGTCAAGAAGTTCCTCGGCGAGGCAACGTTTTCGGATCTTTGGCAGTGTTTTTCCGCGTTTTCGCTTTCATCGTCACGATGTCGAATCCTGTCGGTTTGTCATTCCGATGACCGATTCCTCACCGATCCGGGCACCCGGAGCATGAAGTGGAACGATGTCAAGAAGTCATCTTCAGTGCGACGAATTCAAGACCGAGGGTCGAGAGCCATTCGACTTTCTCGGCAGCCCGCGACAAAATCATGCGTATCCCCGCTGTTCCAGACGCCTCTCGCCTGCTGATCTGTGGACATGCTTTTGACGACGCCATGTCGCCAACCCGCTTTGTGATTGCTTCGGACTCCGCGATTCGACTCCGGATGAACTCTTCGACTCTTCATTCTATGCACTGTCGTCGTCCAGTTGAACAGCGACTGTTCATGGCCGCTGATGGGACCATCGTACTTCGCGACTCGCGTGATACCGGCACCTTCTGGCCGAGAATTGTTTCGGATGCCACGGTGCCGATGACACCCATCGCAAAGCAAATCTGCGACTCGACACAATTGATGGGACCATTTCGCATCATGATGGCCGGGCCGCTGTTGTTCCGTGGCATACCCATCGGAATGTACTTCTGAAACGAGTGTTCCGTGATGATCCCGAACTGAAGATGTCACCACCAGATTTTGGCATGTACCGCACGGATTCAGAAGCTGAAGCAGCAGCGAACGCTCGAGGACACACTGATTGTCCGGGGCGGAGAGTCTGGTCGAACGCCGATGGTGCAGGGTGGGAACGACAGACTGATCAGCACCCCAATGAGTTCATGATGAGGCTGGCTGTCAGCGTCATCGAAGGCGGAGTCACGCTGTGAGAAAGCGATGAGTTCGCCTTCAATTCCACTGTCGATTGCGTTCATGTTCGCGATCTTCACGCCACAGTTCTTCACCTGCCGGGCTTCAATCACAAACGACTGGCATTTCCGTTCCAGGGACCCGATCAGCGACTGACCGATGTTGAAC
>JBKDRW010000667.1:0-11601 GCA_046341255.1 Planctomycetota bacterium
CATCGACGCTGAGGAACGGCGGGGCAACACAGGTTTCACCCTCCAATGTCTTCACAAACAGTCCCTCAAGTTCCGGGACATCCACCCGATTCAGCAGCTCCGGAGACGTTGCAGAGCAAATGCGTCGGTCCTTGTCGGCAAGGATGTAGCCGATGTACTGATGAGACGACATGATTGGCGAGAGCTCATGCCGCAGATTCGCGTGAACCTCCGCGAGAGAGCCTCGAGAGACGACCGGAGAAGACGACGATGCGACTGCATCTGGATCGGCCTTCACAAGAGCGGAACCATCAGCATGCTCGTCCTGCAGCAGCTGATAAGCCATCTCGCGAACTCTCAGACTGTTCGCCGCACTTTGCGCATTTGATTCCTGCACTTCAAACCATGTCTGAAGCATCGCAGCTTCTACGTTCAGCAATGCCTGCATCTGTGATGACAAGTTGTCTTCGATGGTAGCGGAAATCGCTTTCCGAACGCCGACATGAATGATGGACAGACACACCACTGCAATGATCGGCCAGATCCAGATCTGTTTTTTCAGGAACATACCGGCCCGTGAAACGGTCTGACCCATCCGCGACTGGGCGAACGTCAGATGAACACCCCGAGTCTTTTTCTCACGTCGCTGGTTGCGCAGGAAGCTGAACACAGTCAAAGGTCCCGGTGCTGAGTCAACGGTTGGCGTTTCACCGAAGCCCCGCTCAACCGCAGGACCACACGATGAAGACACGCTCCGCAATCGTTCGTTCCAACAAGATGCGGCCGAGTCGGCTCACGGTGTGCACAAGCCCGCGCGATCGAGTCGGGACCGGCCATCGCGATGAAAGGGCCCGGAAACTCATCTTTTTCGCATCACAGCGGTATTGTCTGACACCACCGGACCAAACGCCCTCGGTTTTGGCGGGAAATCCGGGGGCGACAGGGAAAATGACCTCGCAAATGCTCCGAGTCGTCTGGTCGCGACGGTTTTGAGGTGGTGTTCGCGAACAGGACCGAAGAGAAGACTGCGATGAAACCCGGCCAGCAGGCGTTTCGATCGAGCAGATTCTCCCGAATTCCCGGGGAAATCGCCGGGCGTGTTGACAGAAAGGGATCCGGAACAATAATCGAGGTCCCCAGTTTCCCGGGCCCTTCAGAAGTCGATTCCCTTGGCGACCCAGACAAAAACCATTCCTCTGTATCTTCTTGAGGAAGAGCGGGAGGGACTGCGCGCGGCCGGTCGCTTTAACGCCTCACTGATGGACTTTCTGCGACCGCACGTGAAAGCAGGAACTTCGACCGATCAGTTGGACAAACTGGCTTACGAATACACGATGGACCATGGCCATAAACCCGCCTGCCTTGGTTATCTTGGATACCCGAAGACGATTTGCACGAGCATTAACGAAGTCGTTTGCCACGGAATTCCCAACACCCGGCCCCTGAAAGACGGGGATATCATTAATGTCGATATCACATCCATTGTTGATGGATGGTACGGGGACCAGTCCGAGACATTCATGATTGGCGAAGTCAGCCCCAGTGCAAAGCGGCTGGTGCAGACCACCTTCGATTCCATGTTTGTCGGGATCCGAGCCTGCAGCCCTGGCTGCACAGTGACGGAAATCGGCCGATCGATCGAAGCATTCGCAAAGAAGAATGGCTATTCGGTCGTGCGAGAGTATCAGGGGCACGGGATCGGTCGCGACTTTCATCAGGAACCCGGGATTCCGCATTTCCCGACACTGCAGTCAAATCGCATGCTGCTGCGGCCAGGAACCTGCTTCACCATCGAGCCGATGCTGAATATCGGGAGTTGGAAGACTCGCGTTGACAAGAAGGATCGATGGACCGTTCGAACCATCGACGGTGCGCTCTCTGCCCAGTTTGAACATACCATTCTGATGACTGAGAATGGACCGGAGATTTTGACTCTGACTCAGCATGGGCCTCAGGAAGGTCATAAGTTCTGACGATGTTTGGATCCAGATCTGCGGAAGGCTGGCGTGAAGACCACAGCGTCTCGTTTCCGGGAAATGCCAGGTCCGTCTGGGGGGCTCTTTGACTCGGTTTTCTCTCGCCCCTAGACTCGCCCCTTCCTCTGTGGATCCGTTTGATTTCTCTCCGGCTGAAAGGCATTCTGTTGTCTTCAAATCTGCCGGCCGAGTCGAAACGTCGTCAGCGAGCGGGGCAAATTGCTCAGGCATACCGCACCGTTCATGAGGTCGTCTCTGCTGCTATCTCCGCTGCAGTGATGGTGCTTGCGGGGTTCTGGCTGGACCGAAAAACTGGCCTGAGCCCGGTGTTGATGATCTGTGGGGCCTGTCTTGGATTTCTGATGGCCGGTCTGTCTCTTCGACAACTGATGAGGCGGCTGGATCGGGAATTGTCTGCAAGAGTTCGGCGTTCTGCCGACAAGGAACAACATCCTCGTGGCTGAGTCTTCTCCGGGGCAGAAGCTGAAGTCGGCGATTTTGCTGACGTTGGTGATGCTGGTTGGCTGGGGGCTGTGCTTCTTCCCTGCTCATTCTTTTCGTGGAATGTCCGGGGTTGGCTGGATGTCTCTCGCGGCGGTCTCATGTCTGATTCCCGGATGGATTGTTGTTTGCCTGTCAGGGGTTTCGATTCTTCGTGACGAAGCCTCAGTGATGATGGTGCAGACGATGGTTCGGCTGCTGGCGGTCGCTAGTGTCGCACTTGCGATTCGATCGCTTCGTCCCGAGCTTGGATTTGTTGATTTTTTCGCCTGGCTGATTCTGTTTTATCTGCTGGCGATGGCGGTTGAGGTTTGTCTGCTTCGCAAGAACGCAGCAATGCGTTCGGGGAAGTAGTTGAAGTAGTTTCTGTTGTGTTCTGGGCGGTTGCCTGGCTGGGATTTCACTTCGAGAGTCGGCGGACAAATCGAAAATGGCTGGCGGCGACAATTTTCATCACGTTCGCGATTATCTCTACTTTGAGGTTCCGAAGTTTGTCACTTCGGAGCATCGGTATGAGAAGATCGAAGATGTTCCGTGGTGGGTAATCAACAACGTTCTCCACGCAGACAACCCGTCGCTGGACGAAGTGAATCAAGGTCTCGTTGGCAAGATCCTGATTCCCCAGCCGTTTGCGGGGACCGTGAAGGCGCCCGGAGTGTTCATTTCCAAATTCATGGTACTGCAGGTTGTGGTTCTATTACTCTGCCTGCTGATTTTTCGTGGACTCGCGACTCGAATCCGAAGCGGAAACCCTGTGAAGGGTCGATTCTGGAATTTCTGGGAGTCGATTGCTCTGTTCATTCGCGATGAAGTGGTCCGCCCGACGATCGGTGATCACTCACACGATCATCATGACGACCACGGCCATGATCACCACCATGGGCATGAGACTCATGGGCACGCAGGACATGCGTCAGTGACGTACGCGCATCCGGGAGACAAGTATCTTCCGTTTGTCTGGAGTTGTTTCTTCTACATTCTGCTCTGCAATTTGCTCGGCGCGGTTCCCTTTCTTGGGTCAGCAACCGGAGAGATCAACGTCACGGGGGCATTGGCTTTGACCGCTCTCGGGGCAACGTTTATTTTTGGTGCACAGGCGATGGGCGTGAAGGGTTTCTTTGGAAATCTGATTCCTGACACAGGAGTCCCCGGACCTGGAGGCATGGTTCTCGGCGGGATGATGTTCGTCATTGAGCTGATCGGATTCTTCATCAAGCACGGCGTTCTTGCAGTGCGACTCTTTGCCAACATCATGGGTGGTCATACTGTTCTTGGTGTGATCCTCGGTTTTATCGCTGTCGCTGCTCATTCCGGAAGTGATGTCATTTATGGCATGGTGGTGCCTGGCAGTATTCTTGGTCAGGTGTTCATCGGATGTCTTGAATTGTTTGTGGCGTTCCTGCAAGCCTATGTGTTTTCGTTCCTGACGACGATTTTCATTGCCGGGGCGATTCACAAGCATTAGTAAACTGTTCGCTGCTTGCTGAAAAGCTGCGGTTTTTGACTGTGATTGAGTGTCGCCCGTCGCCCGAGACAGGCGGCGTCACTTTGTGTGAGTTTGTTTGAAAGAGGAGTTTTGTTGTGGCTCAGTTCCTGAAGAAGTTCTTCCTCGTTGTTGCTGCTATCGCCCTGACCAGCATTCCTGCCATGGCACAGGAAGGGACACCTGCCGGAGCGAAGGAAGCTGCACCCCTGATCAATCTGACCGGCGCTGCAGGTGCTGGAATTGTGATGCTGGGTGCGGCCTTCGGTATTGCCAAGATTGGTGCCGCAGCCGTTGAAAGCATGGCTCGTCAACCGGAAGTTGCCGGCGACATCCGTGGCTCAATGATTGTTGCTGCCGCTCTGATCGAAGGGGCAACATTCTTTGCACTGATCGTGTGCATGATTGCCTAGTGGTCGACGTTCGTTGTGTTTCTTTCGTTGTCCTGGTTTGCTGTCGGCGAATTCCATGTGCTGCACATCTGCAAAGAATCTGCTCCGCCTGATCCTTCTTGGCGGCCTGGTCCTTGTTGGGGGGTCTGTGCAATTGATGGCTGCGGAAGCCAGCAAGGCTGCAGAAACTTCTGACACTGCCCACGCTGGCGGTCATGCGGGTCATGACACCAGCGTCCCGCTCAAGTTCAAGGACGATCTGGCGTTCTTCTCGCTGATCGTGTTTCTGCTCTTCGTGGCTGTTCTGGGTAAGTTTGCCTGGGGCCCGATGATTCAGGGGCTCGACAAGCGTGAGGCTGGTATCCAGAAAGCCATCAGCGACGCGGAAGACAATCGTCGCAAGTCCGAAGCGATGCTTGCGGAATACGATCAGAAACTGAAGGCTGCTGAGCAGACGGTCGCCGCAATGGTGGCAGAGGCTCGACGAGACGCGGAACGAACGAGTCAGGATTTGATTGCGAATGCTCAGAAAGAAGTTGGTTTGATTCGTGAACGTGCCAAAGACGAAATTCGTCAGGCAAAAGATTCAGCATTGGCTGACGTGTTCACTCAAATCAATTCTCAGGTTGTTCTCGCAACAGAGCACGTTCTCGGGCGTGCTCTGAACAGCGACGATCAGGATCGTCTGGTGAGCCAGGCATTGGCTGAGATTTCTCGCTGAGTGTTCCCCGGGGTTTCAAGATGCCGACTTGATTCGGCGGTCCACTTGCGGACGGTTTGAGGGTTGTCATGTCTGACGTGCGTTCAACAACTCGTTCTGACAGCGTGCTGGAAGATCCCGGTGCACTGGCGGTGGCGACGATGTATGCTCAGGCCTATTTGACATCCGCGAAGTCGGCCGGTGTGGCTCAGCCGGAAGAAGAGTTGAATTCTCTGATTGACGATGTTCTGGATCGTCATCCGGATTTCGCTCAACTTCTGCTGACGGATGCATTAGGTCGGGACGACAAGCTGTCGATCATCGATCGGGTGATTGCGCCGAAATCGTCTGAGTACTTCGCAAACTTTCTCAGAGTTCTCGTGCGTCACGGAAGAATGGACATGCTTCCTCAGGTTCGTTCCGTTCTGGAACGTCTGCAGGAAGAGGCGGCTGGCAAGCGTCGTGTTCAGGTACGAACTGCGAAGCCGCTGAGTGAAGCGTCGCGATCGAAGATCGCATCGCATGTGAAAACAACATTTGGATTTGAACCGGTACTGCAGGAGACGGTCGACCCGTCTTTGCTTGGCGGCGTGGTCCTGCAGGTGGGTGATACAGTTTACGATTCATCGCTGCGATCCCGGCTGAAACAGCTCAAGGGTCGTCTGGTGGAGAAAGCCTTCAATGAAATTCAAAGCGGACGAGATCGCTTCAGTCATCCAGAAGGAGATTGAAGACTTTCGCGGTCAGATTCAGACCGCAGAAGTTGGTCGCGTGATCGAAGTCGGTGACGGGATCGCTCGCTGTACGGGATTGTCGACGGTGATGTCCGGCGAAATGCTGGAGTTTTCCAATGGCACTCGCGGGTTTGCGTTCAACCTTGAGGAAAACAGCGTTGGCGTGGTGATCCTTGGTGATTACCTTGCAATTGCTGAGGGTGATGAAGTTCGATCGACTGGCAAGCTTCTGTCAGTGCCGGTCGGCGATGCCATGCTGGGCCGTGTGGTCGACCCGCTGGGCAATCCGCTCGACGGCAAGGGTCCCGTGATGACCAGCGACGCGCGTCCGGTCGAATGGCTGGCAGCGGGTGTTGCAGAGCGTCAGCCGGTCAAAGAGCCGCTTCAGACGGGTATCAAGGCCGTCGACGCGATGACACCGATCGGTCGAGGTCAGCGAGAACTGATCATTGGCGACCGAAAGACAGGGAAGACCGCGGTTGCCATCGACACGATTCTGAATCAGAAGGGCACGGGCGTGATCTGCGTCTACGTTGCCTGCGGTCAGCGTGCATCGTCCATCGCAGGAGTCGTGGAGATCCTCCGCGCAAACGGTGCTCTGGACTATACGATTGTGGTCGCTGCGAGCAGTTCTGATCCGGCACCGCTTCAGTATATTGCTCCGTACGCCGGAGCGGCCATGGCCGAACACTTTATGTACAAGGGCGGTCATACGCTGGTGGTGTATGACGACCTTTCCAAGCAGGCGGTCGCCTACCGTCAGTTGTCTCTGCTGATGCGACGTCCGCCAGGACGCGAAGCGTTTCCTGGTGACGTTTTCTATTGCCATAGTCGCCTGCTGGAGCGGGCGGTCAAGCTGAACAAGGATCTGGGGGGTGGATCAATGACGGCTCTGCCGATCATTGAAACACTCGAAGGAGAAGTTTCCGCGTACATTCCGACGAATGTGATTTCGATCACGGATGGACAGATCTATCTCGAGCCAGACTTGTTCTGGAAGGGTATCCGTCCGGCGATCAACGTCGGCGTATCCGTGAGCCGCGTGGGTGGAAATGCTCAGACGAAGGCGATGAAGAAAATCGCGGGAAGTCTGCGACTCGACCTCGCGGCGTTTCGAGAACTCGAGGCATTCGCCCAGCTCGGAACGGAACTCGACAAGGCAACTCAGGCACAACTCGACCGCGGTTACCGCATGGTGGAGTTGCTGAAGCAGCCCCAGTTCCAGCCATTGCATGTCGCCGATCAGGTGATTGCGATTTACGCTGGTACCAAGGGATACTTTGACAAGGTGCCGGTTCCGAAAGTTCAGGAAACGGAAAAGAAGCTGCACGAGTTTATTCGAACCGAACATGCAGACATGCGAGACAAGCTGGTCGCAGAAGCAGCGCTGACGGATGAGATTGAGGGCATGTTGAAGAAGGCTCTTGAGGCCTTCGTCACACGTATTGCCACGCAGGGTTGATTTCCGAGGTTCATGATTTCCGGAAGGCTCAAAGCCTGCCGTTCGCCCAGTTGGGATTTGGTTGATCCATGGCTAATCGACGATTACTTGTCAAACGGCTCAAAGCGGTGCGCAATATCCGCAAGATTACGCGCACGATGGAGCTGATCGCGACCAGTCGTTTCAAGAAGGCAATGGATCGCGCGGCGGAAGCGGCAGAGTACACGCGGAAAATTTCTGAGATTGTTGGTGATCTTGGCCGAGCGAATCTGAAGTTTTCGCACCCTCTGCTTGAGCGACGAACTCAGGAAAAGAAGGCTGTGCTTCTTGTGCTCACGTCGAATCGAGGTCTTTGCGGCGGATACAACGCCTCAGTACTTCGTCAGACAATCGCACATGTGAGGTCTCTGAAGGAGAGCGGCGTCGAGTGTTCTCTGGAAGTTTCAGGCAAGCGAGGCATCAAGTTCCTGAATTTTCAGAAAGTCGCCATCGCTCACAGCTATATGCACTTCGAAGATCAGCCGAAGTTTACTGAAGTCGAAGTTCTGGCATCTCGTTACGTTGAGGATTACATCGCTGGTCGGATTGATCGCCTCGACGTGGCTTACACGAAGTTTGTGAGTTCTTCAAAACAGTTTGCTGTGGTGGAATCCATCCTTCCGATTGCCAGCCTTGGTGCTGCGGAAGAGAAGTCCGGCGCGGCAGTTGACTATGAATTTCTGCCATCTGCCCAGGAAATTCTGTCGGAGATTGTTCCGGCAGCATTCCGAGCGAAATTGTTCAAATGCTTCCTCGATGCGGCGGTGAGTGAGCAAATCGCTCGTATGGTCGCGATGAAGGGTGCAACGGAGAATGCCGACGAGATGGCCGGCAACCTTAAGCAGCAGTACAACCGAGCACGTCAGGCAGGGATTACATCCGAACTGGCGGAAATCATCGGTGGTGCAGCAGCACTGGAATAGTGAATCACATCGGGCGGGTTGGCTGCGGCTGTTTGATCCGTCAATTGGAATTGATTTGAGATTTCAGATCTGACATTTGAAATCACCCGGTAAGTCTCAATAGTTCGCGGACGAATGACCCATGAGTACAGCAACGGCTGAAGGTAGGGTGTCTCAGGTGATTGGCTCGACGTTTGACGCCGAGTTTCCTGAAGGCCATCTGCCGGAAATTTACAACGCCCTCACGATCGAAGAAACGATCAAGGGTAACCATGTGAAGGTGACCGGCGAAGTTCAACAGCACCTCGGTGCCGGGCGAGTTCGATGCGTGGCACTGGGCAGCACGGACGGGATGCGTCGCGGCATGAAGGTCGTTGACACCGGCAAGCCGCTGTCAGTGCCGGTCGGCAAGGGAACTCTTGGGCGAGTCTTCAACGTGCTCGGCGATGCGATTGACGGTCGCGGCGACGTGCCTCACGAAGAACGTTGGCCAATCCATCGTCAGCCGCCGCTGCTGGAAAATCTGTCTGCCAAAACAGAGGTTTTCGAAACGGGAATTAAGGTCGTTGACCTTCTCACACCGTTCGTCCGCGGTGGTAAGGCAGGTCTGTTCGGGGGAGCCGGTCTCGGCAAGACCGTGATTCTGACTGAGATGATCGCTCGTATCGCCTCGGCACACGGTGGCTACTCCGTCTTTGCCGGAGTGGGCGAACGAACTCGCGAAGGGAATGACCTTTGGCTGGAAATGCAGGAAACGGAGATCGGCAAGACCGGTCGTCACGTGATTGAACAGACCTGCATGGTGTTTGGACAGATGAACGAACCACCAGGAGCCCGTCTGCGAGTCGCGTTGTCGGCTTTGACGATGGCCGAGTGGTTCCGTGATGCAACCGGTTCCGACACACTGCTGTTCGTGGATAACATTTTCCGATTCTCGCAGGCTGGTTCTGAAGTGTCGGCACTGCTTGGACGTATGCCTTCGGCGGTAGGTTACCAGCCAACCCTTGGTACTGAACTCGGACAGCTTCAGGAGCGAATCACCTCGACAAAAAACGGAGCCATCACTTCCGTTCAGGCTGTTTATGTGCCTGCGGACGACCCGACAGACCCGGCTCCTGCGACTGCGTTCGCTCACCTCGATGCGTTTATCTATCTGGAACGACGTATTTCGGAAAAGGGTATCTATCCGGCAATCGACCCGCTCGCGTCTTCCAGCCGAATTCTCGACCCACAGTACGTCGGCCAGCGCCACTACGACGTGGCTCGTCGAGTACAGCGCACACTGCAGCGTTATCGTGAATTGCAGGATATTATCGCCATTCTGGGTGTTGACGAACTCAGCGAAGAAGACAAGATGGTTGTGCATCGTGCACGTCGTATTGAACGCTTCCTGTCTCAACCGTTCCTTGTGGCAGAAGTGTTCACCGGCAAACAGGGTAAGATTACTCCGCTGGCGGATACCATTCGCAGCTTCGAGGAAATCTGCGATGGCAAATGGGACCATCTGCCGGAAGCAGCCTTCATGTACGTCGGTGCGATCGAAGAAGCAGAAGAGCAGTTCAAAAAGATGCAGCAGGGCTGATGTTCTGGCGGTCAGGTTGACTTCTGAGCGAGTTGCTCGAACAGACAACATTCGTCACTTCAACAACCGACGAATTTATGTGAAGTGGTTCTGAAATGGCTGATCTCAGCGTAGTGCTTGTAACTCCCGAGCGGACTCTGTTCGACAAGCCCATTGCGTCGATCCGAGTTCCTTTATTCGATGGTTCAGCCGGATTCTATCCAGGTCGAGCTCCGCTTGTTGGACGCCTGGGGCTTGGCGAGTTGCGTCTGGTTGATGCCTCCGGGCAGACGGAATCGTTTTTTATTGACGGTGGATTCGTACAGGTCAAAGGATCTGTGGTTTCGGTTCTGACAAACGCGGCAACTCCGGTCAGTGAACTCAGTCGCAAATCTGCAGCATCAAGTCTGGCTGAAGCGAAGGCGATCAAGGCGAAGTCCGATGATGAGTTTTCACAGGCCGCTCGAAAGCTTGAGAAAGCTCGAAAGATGCTGGCGCTGGCCACCAGAGAGTAGTGCGTCTCTCTGATACTGAAGTTTTAGTTCGAGCCTGACAGAGTCGTCGGGCTCGTTCTGTTTCATGATACCGTTTTTACTGAATGTTCCCGCTCACGGTTCCTTGCCGTTCGGGGAGGCTGGAACGACCAACAGCGGAAAAAAACAGGTGCACAAAGCTGGACGCCTTGCGAACCTCATGGCGGTCGGTTAGTGTCTGATTTTCAGTGACCGGCGAGGCTGAGATCTTGTGTTTAAAACCGCCGGAGTGGCGAAATGGCAGACGCGTCGGATTCAAAATCCGATAAGGGTAAAACCTTGTGTGGGTTCGAGTCCCACCTCCGGTAGTGAACAGAAGGCCGCTGAGACGAAATGTTTCAGCGGCTTTTTTCGTTGAAGCAAATCCTGCCCGCAAAATGCCCTCCCGAAACTGGTATGTGCAGAATTTGAACGGAAGACGCACTGAGTTCTCGAAGGTTGCTTTCTATGATCTGAAGTCACGTTGCCTGTTGTTACCTCCTGGATCGCTGAAACCATGGACTTCGTCAGTCCAACAGCAAGAATGAAATTTCTTCAGGACCAAGTCACTCTGCCGTGTTTTGTTCGCACGGGGAGTCTGTGACGTTGAGCTGTTGTCTCTTACAATAAACCGGCCTGCCACCATCCTGCCCTTTTACCCTGCTGTCTCACCCACGCCTCCTGCCCGTCTGAAATCAGCCAATCAGCGATTTTTCCACGGGACAGGATCAAACAACTGTTGAAAAACACGCCAATTGCTCGTTTTCTGCCTGAGATCCTTGAAAAAGATATTTCAGCCGGACGACAAGCTCGGCGAACCTGTGGTCACGGGTCGATCGGCGCGGTAGAGTCTCTGTATGGGATGAACTGCCCATGTCTGTCAACGGTCTGTCCCGAGCATCTCTTTGCTGCTGGGTTTCCCTGGCATCACGCCTGATTCGAGTTGATGAAAGCCTGAGATTTTTGGAGAGTGCTGCCTGGTCTGGATGGGTCTGGTTTCCTATGAGCAACCTTCATTCACCAAAACCGACCTGTCGTTGTCCGGCTTGCGGATCTCGCTTTCGCGTAGAGCAAAAATTCCTCGGACGAACAACAAAATGCCCGAACACCAGATGCGGTGCCGCTGTCCTGCTGCAGGCAGAACCAGCGGAAGTTCCGGGGGCCAATCACTCCGAGTCGCCAGAGACAGCCGGCCTCGCGTCGCTTCGATCATCGTCGCAGGCATCATTTTCGAACGCGAAGAAAAAAAATCCGCAGGAGTCTGCAAAACCTGTTCAACGAAAGTCTGCGCCGCATTCCCCTTCCTCGACGGAGCTCCCAGCCTCTGGACGAACGGCGGCGGGGGCTCGATCTCGTTCTCGATACGACTCGGCTCCTTCAC
>JBKDRW010000668.1:0-6075 GCA_046341255.1 Planctomycetota bacterium
ATTCGTCAGTTCTGCTTCGAAAAAGTGCTGTTCTGGCCGTTGGTGGTTACGATGAGTCGTTCAAGACCACCTGCGACTGGGATCTCTGGCTGCGGATGTCGGCAGCAGGAAGTCGCTTTGCCGGAACACAGAAACCGCTGACATCCTATCGGTGGCGTGCTGATTCCTGGTCTCGAAATCACGACCGGACATGTCAGGATCGCCTTCGAGTTGTCCGCTCCGCAATGTCGACGAGTCGTGGCGTTCAACTGCCGATATCGTTTCGACAGAAGGTCATGGCAAGAGCATGGCAGACATCAGCCTGGTTTGTGGCGGAGAAGGATGATCGCAAGGCTCTTGACTGGTATTTTCGATCGATTCTGCATCGACCATACAGTATCCGAGGCTGGAAAGAGATTGCTCGCTGCGTACTGCATCTCTGTGGCATCAACCCGGCCCGAATTCGATCTGTATTTTCCCGCGGTACTCAGACCGCAGCGGATTCGCCATTGCATTGACCGACGAGACCGGACCATGCCGGATCAGCGATCCGGATTTCAGTCTGACCCGCGACGTCGACCAGTTACCTTCAGTCGTTTGAACGATCACGCTGGCGAGTTCGGCTGGCGTCGCCTCGGGATCGTCGAGAAGACCCGAATGTCCAGCGGGCGGGATTCAACAGCTGGATCACTCGCAACAGACTGCCCACGACAGCCCGTTCGGCGCGAGTGACTGTGCGTCCAAACCCGGACAGGCTTTTCGCAACGCGACGATTTCGGGGCATCGTTCCGGACGAGGAGCGACCGCGAACAGGTAAGCGTCTGGACGTCTTCAGACGGCTCCGCCGGAAGAAGGCCCCGATCAGAGGCAGGCGGCCAATTGCCTCAGGCGGCTTCAGAAAGACTTCGAAACAATGCGGACACTTGAATTCACGAACCGGCATCAGCGACATCCAGCGCCGCCAGCCTTGATAGGGGCGGCGCATCAAATGCTCTGAACAAAAGCTGCAGAGGTATGGAGAACGGCGATCCAAAGACACGTCTGTGAAAAATCCCAATAGAAAACGCCTCTCTCACGGGTGTAGGGTGAGGAGGCGTCGTCTATCTTAGGGTGTGCAGGATGCAGAAGATACAGGATCTTCCGGGTTTCTCACTTTACAGCGGCCAGCACAGCGTCGTAATTCGGATGCTCGGCAATCTCGCTGCAGTACTCGGCGTACTGAATGATTCCGGCTCCATCAACAACGAAAACAGCTCGGCAAAGGCAACGGTCCAGTGGGCCTCCTTTGATCAGTACACCGTAGTCTTCTCCAAACTTCGAGCAACGATGCGCACTGAGGGTCTTGACCTGATCAACGCCTTCTGCGCCGCACCAGCGTTTCTGGCCGAAGGGAAGATCCATGCTGACCACCAGAACTTCCACATTCGTAAGAGAAGCGGCCTGCTCATTGAACTTCTTTGTTTCCGCGTGACACACCGATGTGTCCAGCGACGGAATGGTTGCAATAATTCGAGTCTTCCCGGCACTGCTGCCGAGTGTCACTTCGCCGAGCCCGTTGTCCTGGAGAGAAAACTCTGGTGCCCTGGAACCAACGGTCAATGCAGCGCCGGCAAGATCAACCGGGCCGCCTTTTAATGTTACCGCACCTTTTCGCAATTCTGCCATGTTCATGGACTCCTTCTGAGCTCGATTGTTTGATGTGGAATGGTGCTGCCTGTCTCACGACGACGAAGTCAGTTGCCGAATTTTCGAATCGCACGTTTGGGACGTTCACGAGTTCGAAACGCTTCAAAACCTTCGACCAGGTATTCGGGCAGCACTTTGTTGATTCGCATTTCGATGTTTGTCAGTTCGCCGCCCTGAGCCTGGGTCACGAAAGTGATGGCTCGACCGTTCTGATCTGAGGAAAGTCGCCCGGTTCGCCCGACACGGTGAACGTAGTCATCACAATATTCGGGAATATCGTAGTTGATAATATGTGAGATCCCGCTGACATCGATCCCACGACCAACGACGTCTGTTGCAATCAGCAGCCGGATCTCGCCCGCCCGAAGCGCTTTAATCACTGAGTCGCGTTTGCGCTGTGGCAGATCGCCGTGAATCGCGGCAATTCGATTGGATTTCAGACGCCTCATGAATCGCTGATACAGGGCGTCGGCACCGCGTTTGGTTCGGGTGAAAACGATGGCCTGGCCGGGCTTCTCCTTTGCCAGAACACGCAGCAGTAAAGCCGCCTTTCGGTCTTCATCTACCGTGATGTAAAACTGTTCGATCGTGTCCACGACCACACGGTCTTCCGACAGATCGATCATCTCCGGCTGATTCATGTACTTCTGGGCAAGTCGTTCGACGGGCGGCGGAAGCGTGGCGGATAACAGCAGTGTCTGACGATCGGTCGGACACGCTTTCAGGATTCGTTCGATATCCGGACGAAAGCCAATGTCCAGCATACGGTCCGCTTCGTCGAGCACGACGATGGCGAGGTCCTGCAGTTTGAGCATCTGGCGACGCAGCAGGTCGATCACACGGCCCGGAGTGCCGACAACGACATGAGCGCCGTTTCCAAGGTCCGCGATCTGTCGGTGAATGGGTCGACCACCGACCGCAAGAGCGAATCGGATTTTGGAGCTGAAGGCCAGTTTTTGCGATTCGGCATAAACCTGTTCGCCGAGTTCTCGAGTGGGTGCCAGCACAAGAACCTGAACATGGCTGCACTGCAGATCAATCTGCTCAAGCGACGGCAACATGAAGGCTGCCGTCTTGCCGGTACCCGTGCGAGCCTGCCCGATGCAATCCTTGCCAGTCAGGGCTACGGGAATAAAAGCGGTCTGGATCGGGCTGGGCTTCTCGAATCCGATTCGAGAAAGCTGCCGCAGGGTTTGAGGCATCAGCCCCAGCGATTCAAAGGTGGATTCCGACAAGATTCAAAACAACTTTCCGTCGATAACGACACTTCGCGATATGTCGCCACCGTGGCGACCCGAAGAAAACTTCGTTAATGTGCACCTGCCAGATCACCTCGGTCGACTGCACTGCCGGCGGCGAATTCACAAGTCTTTTCACGAAAATTCCAGAATTCAGACTCTACGGCAAGACACGAGGACAGTCAACCAGCCAGATCCTGTGAGATTTCACTTGGGAACAACGTCTCATGCTCGCACGTCCGGATCAATCCAATCAGAACCGGCGGAGTCGATTCACCCGGATGATCACGACCGGGCTCAGAGGTGAAACGGCACCAGAATTTCGGCTCAACCGCCCGTTGCTGCAAACTTTCATCAATGCTATAAGTCCGCGATCTGCCGCGTTTTGGGGCTGATCGCTCCAAGGTCGGACATTCAGAAATCAGTCTTTTTGTAATTCAGGAGGAACAGCACGTGAGCGAAAATAATCAGGAAGAGGCTCGTGGCCCCGAAGGACAGCAGGTTCAGGAAGTCGTGGTCAGCGATGCCAACGCCAACGCCGGATATGCCAATTTCTGCCGAGTCTCAAGCACTCCCGAAGAACTGATTCTCGATCTTGGTCTGAACCCGACCCCGTACGCAACGGGCAAAGTTGAAGTCAAGGTGACTCAGCGAATCATTCTGAACCACTTCACCGCCAAGCGTCTCTGGAGCGCTTTGTCGATGGCTCTGCAGCGACACGAGCAGGCGTTCGGTGTTCTGGAAACCGACGTTCGTAAGCGAGTGAAGATGCCTCCACAGGGTGGCTGATCGACCGCTCCGTGTCACAAGTTGTCCAAAGCCCGGCTCAGGTTGTCTGAACCGGGCTTTCATGCATTCAAAGGGCGACGGATTACTCGACAGTCTCGCCTTCATCTGAACCTCAGACCCATGGTTCTGCAATGTCTGAAACGAATCCACCGGACAGCTCAAATCCAGATGACGGTCCTCAGAGCCAGGAGATCCGTCATTCCCATATCGGTGCGCTGGTGCCTTCGCACGTCGCCAGAGGTGTGTTTACGACCGGTGCGGTGGTTTTGCAGGGTCAGCATGAGTTCATCGTGGACTTCCTCCTGCGCATGCAACAGCCGCAGCAGGTCGTGGCTCGAATTGTGATGCCACCAGCCGTGGTCAACCAGTTCATCATGGCGTTGCAGGACAACATTCAGAGGTACCAGGAACGATTTGGCGACATTCAGATGCCGGTCATCCCGAATCAGGGACAACAGCAGCGGCAATCCGCGCAGGAGTTGTACGAAACTCTGAAGCTGTCAGATGATGTTCAATCGGGAGCATATGCCAACGCGGTGATGATCGGGCATTCGCCAAGCGAGTTTTCGTTTGATTTCATCACCACGTTTTATCCTCGTTCCGCTGTCTCCCAGCGAGTGTTTATGGCAACCGTCAATGCCCGCCGACTGCTCGATTCTCTGAATCATTCATATCAGCAGTTTCAGCAGCGACTGCGAAATCCTCCACCCCCGCCCGAGACGCCCCCGGGTTCGCCGGAATTCAATGCACAGGATGGGGACTGGCCGCCCGGTTTGTGATGGCGGCCTCCTGATTGATGCGGCTGTCTCTGCCTCTGCTTTAAGGCAGGAATGCAGGCACCTGTGGTCTTTGTGGTGATCGAAAAGCCCGGGATAATGACGCGCTGAGTGCAGGGCCGAACGGGTCCCGAATTTCGCGGATCTGCGTTTCGAGTGTCTCGAAGACTGCGATGACGCCTCGAATTCAGACCGCGTGTGATGGTTGTCGATGTGCTCTTCGCGAGTCATTCGGACGTTATTTGGGGCGTGGCTACCGAATCTTTCGTGAGCCGATACGATATGGCAGGCGACATGCACCGAGACGGATCGGACCGCGTGGGCCTGATCCGGATTCCCGAAGAAATCAAGAACAGCGGCATGTCGCGTCGAGACTATAAACTTCAGGCTCAGTCATGGGTCGATCATCCTGGACTGATGGCGAAGGATCTGAGGCAGGCTCTGGACTGGCTTCGGGATCATGCTGTTGTGTCGTCTCAGGATGAGAAGGGATTGACCCGATGGATTGTCCCTCGCTCAGGTTTTTCGTCCGTCGTTGAGAGGCTCAGGCCGTTGTCTTCGGTGCTCAGCGAGTATCGCCGGTTGCAGGCGCATACGACATTCAACATTGATCTCTTTCGCCAATTACTGGAAGCGATCGCTGATGCCGCGGACGACGCGGTGTCTGTTCCAGCCCTGCAATTTGAATTGATGAATGAGCAGGTTTCAGAACTGGAACGGTGGGCGGGGATTCAGGCGAAACGAAATGCCGAGCCTGCCCTGCGAAGTGAATCGCTGAAGGCCGTGATTGAAGTGACGGAAGACGAGATCATTCTTCGCACAGACATCGATGGCAGCATCAAGATCCGTGGCGCAGTTCATATTCCGATGTTTCTGGCCTTCTGGCGTGCTCCGGGCCATCGACTTGGCCGGGAGAGCTTCCTGGATATCGACCGCAGTTCCAATCCGAAAGGTCTGGAACGCCACCGGGCACGATTGAGCGGACGATTACTGGATGTGCTCCTTGAGATTGCGGAAGAAAACGGTGCTTTTCGACTGCGTCGCTGCCGCCGATGATCGATCGTGGATTGATTCGACAACGACTCGTCGTGTTGCCACAATCGCGAAGCAGCGAGCAACGAATTCTCCGTCGATACGGTTTTCTGTTCCATCAGATCTTCAGAGGCATCTCATGGTCTTTCATCTTCGCATGTTGACAATCCTGATGTTCATCACTGCCGGCTCATTGGTTCGGGCGGATGAGAAGAAGGCAACTTCCGGTGCTTACCCGACCGGTCAATGGGTCTCGTTGTTCAACGGAAAGGATCTGACCGGCTGGACGCCCAAAATCCGCCATTGTCGACTCGGGGACAATTTTGAGAACACCTTTCGGGTGGAGGACGGCCTGCTGAAGGTACGATATGACGGCCCAGGCTATGCCACGTATGGTGAACGTTTCGGGCATTTGTTTTATAAGGATTCGTTTTCCAGCTATCGGTTTCGCGTGGAGTATCGATTCGTCGGCGAACAATGCGTTGAGGGACCAGGCTGGGCAACACGCAACAGTGGCGTAATGGTGCACGGGCAGGATCCGGCTACAATGGATCTGGATCAGGACTTTCCTGTCT